>NZ_JBEZUP010000017.1:0-146710 GCF_040636485.1 Streptomyces sp. NPDC038707
AAGAGGCCCCGATCTTCGAGCTGGTCGACTACGGCGTGGTCGGCGACCTGTTCGACGTCGTGCCGCAGCTGACCGAGGAGATCAAGACCCGCAAGGGCTGATCCCCCCACCCGCTGTACGAGGCCCCCGTGACCGCGCCGACGGTCACGGGGGCCTCGGCTCATCCCAGCGTGAGGGAGACCTGCACCGGCAGGTGGTCGCTCGGGTACTGCCCGTGCGCAGAGAAGGTGCTGATCCGGGCCTCGTGCACCGTGACACCGGGCGTGGCGAGGATCCAGTCGATGCGGTCGCCGCCCGGCGCGGGCGGCCGGTAACCATGGAAGGTCCCGTACAGCTCGCTCCGCCGGGCCGCCGTGTCCCAGGTGTCGGCCAGACCCGCGCCCAGCATCGTGTCGTAGACCGGGTTCCTGTGGGCGGGCACGTTGAAGTCGCCGGTGACGACGAGCGGGTGCGAGCGGCCGAGCCCGGCGGCGCGCCGGACGATCAGAGCGGCGGCCCGCACGCGTGCGTACTGGCTGCGGTTGTCGAGGTGGGTGTTCAGCACGCAGAACTCCCGGCCGCCGCAGAGCAGGTCCCGGAACCGGACCCAGGTCGCCATCCGGACGGAACCGCCGCCCCAGGTGTTGGACCCGATCACGTCCGGCGTGCCGGAGAGCCAGAAGTGGTCGTACTCCAGGGGAGCGAGCCGGCGCGTGTCGTAGAAGACCGCCGCGAACTCGCCGCGGCTGCCGCCCGCGCGCCCGGTGCCGATCCAGTCGTACACGGTCCCGAGGTCGGTCTCGATGTCGCGCAACTGCTGGTAGAGGCCCTCCTGGGTGCCGATGACGTGCGGGCGCTCCCGGTGCAGCAGGGCGCGCGTCACGGGGCGGCGGGCGGACCAGCTGTGCGGCTCGGCGGTGCTCGCGTAGCGGAGGTTGAACGACATCACGCGGAGCGGGACGCGGTGCCCCGCACCCGCCGCGGTGGGGCCCGCGGGTGCTCTACTGGGCAGGGCCAGGGGGACCGCGGCGGCCAGTGCCGCCTTCAGGCCCCGGCGGCGCGGGATTCGGCTGTGGCTCCTCGGCACGGGTGCTCCTCGGGCTGCGGCTTCCGGGCGGCTCGTCGCCGGCGGGCGGTGGCTCCGGCACGGTGCCAGATGGCGGCGACCATGTCGAGATCCTGGTGCCGAGCCCGCACGATGCGGTGTTGACCAGCGGGAAGGTTGCCAGATAGCTTCACTATACGGATTGTTGATTCCATAGAGCGGAAAAGTTGGAGGGTGTGGGATGGGTCAGCAGGAGAAGGTGGCGACGAGCCTCGCGGGCGCGGTCAGCGAGGAGATCAGCGCTTCCCTCGCACCGGTCGACGCGGAGCTGGACCGCCGCTACCCCGGGGACCCGGGCACCCGGCAGCCCGTCCACACCGTGTACGTCCCCGGCGACGCCTTCGCCGCCGACACCATCCGCTCCTGGGGCGACCAGGCGCTCGCGGCGCTCGACGAACACGCCCCGGACGCCGCCTCCTTCGCGGCCGTGCTCGGCCTGTCGGACGAGCTGGCCGAGCCGGTCCACTCCCGCGTCCGGGCCAAGCTGGAGCGCGAGCCCATCGAGGACCTGCGCGTCGACTTCGAGGACGGCTACGGCCCCCGCCCCGACGCGGAGGAGGACGCGACGGCCGCCCGCGCCGCCCGCCTGATCGCCGAGGCGTACCGGGACGGCACGGCCGCGCCCTACATGGGCATCCGCATGAAGTGCATGGAGGCCGCCGTACGGGACCGGGGCATCCGCACCCTCGACGTCTTCCTCACCGGCCTGATGGAGGCCGGCGGTCTGCCCGAGGGCCTGGTCCTCACCCTGCCCAAGGTGACCTACCCCGAGCAGGTCAGCGCCTTCGCCCGGCTGCTGGAGGCCTTCGAGAAGGCGCACGGCCTGGACGCCGGGCGCCTGGGCTTCGAGATCCAGATCGAGACCAGCCAGTCCATCCTGGCCACCGACGGCACCGCCACGGTCGCCCGCATGATCCAGGCCGCCGAGGGCCGCGCCACCGGGCTGCACTACGGCACCTTCGACTACAGCGCCTGCCTCGGCGTCTCCGCCGCCTACCAGGCCAGCGACCACCCGGCCGCCGACCACGCCAAGGCGGTCATGCAGGTCGCGGCGGCCGGCACCGGTGTCCGCGTCTCGGACGGCTCCACGAACGTCCTGCCCGTCGGCCCGACGGCGAAGGTCCACGACGCCTGGCGCCTCCACTACGGCCTGACCCGGCGGGCCCTGGCCCGTGCCTACTACCAGGGCTGGGACATGCACCCCGGGCACATCCCCACCCGCTACGCGGCCGTCTTCGCCTTCTACCGCGAGGGCTTCGAGCAGGCCGCGGCCCGCCTCGCCCGGTACGCCAACCGGGCCGGCGGCGACGTCATGGACGAGCCCGCCACCGCCAAGGCGCTCAGCGGCTACCTGCTGCGCGGCCTGGACTGCGGCGCCCTGGACATCGCCGAGGTGGCCCGCCTCACCGGCCTGACCCGCGCCGGCCTGGAGGCCTTCGCGTCCCCCCGCCGCGGCGACCTGACGGCCGCCGCGCAGTAGTCCCCCCTCGGCCTCCGGCGCCTCCGGGAGGGGGCGCCGGGTACCGGGCGCGCGCGGACCGGCCGGTCGAAGGGTGCCCGGCGCGGTGCGGTGGGGAGGTGGCTGACCCGCGAAGGCACCGCGGAGCGCCTGGGACGCGGCTACGGCCCGGAGATGCGGTCCGCCGGCCCCCGCTGGATCCGCTCGTCGGCCCCCGGTCCGGCGCCGCGCGCCTTGCTCCGCCCGCAGGGCCGCCACGGGACTCCCGCACCCCCCCGCGGCCCCCCGCGGCCCCGCCCTGTCGGCGGTGGCCGCCGTGCCCGCCGTCGGCAAGGGCGACGGCGGGCACGGCCGGCGCTTCCGCCGATGCCCCCGGCCCCTCGTGCGCCTTCAACACCGGCCGGTCAGGGCTCCCGCGGACTCCGCGCCGCGTTCTTCCGCACCGGCCCCGCCGCGGAGTCCGGTCCGGCTCCGCCGTGCGTACGTCTCGCGGCGGACCCACCCGATCGCCGTGCGGTCCGGGAGCCGGCGCCGCCCCGCGCGGCCCGTTCAGTCCGCCGGGGGCAATTCTCCCGAGCCCCGGGTGATGAGGCGGGTCGGGAGTGTGGTGCGTTCCGGGGCGAGGAGGGTGCCGTCCAGCTGGCGGAAAAGGCGTTCGGCGGCAGTGCGGCCGAGGGCCGCCGAGTCCTGGGCCACGACCGTGACCCCCGGCTGGAGCAGATCGGCCAGCTCGAAGTCGTCGAAGCCGACGAGCGCGACCCGGCGGGACCGCTCGGCCAGGACCCGGACGACGGTGACCGTCACCCGGTTGTTGCCGGCGAAGACCGCGGTCACGGGGTCGGGGCCGGCCAGCATCTCCTCCGCCGCCCGGCGCACCCGCTCCGGGTTGGTGGCGCCCAGGGAGATCCAGCGCTCCTCGACGGTTGTCCCGGCGTCCTCCATAGCCGCCCGGTAGCCGCGCAGCCGTTCCGCGGCCGTGTGGATCCGGGGCATGTCGCCGATGAACCCGATCCGCCGGTGGCCGTGCGCGATGAGGTGGGCGACGCCGTCGCGGGCCCCGCCGTAGTTGTCGGACAGGACCACGTCGGCGTCGATCCGGCCGGCCGGCCGGTCCACGAACACGGTCGCCACCCCCGCCCGGATCTCCGGTTCCAGGTACCGGTGGTCGTCCCCGGCCGGGATCACCACCAGTCCGTCCACGCGGCGCGCGCACAGCGCCAGCGCCAGCTCCTGCTCGCGCTCGGGGTCCTCGGCGCTGGAGCCGTTGATCAGCAGCGCGCCGTGGGCGCGGGCCACCTCCTCCACGGCGCGGCTGAGCGGGCCGTAGAACGGGTCCGCGAGATCCTCCAGGACCAGCCCGATGCTCGCGGTCCGCCCCTTGCGCAGGACCCGCGCGCTGTCGTTGCGGCGGAAGCCGAGCGCGTCGATCGCCTCCTGCACCCGCCGCTCGGTGTCCGGGGTGACCCCGGGCTCGCCGTTGACCACGCGGGAGACCGTCTTCAGCCCGACACCGGCCCGGGCCGCCACGTCCTTCATCGTCGGGCGGTTGCCGTACCGGTTCCCGGTGGGGCGGTCTGCGCGGCGGGTGGTCTCGGGCACGGTGCGCTGTCCTGTCTGTCGGCTCTGTCGGCGGTTTCCGTCGGCTGTCTGCCGCCCGTCCGGCCCACGAGAGTGTGACATCCGTGGGCTTGTATGAGGATGTGGCGTCGAGCATAGAGCCTGGACAACGTTGTCAGAAGCGAGAGAGACTGACCACCGCTGTCTCCGGCCCGCGTCCCCACCGCACGACCGGCCCTGCGTCCTTCTGGTTTTCAAGCTTTCGACGGGGAGTTCTGACTCTGATGCACACCGACCTCGTGGCGGCCCTGGACATCGGCGGCACCAAGATCGCCGGCGCGCTGGTGGACGGCGCCGGACGGCTCCTGGTCCGCGCCCAGCGCCCCACGCCCGCCCGGCAGGACGGCGAAACGGTCATGCGGGCCGTGGAGGAGGTGCTCGGCGAACTGACCGGGTCGCCCCTGTGGGAGCGCGCCGGCGCGGTCGGCATCGGCAGCGCCGGTCCGGTGGACGCCTCGGCGGGCACCGTCAGCCCGGTGAACGTGCCGGGCTGGCGGGAGTTCCCGCTGGTCGACCGGGTGCGTGCGGCCACCGGGGGGCTGCCGGTCGAGCTGATCGGCGACGGGGTCGCGATCACGGCGGCGGAGCACTGGCAGGGCGCCGCGCGGGGCCATGACAACGCGCTGTGCATGGTGGTCTCCACCGGCGTCGGCGGCGGCCTGGTCCTCGGCGGGCGGCTGCACCCGGGTCCCACCGGCAACGCCGGGCACATCGGCCATATCAGCGTCGACCTCGACGGCGACCCCTGTCCGTGCGGGGCGCGCGGCTGTGTGGAGCGCATCGCCAGCGGCCCCAACATCGCCCGGCGGGCGCTGGAGCAGGGCTGGCGCCCCGGCCCCGACGGCGACACCTCGGCCGCCGCGGTGGCCGCCGCGGCCCGCGCGGGCGACCCGGTCGCCGTCGCCTCCTTCGAGCGGGCGGCGCAGGCACTGGCCGCCGGGATCGCGGCCACCGCGACCCTGGTCGAGATCGACATCGCGGTGATCGGCGGCGGGGTCGGCAAGGCGGGCGAGATCCTGTTCACCCCGCTGCGCAAGGCCCTCACCGACTACGCGACCCTCTCCTTCGTGCGACGGCTGACCGTCGTGCCCGCCCGGACGGGCACCGACGCCGGTCTGGTCGGCGCCGCCGCGGCGGCCCTGACGCGGGCCCCGGACGCGGCCGCGGCCGGCCGCTGAGGCCCCTCGCGGGGACCGGCCGCCGACGCCGGGACGGCCGGCGGCCCGGCGCGCGGGCCGAGGGCACCGGGCCGCCGGCCATGGACCCGGTCCCGCGCCGGCCGGCCCACCGGGCGGCTCAGCAGCTCAGCCGTGCGTCCGCCCAGTCGGCGTGGTCGGAGTCGGTGCCGTCGCCGCCGTCGGTGACGACGAGCCGGACCACCTGGGCGCCGGTGACGTCGGCGGTGAGCGGCTGGGCGGGCCGCGCGTTGGTGAGGACGCCGGTGGCGGCGGCCCGGGTGTCGTCCGCCAGGATCTCGAAGGCGACGCTGCCCTTGGCGCCCTTCTCGTCGTCCACGCCGACGGACGCGGTGACCTCCTCGCAGGCCCCGCCGGTGTAGAAGGCGAGGTCAGAGGGCGCGTGCACACCGAGCCCCTTGTGGTACACGGTGCCGCCGACGGTCAGCGGGCGGCCGTCGCCCGCGGCGCTCTCCCCGTTGCTGGTGTCGCGCTCCACCGGTCCCCAGCCGTTCGTGGCCGACAACCAGGGCAGATCGCTGAGGTACGAGGTCCCGGACGGCGGCGGCACGACCACGGACGCGGTCAGCGGGACGGTGCTGGTGACCGGTGTGCCGGACGGCGACCGGTAACTGGCCCGCAGCGTCAGGCCGTAGGAGCCCGCGGGGGTGCCGGCCGGGACGGTCAGCCGCCAGCCGGTGCGCAGGGTCCCGCCGGTGGGGAGGGCGGCGGCCGAGGTCGCCGAGGCAGCCCGTACGGTCCAGCCGGCCGGGCCGGTCAGCGCCACGGACACACGGCGCGCGGGTGTGCCCCCGAGATCGGTGACGGTGCTGGTCAGGGTCACCGGGGTGGCCGCCGTCAGCAGCAGGCCGCCGTCCAGGCCCAGGTCGACGGCGGGCGGATGGGCGGCCCAGCGCGGGTCGGCCGCTACGCGCAGCAGGACCGTGCCGTGGGCCGGGACGGTGGCGGCGAGGGTGCCGGCGGTGTTGAACGTGCGGTGCTGCCACAGGTCGCGTACGGCATAGCCGTCCGCCCGCGGCAGGCCGACCGCGCCCGCGCTGGTGGCGATCCGCTGGGCGGTGCCGGACTCGTTGAAGAGGGCCACCGCGCGGCTGCCGTCCGCCATCTCCTTGGCGACGACCCAGCGTCCGCCCGCGGAGGACACCACCGTGCCCTGCCTGCCGAGCGGGTCCTGGTCGACGGCGACGACCTCCTTGTTGCCCAGGATGTCGTAGGTCTCCTGGGTGGTCTTGCGCAGGTCGGTGCCGATGAGCAGCGGGGCGGCCATGACCGACCAGAGCGAGAAGTGCGAGCGGTACTCGGTGTCCGTCATGCCGCCGTTGCCGACCTCCAGCATGTCGGGGTCGTTCCAGTGGCCGGGGCCGGCGTAGGGGGCGAGGGGGAGGTTCTGCTTCAGGATCGACAGCATGGAGGGCCAGTTGTCCCTGATGTCGCCGGTGGTCCGCCACAGGTGGCCGACGTCCGCGGCCCACTCCCAGGGCCTGTTCTCGCCCCATTCGCAGATGCTGTAGACGATGGGCCGGCCGGTCGCCCGGAGCGCGTCGCGCATGGTCCGGTAGCGCTGCCTGGCGTCCACGCCCTGGTTGTTGCAGTTGTCGTACTTCAGGTAGTCCACGCCCCAGTCGGCGAACTGCCGCGCGTCCTCGTACTCGTGGCCCAGGGCGCCCGGAAGGCCCACGCTGTCACAGGTCCTGGTGCCGGCACTGGTGTAGATGCCGAGTTTAAGCCCCTTGGCGTGCACGTAGTCCGCGACCGCCTTGATGCCGTTCGGGAAGCGCGCGGGGTCGGGCACCAGCCGGCCGTTCGCGTCGCGCTGGGGCAGGGCCCAGCAGTCGTCCAGGTTGACGTACTGGTAGCCGGCCTCCTTCAGACCCTTCTCCACGAACAGGTCCGCGATGCCCTTGACCATGCCCTCGTTGAACTCCGCCCGGCAGTAGGTGGAGTTCCAGTTGTTGAAGCCCATGGGCGGGGTGCGGGCGAGGCCGTCGTCCAGGGCGGCGGACGCGGCGCGCGCCGCAGGGGGTGGCGCCGGGGCCGCCGGGGCCGGGGTGGCGAGGCCCGTCGCGCACAGCAGTCCGGCGCTGAGCGCTCCGGCCACTCGGAAACGGGTCGTGCGGCTGTGCGGGTGACGCATCGTCGACGTTCCTCCCCACTCGCGACGGCGAATGACGGCATGTACGCGTCATGAAAGCGCGCTCATGGTAGGACGTGTGGGAGTGTGTCGGAAGATGCGTTCAGGCCGGGCGTGGCATTGTTCGGACGTGTTCGGGCCGCTGCGGATGCCCCGCTCCGGGGCGGCGGTCGACGGAGGAAAAGCCCCGCGGTCCGCGTGACCCGCGGCCCGTCCGCGCAGTTGATCAGCGCATGAAGAAGCGCAGCATGCTCGCCATCGCCACCCTCGCCGCCGGTTTCGTCGTGGCGGCCGTCACCCCCTCCCACGCGGCAGTCGACCGGCCGCTCGACGTCTCGGACACGGTGGACGAGGTCGGTGACCTCGTCGCCGACCACAGCCTGGACCTCGGCGAGAACGTCGTCGACCGCGACTGACCCGCCGCGAAGGGCGTCCGTGCCGGTGTCCCCGCCGCGGGGGACACCGGCACTTCCGTGTGCCCGCGGACAGGCGCCCTCAACGGCGGGGGGTTTCCATGGCAGGGTGGAGCGGGCAATCCTCAGGGGGCCAACAGAAGAGGGGGAGTCCGTGACCGTCGTCTGGATCAACGGCGCGTTCGGTGCGGGGAAGACCACGACCGCACGTGAACTGATCGAACTGATCCCGAACAGCGCGCTCTTCGACCCCGAGATCATCGGCGGGGCACTCACGCACCTGCTGCCACCCAAGCGCCTCGCCGAGGCCGGCGACTTCCAGGACCTGCCGATCTGGCGCCGGCTCGTGGTCGACACGGCCGCCGCGATGCTCGCCGAGCTGGGCGGCACCCTCGTGGTGCCGATGACCCTGCTCCGCCAGGAGTACCGCGACGAGATCTTCGGCGGTCTCGCCGCCCGTCGGATCCCGGTGCACCATCTGCTCCTCGCCCCCACCGAAACGATCCTGCGGGAGCGGATAGCCGGCCGGGAGATCCCGCCCGAGACTCCCGACGGCGAGATACGCATCCGGCAGTGGTGCTACGACCACATCGAGCCCTACCGCGCCGCGCTCGCCTCCTGGCTCACCGCCGACGCCCACCCGCTGGACACCAGCGCCCTCACCCCGTACGAGAGCGCCGTCCGCATCGCCGAGGCCGTCGGCAACGGCGCCGTCCCCGCCTGCGACATCGTGCAGACCCCCGAGCCGACCGCCGAGACGCTCGCCGCCGGGGTACTGCTCTTCGACGAGCACGACCGGGTGCTGCTCGTCGACCCCACCTACAAGCCCGGCTGGGAGTTCCCCGGCGGTGTGGTGGAACGCGGCGAGGCACCGGCCCGCGCCGGGATGCGCGAGGTCGCCGAGGAGACCGGGATACACCTGCGGGAGGTGCCCCGGCTGCTGGTCGTGGACTGGGAACGGCCCGCCCCGCCCGGCTACGGAGGGCTGCGGCTGATCTTCGACGGCGGCCGGCTCGCACCCGGCGAGGCGTCCCGGGTGCTGCTGCCCGGACCCGAGCTGCGCGCCTGGCGGTTCGCCACCGAACAGGAGGCCGCCGCGATGCTGCCCCCGGTCCGCTACGAGCGGCTGCGCTGGGCGCTGCGCGCCCGGGAACGGGGCAGCGCGCTCTACCTGGAGGCGGGGGTGCCGGTCGGCTGACCCCGCCGCGCGCCTCGGCCCAGCGAGCGGAGCACGGCGGAGGCGCCGGACAGCACCGGGTCGCCGTGCCCGAAGCAGGCGACCTCCGCGCCCAGCTCCGCCATCCGCCGTATCGAGGCGAGGAGTTGCCCGCGGTCCAGGTTGAACACCCCGGGGACCGGCGTCCCGTCGTCCGGCGCCGCCGCCACCGTGTCCCCGGTGAACAGCACGCCGTACGCGGGCAGGAACACCGCGATGCTGCCGTCGGTGTGCCCCGGGACGTGCACCACCCGGGCGCCGCCGCCGAAACCGAGCACGTCCCCGTCGGACAGCTCGGTCAGCGAGGCCGGCGGCTCCGGGGGCCCCGGCGGCAACTGCGCGAGCGCCGCCGCGTGCAGGGGCCGCTCCCAGTCCTCCGTCCGCGGCGGCGGCCCCGGCCGCTCCCCGCGGACGAACGGTGCGTCCAGGCGGTGCGCCAGCACCTCGGCCCCGCTCAGCGCGGCGAACTCGGCCGCCCCGCCGACGTGGTCCTCGTGGAAGTGGGTGAGCACGACGCGTCGTACGTCCCCGGGCGAGTGCCCCAGCGAGGTGACCGCGTCGGCGATCGGCCGCCCGGCGCCGATCGGGCCCGCGTCGATCAGGGTCAGCTCCTCGTCGTCGCGCCAGAGGTACGCCTGGCCGACGGGGAAGCGGAACAGGTGCAGCCGGGGCAGCAGTTCGATGACGTCCATGCGCCGACCGTACGGAGGGCCCCCGCCCGCGGGCGAGGGCCCTCTGCCCTGGGCAGAAGGGGTCAGCCCGCCGCGTAATTGCGCAGGAACAGCGCCTCGGCGACGGACAGCCGCTCCAACTCCTCGGGGGACACGCTCTCGTCGACCGCGTGGATCCGCGCCTCCGGCTCGCTCAGCCCGATGAGCAGGATCTCCGCCCGCGGGTACAGCCCGGCGAGGGTGTTGCACAGCGGGATGGAGCCGCCCTGACCGGCGTAGCTCATGGTCCGGCCCGGGTAGGCCACCGCCATCGCCTCGGCCATCGCCTGGTAGGCGGGGCTGGAGGGGTCGGCGCTGAACGGCTGGCCCTGGCCGATCTGCTCGGTGGTGACCCGGGCGCCCCACGGGGTGTGCGCCTCCAGGTGGGCCTGGAGCAGCTTGGTGGCCTCCGCCGCGTCCGTGCCCGGCGGCACCCGCAGGCTGACCAGGGCACCGGCGCCGGCCTGCACCGACGGGGTGGCGCCGGCCACCGGCGGGCAGTCGATGCCGAGCACGGTGACCGCCGGGCGGGCCCAGATGCGGTCGGCGACCGAGCCGTCACCGATCAGCTCCACGCCGTCCAGCACCTTGGCGTCCGCGCGGAACTGCTCCTCGGTGTACTCCAGGCCGTCCCACCGCGCCGTGGCGTCCAGGCCGTCGACGGTGGTGGAGCCGTCCTCGCCGCGCAGCGAGTCCAGCACCCGGATCAGCGCGGCCAGCGCGTCCGGGGCGGCACCCCCGAACTGGCCCGAGTGCAGATTGCCGGCCAGGGTCTCGACGCGCACCCGGACCAGGGTCATCCCGCGCAGGGTGGTGGTCACGGTCGGCAGACCGACGCGGAAGTTGCCCGCGTCGCCGATGACGATCGTGTCCGCCGCCAGCAACTCGGGGTGCTGCTCGGCGTACCGCTCCAGGCCGCCCGTGCCCTGCTCCTCCGAGCCCTCGACGATCACCTTGACGTGCACCGGGACCCCGCCGTTCGCCTTCAGGGCGCGCAGCGCGAGCAGGTGCATGATGAAGCCGCCCTTGCAGTCGGCGGTCCCGCGGCCGTACCAGCGGCCGTCGCGCTCGGTCAGCTCGAACGGCGGGGTGGACCAGCCGGCCTCGTCCAGCGGGGGCTGCACGTCGTAGTGCGCGTACAGCAGGACCGTTTTGGCACCCTCCGGGCCCGGCAGGTAGCCGTACACCGACTGGGTGCCGTCGGGGGTGTCCAGCACGGCCACGTCCGTGAATCCCTCGCCCCGCAGCGCGTCGGCGACCCAGCCCGCGGCGGCCTCGCTCTCGCTCCTCGGGAACTGCGAGAAGTCCGCCACCGACCGGAAGGCGACCAGTTCGGCCAGCTCCGCCTTCGCCCGGGGCAGCAGTGAGGCGACGGTCTCGGCGACCGGATTCGACGGCATGGGGCACGCTCCTCGTGGGTGCGACGTCGTACGGGGTGAGTACATCGATCCTCCCACAGCGGATCGCGCGGACGGCCGCCGTAGGATGCGACAGACACTTGGCAGCGGCTTGAGCGGAGCGGTAGACCATCGTGAGCGGCGAGAACTCTTCAGCGGACGACGTGCAGCAGGTGTGGGACGTCGTCGTGGTGGGCGCGGGCCCGGCGGGCGCGTCGGCCGCCTACGCAGCGGCGGTCGCGGGACGGCGTGTGCTGTTGCTGGAGAAGGCCGAGCTGCCGCGCTACAAGACGTGCGGCGGCGGCATCATCGGCCCCTCGCGCGACGCGCTGCCACCCGGCTTCGAACTGCCCTTCCGGGACCGGGTGCATGCCGTCACGTTCTCCCACAACGGCCGCTTCACCCGCACCCGCCGCTCCAAGCAGATGCTGTTCGGCCTGGTCGACCGCGCCGAGTTCGACCAGCAGCTGGTCGAACACGCCCAGAAGGCGGGCGCCGAGCTGCGTACGGGCGTCACGGTCCAGCGGGTCGAGCAGCACGGCTCGGCGGTGCCGGACCGGCGCACGGTCGCCGTCGTCCTCCAGGGCGGGGAGACGGTGCTGGCCCGCGCCGTCGTCGGCGCCGACGGCAGCGCCAGCCGGATAGGGGCCCACGTCGGCGTGAAGCTCGACCAGGTCGACCTCGGCCTGGAGGCGGAGATCCCCGTGCCCGAGACCGTCGCCGAGGACTGGAAGGGACGCGTCCTCATCGACTGGGGGCCGCTGCCGGGCAGTTACGGCTGGGTGTTCCCGAAGGGCGACACGCTGACCGTCGGCGTGATCTCCGCGCGTGGCGAAGGGGCCGCCACCAAGCGGTACCTGGAGGACTTCATCGGCCGGCTGGGCCTCGCCGGGTTCGAGCCGTCCCTCTCCTCCGGGCACCTGACCCGCTGCCGCGCCGACGACTCGCCGCTGTCCCGGGGCCGGGTGCTGGTCTGCGGCGACGCGGCCGGCCTGCTGGAGCCCTGGACGCGCGAGGGCATCTCCTTCGCGCTGCGCTCGGGCCGGCTGGCGGGGGAGTGGGCGGTCCGCATCGCGGAGGCGCACGACGCCGTGGACACCCGGCGCCAGGCCCTGAACTACGCGTTCGCGGTCAAGGCGGGGCTCGGCGTCGAGATGAGCGTCGGCAAGCGGCTGTCGACCGTCTTCGAGCGGCGCCCGGGCCTGTTCCACGCGGCGCTCACCGGGTTCCGCCCGGCCTGGCGGGCGTTCCGGGACATCACCCAGGGCGCGACCACCCTGGCCGAGATCGTCCGCTCCCGCCCCATCGCCCAGCGCGCCCTGACCGCCCTCGACCGCCGCCCCACGCCGCCGGCGGAGCCGGCCACGGAGGAGCCGGCCGGTTCCTGAGGGGCGTACGGGGCCCGGCAGGTGGTTTCCGGGGACGTGGTGGGGGAGCCGACCGGTTCCTGAGCGATGTACGGGGGCCGGCGGTGGTTCCGGGGTCGCGGCGGGTGAACGGGTACGGCAACCGGCAGTGTCCCGGGGGTATGGCGTGGGCCGGTCGGTTCGTGAGGGGCGTACGGGGCCGGTGGCGAGTGCGGTCCGCCGACGAGGCTGTTGTGACTGAGCGCTTCAGTTGGCCAGTCTGAGCGTCATAGTTGGCAGGCCGACGAGCCGCGCGCGTACCTGCTGACCCGCGGTTCATACCCGTGCGCGTACACGGTTGTGCTGCAGATGCGTCGAGAAGTACCGGTTTCGGCGCGACCCACCTCGCGACGGCCGAGTCTGCTGGTGACCTCAGCGGTTCAGTGGCCCATCCTGAGCAGCGGATTCGTATTCCGTGAAAAGTTCTTACCGCTGCGTGTGACGTTTTCGGGCGCTGGGGCGCAGTGTGGCGTGAGTCGACTGGTCATCGGCCAGAGATGCCCTGACGATGCCGAGGAGGCGCGATGGGAAGGGAATTCTGGCGGACGATCCGGATGGCGATACAGCACGACAACTGGACAGCCCGCCTCGTGGTGATGCTCTGCGGCATCTGGGGTGCCGCGCTCGCCGCGTACATGATCAACGCCAAGTGATGACTGGACCGACGTCCGTGCAGCAACACGCCCAGCAGCCGCCGGGGAAGAACATTTCCCTGCGACGCATCCATCCCGGCATGGACTGCGGAAGTGCGGCTCTCCGGGCCGCAGGCAGAGGTGAGAGCAGTTCGCGTGGCTGAGCGACAGAGAGGCCAACCGAAGCACCCAGTGGCCAACTGAAGCGCTCAGTCACAGCTGTCCGGCCGAGCGCCCTTCGGACGAGTGGACTCTCCGGTCGTGGGCGCGCGCCCTCGGGGCGCGCGGGGTTTTCCGGTCGCGGTCCCCTTTCGGCCGAGCGGTTCTCCGGCCGCGCGGGCTGTCCGGCCGAGCCCCCTCGGGCTGTCGAGCCCCCTCGGGCTGCGGGCGCCCGCCGTGTCCGCAGCCGTCTCCGGGGGCTGGGGCGGGCTGGGTCCCTTGCTGCCGGGGGGCGCGGTGGAGGTGTCTTCGGCCCGTCGGCGTCTCCCTCGGTCTCGCTTGGGAACGGCTCTCTTCGAGGGGGTGCCGTGCGCTCACCGCACGGTGGGCTCGCGCGGTCCGGCACAGCGCTGTCCTGTGCGGACACCGTCCGCCGGGGACCGGGCCGGGCTGCCGGCCTACGAGCCGGGGCTGATCCGATCGGACCGGCCGGGCCGGGCCTGCCACCGGAAGCGCGTCAGCACGCTGACCACCCGGGCCAGGAACACGACCGGCGCGATCACCAGGCCCAGCCGCAGCAGCACCGTGGACAGCGGGCCGGGCAGGTCGAAGAGCAGCGCGGGCCCGGCCACGGCCCCGAACAGCACGGCCGCCGCGAACCCGGCGCTCACCAGCGCGTAGCCGATCTCGACCGTCGCCGCGTCCCGCTCCGCCTGGCTGCGGCGGCCCCCGTGTGCGTCCATGCCGTCAGCCTCGCAGAGGTGCGCCCGGCGGGCAACGAACTCCCGCCGGGCGCACGTGGAGACGGTCCCCCTAGTCGCGGACCGGTACCCGGTCGGCGTCCGTCTCCTTCACGGTGGACCTGGCGATCACGACGGAGTGGGCCGGCCGGGACCGGCGCAGTCCGCTGAGCGAGAGCAGCAGTCCCGCGACGGCGACGATCGTGACCACGACCAGCCCGGGCCGGTAGCTGTCCAGGACGGCCTGCGGGGTGGCCTTCTCGGGGGCGTGCGCCGTCACCACCGCCGTCACCACGGCCAGGAAGATCGCGCCGCCCACCTGCACCGAGGTGTTCAGCAGCCCCGAGACCATGCCCTGCTCGTGCTCGTCGACGCCGTTCGTGGCCTGCACGTTGAGGGACGGGTAGGACAGCGCGAAGCCCGCGCCGACCAGCAGCATGGTCGGCAGGATCACGGACGCGTAGACCGGGTTCAGGTCGATGCGCAGGAACAGCGCGTACCCGGCCGTCATCATCACGAAGCCCAGCACGATCAGCCGTCCCGTGCCGAACCGGTCGATGACGGTGCCGACCTTCGTCGCGGAGAGCGCCACCAGCGCACCCGCCGGCAGGAACGCCAGCGCCGTGTGCATGGCCGACCAGCCCAGTACCTGCTGCATGTAGAGGGTGACCAGGAACTGGAAGCCCGTGTAACTGCCGACGAAGGTCAGCGCGCCGAGCTGGGCCCGCACCTGGGAGCTGGAGCGCAGCACGCCGAGCCGGATCAGCGGGCTGGGGCTGCGCAGCTCGACGAGGACGAACACCACCAGCATGACGGCCACGGCGACGAAGGACAGGATCGTGCGGACCGACGCCCATCCGGCCTCCGGCGCCTGGACGACGGTGAAGACCAGCAGCAGCATCGAGGCGGTGCCGAGGACGGCGCCCGGGACGTCGTAGCCGCCGTGGCCGCGCTCGCGCTCGCTGCGCGGCAGCAGCCTCATGCCCACGAGCAGGGCGAGCAGTGCGACCGGCGCCGGCAGCAGCATCGTGAACCGCCAGCTGGCCTCCGTGAGCAGACCGGAGAAGACGAGGCCCAGGGAGTAACCGGTGGCGGCGCAGGTGGTGTAGATCGACAGGGCCCGGTTGCGCAGCGGGCCCTCCGGGAACGTGGTGGTGATGATCGACAGGCCGGCCGGCGCCGTGAAGGCCGCGCTGAGGCCCTTGATGAAGCGGCTCGCGATCAGCAGCGGGCCCGAGTCCACCAGCCCGCCGAGCAGCGAGGCCAGCGCGAAGACGGCGAGGGCCACCAGGAACACCTGGCGCCGGCCGAGCAGGTCGGCGGTCCGGCCGCCGAGCAGGAGCAGGCCGCCGTAACCCAGGATGTAGCCGCTGACGACCCACTGCAGGGCCGACGTGGACAGGTGGAGGTCCGAGGCGATGGACGGCAGTGCGACGCCGACCATCGACACGTCCAGCGCGTCCAGGAACATCGCGGCACACAGCACCAGGAGGGTGCCCCACAGCCGGGGAGTCCAGCGCACGGCCGGGGACGGGGCCGCGGAGGTGGTGAGCGGAGAGGTCATGGCGAAGAGATTACATGCACACGCATCAGATGCAAGCTCATTTAATTACGGTGCAACAAAAGCGCTTTTCTGCTACCGTGCGGACATGGCGGCGACGAATGCCGAGCAGGGGCTCGTGGAGCAGTGGCGGGAGATTCTGACGCTGCACGCCCGCACCCAGTGCGAGCTGGACCGGGCGCTGCACGGGCACGGCTTGTGCGCGAGCGACTTCGAGGTGCTGGACCTGCTGGCCGAGGGCACCGCCCCGGACGGCGGCTGCGCCTACCGCGTGCAGGAGATCTCCGACCGGGTCCATCTCAGCCAGAGCGCGCTGTCCCGGCTGATCGCCCGGCTGGAGAAGGACGGCCTCGTGGAGCGGGGCATGTGCCCCGAGGACCGGCGGGCGGTGCGGGTGTCGCTCACGGCGAAGGGGCGCGCGCTGCACGGCGAGGTACGGCCCGTGCAGCGCGAGGTGCTGGCCCGGATGCTCATCCCCGTCGACTGACGGAGCCTCAGATCACGGACCGCTCCCGCCACAGGGCCGCGAGCGCCGGATCGCCGGTCACCTTCGGCACGGCCGTCCGGTTCCACAACGCCAGGTACAACTGGTCCGCCGGGCCCGACAGTTCGGTTTCCGCCTCGCCCTCGGCCGCGCGCACGGCCGTCGCCGGCCCGGCCGTGAGCCGTACGGTCCACACGGCGTCCGGGCCCCCGTCCACCGCGCGCACCCGCACCACCCGCGGCTCCTCGCTGCGCAGACGGCTGTGGTCGCGGGTGTGGAAGCCGCGCAGCAGCTCGTCGATGCCGTCCACCGCGAAGTCCCGGGCGACCGGCGAGGGTTCGCCGCCGCGCGCCCGTTCCGCGTCATAACGGTGCACCGCCGTCTCGTGCGCCTGCCGCCGGGCCCAGAACGCCAGCGGCGACGGGTTGGGCGCGGCATGGAAGGTCCAGCACTCCAGATCGGCGGGAGCGGCGGCCAGGGTGTCCACCACCAGGCGGAGGCTGTCCCGGTACCAGGCCACCAGTTCGTCGTCGGCCGGCTCCGGCGGGTCGCCGAACGGCCGGGGCCCGGTGGCCCGGTCGGCGACGAGGGCGGCGGCCCAGCGGTGTACGGCACCGATGTGCCGCACCAGATCGCGCACATGCCACCCCGGGCACGCGGGCACGCCGGCGTCGGGCCCCGCGGCAGCGGCGGCCGCCGCCAGTAACCGGCCCTCGTGATCCAGGGTTTCGACGAAGTCGGCGACCTTCAACGGCTGAGTCGGCCGGTCGTCAGAGAGAACGGGCCGGGACATGGCCGACCACCTCCGCGCGCTTGTTCCGTACGAGGGTCCGGGCGGTCGTACCGGTGCCGCCGGGGTGGCGGACACGCAGGTGCGTGCCCTGGCCGTCCGTGCGCGGCCCGAGGGCCCGGACCAGGTCGGCAGAGGACGTGGCGGAGGCGGTGCTCGCGCTCGCCGGCGGATGGACGAAGGCGCCGGCGAGCAGGGTCGTGCCCACCGCGGCCGGCTTCGGACCGGGTGTCTTTCGCATGGTCATGAGGCGACGATGCTCATGGCGGAGCCGGCTCATCCGGGTGACGGGGCCAAAACACCCGAACGTGGGACGGACGGCCGACGCCCTGCCGGCCGGCGGCGCGTACGCGGGGAGCGCCGACGGCCGCGCCCACCCGCCGGTGGCCTCTCCGCCCCGGCGACCCGTGCGCCCGCCGGCGGCCCCGGCTGCGGTGACCGCCGTTCTCCTGACGCAGGGGCCTCTGTCCTCCGGGCGCGGGGCTCACCGGCACCGGCTGTGCCACCGTTCGCGGCCACCGTAGGGCCGCCCGCCCGTGCGGGCCCCGTACGCCCGGCCGCCCGAGGCGACGGCTGCCGGACCGAGCCGCCGCCTCGGATGGCCGACAGGACCACCGCACCCGGGTACCGGCCGGACGGGCGGTCATCGCACCCGGGGCCGGCCGGACCCGGCGGTGTCCTGTCAGGCCAGGCGGGGGGCCACCTCGGACGCTATCCACTCCATGGCCGGACCGACGTGCCCGGCCGCGAGTGGTAGCCACAGGGTGCACACGGTGAGCCCCGCCTCGGCGAGCCGGGCGAGGTCGTCGGCGACGCTCGCCGCGGTGGCCGCGGCGCCGCCGAGCGGTCGTCCCGGTGACGCTACCGCGGCGGGGAGACCGGGCGGCGTGAGGAACCCGGACGAGGCGAGCGTCAGACGGTCGGCGTGCTCGGCGCCGGCGAGGTCCCGCAGGCGCCGCCGTACGTCGGTGACCTCGGCGGCGTCCGCGCCCGAGCCGTACCAGCCGTCGCCGAACCGCACCACCCGGCGCAGCGCGGCGCCGCTGTGGCCGCCGACCCACACGGGCGGGCCACCGGGCGTGAGCGGCGGCACGCCCAGGTGTGCGGCGCGCAGCCGGGTGAACGGCCCGTCGAAGTCCGCGGGGCGCCGGCTCCACAGGGCCTTCGCGGCGCCGAGGTGGTCGTCGGTGCGCGCACCGCGCTCCCCGGCGGGCACGCCGACGGCCGCGAACTCGTCGGGGTTCCAGCCGGTGCCCACGCCGAGGACCAGCCGGCCGCCGGAGACCACGTCCAGGGTGGCGGCCTGGTTGGCCAGCACCAGCGCGGGAAAGTACGGCGCGACGAGCACGGACGTCAGCAGGCGCAGGCGGGTCGTCGCCCCGGCGACGGCCGACAGCAGCACGAACGGGTCCGTGTCGAGACCGAAACCGCTGTCCAGGAGCCGGTTCCCGACGGCGACGTGATCGAAGCCCAGCTCCTCGGCGCGGCGGGCGGCGCGGAGCACTCCGGCTCCGTCGTCGAGCGGCCAGCGCGGTTGCAGGGAGACGCCGAGGCGCAGCGAGGTCATGGGAAAGCCTTCCGGTGGCACGGTCGTTGGGCCAGGGCGATCACCGGCCGCCCCGTTCTCACCCTCAACTCCCGTACCGCACACGTTCATCCCGGCCCGGCCGGCGCACGTGATCAGCTGGCGGCGTGGCATCCGTCATCGCCAGTGCCACAGCCGTCCTCGGCACCCTGCTCGGGTCGGCACTCACCCTCGCGTTCCAGCGGCACACCACGGACAGGAGCCATCGGTTCACCCGGCACGAGAAACTCCGGCAGGAGCGGCTGGGTGCCTACTCGGCCTACGCGGGCGCGTTGGTCGACTACCGCCGCTGCCTGGTCCACCTGTGGTTCTGCGAGCACGAACAGCCACCGCCCGAGGACCCCGGCACGGTCCGCATCCGCGCCTACGACCTGCGCTCCCAGGCCCAGGAAGCCCTCTTCCGGGCGCAGATGCTGACGGACGACGCGGAACTCGGGCAGGTCGCGGAAGACGTGCTGGCGGAGATCACGAAGCTGTCCAAGGCGGACAGCAGGGCCGCGTCGGACGAGCTGCGGATACGCACCCGGGACCTCATCACCCACTTCGTCGGCCTGGCGAAGCGGTGTCTGTGAAGCCGTGGCGCGTCACGACGCCGAGGACGGTGGCGACCGCGGCCAGCGCGGCCACGCTGGTGAGCGCGGCGGGCAGGGAGAACCAGTCGGCCATGAACCCGATCGCGGGCGGCCCGAGGAGCATGCCGCCGTAGCCCAGCGTGGAGGCGAGGGCGACACCGGAGGAGCCGGCCAGCGCACCCGCCTGGTCCACGGCGACCGGGAAGAGGTTGGCGAGTCCGAGTCCGGTGACCGCGAAGCCCGTGAGCGCGGCCCACACCGACGGCGCGAGCGCACCGAGCAGCATGCCCGCCGCCGCGACCGTACCGCCCGCGATCACGGTCCGGGACCGCCCGAGCCGGGCCAGCAGTGCCGTCCCGGTCAGCCGGCCGATGGTCATGGCGAGCGCGAAACACGCGTACCCCGCCGCCGCGGTGCCGGCGGAGGCCGCGAGGTCCTGCTGGAGATGGAGCGCGCCCCAGTCGGCCATCGCACCCTCCCCGTACGCCGTGCACATCGCGACGAGCCCGAAGACCACCACGAGCCCGCGCCGGGCCTTCCCGTCCGCCGTCGCCGTCCGCGCCGGTGCGCGCTCCGGTGGCGCGGGTGGCTCGCACCGCAGCAGGGTGCGCCCGGCGACGGCCGTGACGAGCAGCCCGATCACGGTGAGGCCCAGGAGATGGCGGGCGGGGGAGAGGTCCTCGGCGGCCAGTCCGCCGAGGCCCGCGCCGGCCATTCCGCCCAGGCTGAAGGCCGCGTGGAAACTCGGCATGATCGGCCTGCCCGACGCGGCGACCAGATCGACGGCGGCACTGTTGAAGGCCACGTTGACACCGCCGTAGCCGGCGCCGAACAGCAGCAGTACGGCCCCCAGCGCGGGCGCCGAGCGGGTGAGCGGGGGCAGCGCCACGCTGAGCGCGAGCACCACCATGCAGACCACGGTCACCGGGTGGCTGCCGAAGCGGCGGCACAGCCGGCCGGTCAGCGTCATGGTGAGCACGGCCCCGGCGGACACGCCGAGCAGGGCGAGCCCGAGGGCGCCGGTGGAGGCGTGCGTCTGGTGCTTGATGTCGGGGATGCGGACGACCCACCCCGCGAAGAGGAAACCGTCCAGCGCGAAGAAGGCGGTGATCGCCACGCGCAGTGCCGTGAGGCCGCGGCCCGGCACGACACTGTGGATCCGGGTTTTGTTTATTATCGGCACAAAGTCCAGCGTACGGATGACCCCGGGAGCGGGCAAGAGAGCCTCGGCCCGGTCCCGGCGCGGTCGGCCGTCAACAGGGCTCCCTCGGTGGCCGTGGTGACGAACCGGCGTCCGGTGATTCGCCCTTTCGGGGTTCCCGGCTTCCGGCCGTCGCGCCTGCCGGGCGGACGGGGGTGGCGTGCGGGCCCGGACCGCACGCCCGGGCCGGCGGCTCCCACGTACCGGCCCACCTGCGCCTTCCTCGCCCTCGCCGACGCGGGGCGACGCAACGCCGAGTGTCCGCAGGTGAGTTCGATGCCTGGATGGGTGTGCGAGTTACCGAACGCGTGGTGGATACGGGTTGGTTAATGCTCGCTCACCGGCTGGTTGCGAAGGAGTGAGCGCGCCATGATGGGCCCATGACGTTGGCCTCGCGCGCGCTCGCGCAACTGGCGACCTGGCCGGATCTGACAGAGACCGTCCCGAGCTGCGGCCTGGGCCAGGCGGTGAGCTCCGCCCAGGGCGAGATCGTCCACTTCCACTCCGAGCGTGACGTCGATCTGCGGCTCACCGACCGGGCCGTCCGGCGGTTCACCAAGGACCTCAAGGGCTCGGGTGCGATCAGGATCGTGCGCGGCTCGCCGTGGGTGACGCTGCGCCTGGACGCCGCCAGCGACGTCGACCTGCTGCTGACGCTCGTGAGCGTGGCGCTCCAGGCCCCGCAGACGTGGCCGGACCCGGCCGACCGGCCGCCGGCGGGCTGCAACGACCAGCGGGGCGCGGGCTTCGTGAAGGCCGACCTCCGCGGCATCTGAGGCGCGGACACCACGGCTGGTCCCCCATCAGGAACCGGCACGCGTAAGGTCGTCGAGACGGGGCACGACAGCAGCGGTACGGCTCCGGCCGGCGAAGCCCCGGCCATGGAAGCCGCAGGACCACGGGCCCCGCCGTGGTGGTGGCGACGGCCCTGCCGATGCCCCGCGTCTCACACCGCCAGCACCCGCACGCCCGCCTCCTCGAACCGCCGTACCGTCTCCTGCCCCGCCGCCGTGTCCGTCACCAGCGTGTCCACCAGCTCGGCCCCGCAGATCCGGGCGAAGGCGCGGCGGCCCAGTTTGCTGGAGTCGGCGGCGACCACCACCCGCTCGGCGCGCTCGCACAGCAGGCGGTTGATGGCGGCCTCCGCCTCGTCGTGCGCGGCCGCCCCGTGCGCGACGTCGAAGCCGACGACACCGAGCACGGCCACGTCCAGGGTGATCTGGCCGAGGACCCCGTCCGCGAGCGGACCGATGAGTTCGTACGACTGGGCGCGCGCCACCCCGCCCGTCACCACGATCTTGAACTGGGGGCGTACGGCCAGCTCGTTGGCGATGTTGAGCGCGTTGGTGACGACGGTCAGCGCCGGCGATCCGGTGGCGAGGTCCCCGCGCACGGCCAGCGCGCGGGCCACCTCCGTGGTGGTCGTGCCGCCGGTCAGCCCCACCGCCTCGCCCGGGGCGAGGAGCCCGGCCACCGCCTGGGCGATGCGCTGCTTCTCCGAGGCGCGCCGGGCCGTCTTGTAGCGCAACGGGAGTTCGTACGAGACCCCGTGCACCACCGCTCCGCCCCGGGTGCGCACCAGCATCTGCTGTTCGGCGAGCCGGTCGAAGTCCCGGCGGATCGTCGCCGCCGACACCGCGAGCTCGGCCGCCGCCTCATCGACCTCCAGCCGGCCGCGCTCGACGAGCAGTTCCAGCAGCGCCTTCCAGCGGGCGTCCCGGGACATCCGCGGCCTCCGTCTTCTTCCTCCGGACGATCTCCCGGCGACCCTAGCGCACTCCGCTTCCCCGCCGAATGCTTGATTGTGCTCGAAAGCTCGCTATACCTTGCAAGAACAATCAGCAAGGGGAGGGTGTGGGCCATGACCCATGTCGAGAACGAGCTGAACAGCCAGCCGGAGTGCTGGGAGCGGGCCGCCGGACAGGCGGCGGGGCACCTGGAGGCGCTGCCGCGGGCGGGCGAGCGGGTCGCCGTCGTCGGGTGCGGCACCTCCTATTTCATGGCGCAGGCGGTGGCCGCGCTGCGCGAGGGCGCGGGGCAGGGCGAGACCGACGCGTTCGCCGCCTCCGAGTTCCCCCACGGACGGTCCTACGACCGGGTGGTCGCCCTCACCCGCTCCGGCACCACCACCGAAGTGCTGGAGCTGCTCGGCGAGTTGGCGGGGCACACCCGTACCACCGCCGTCACCGCCGACCCGGAGACCCCGGTCGTGGCCGCCGCGGACGACCTCGTCGTCCTCGACTTCGCCGACGAACGCTCCGTCGTCCAGACCCGGTTCGCCACCACCGCGTTCACCCTGCTGCGCGCCCACCTCGGCCTGCACACCGACGCCGCGGTGGCCGACGCGCGCGCCGCCCTGGCCGCCCCCCTGCCTGAAGGGCTCGTGGAGTGCCGCCAGTTCACCTTCCTCGGGCGCGGCTGGACCGTCGGATTGGCCAACGAGGCCGCGCTGAAGATGCGCGAGGCGTCCCTGTCCTGGACCGAGGCATATCCGGCGATGGAGTACCGGCACGGCCCGATCAGCGTCACCTGCGAGGGGACCGCCACCTGGATGCTCGGCACGGCACCGGACGGTCTCGCCGCACAGGTCCGCGCCACCGGCGGGACGTGGATCGAGGGCGCGCTGGATCCACTCGCCGAACTCGTGCGCGTCCAGCGGCTCGCGGTGGCCGTGGCCGCCGCCCGGGGGCTCGACCCCGACCGGCCGCGCCACCTCACCCGCTCGGTGATCCTCGCGCCCTGACCCGCCGACACCGCCCTGGAAGGACACTCCGTGCCCCTCGTGCCCACCGGCGAGCTGGTCACCCGGGCCGCGGCGGCCCGCGCCGCCGTCGCCGCGTTCAACGTCATCACCCTGGAACACATCGAGGCGGTCATCGCCGGCGCCGAGTCGGCCGGTTCCCCCGTCGTCCTCCAAGTCAGCGAGAACGCCGTGAAGTTCCGCTACGGACGGCTGTTGCCGCTGGCCCGTGCCGCCGTCACCGCCGCCGAACGGGCGGCCGTGCCCGTCGGGTTGCACCTGGACCACGTACAGAGCGACGACCTGCTCCGCCAGGCGCCCGACGCCGGGTTCGGTTCGGTCATGTACGACGCGGCCCGTCTGCCCTACGCCGAGAACCTCGCCGCGACCCGGGCCGCCGCCGACTGGGCGCATGCCCAAGGGCTCTGGATCGAGGCCGAGCTGGGGCAGATCGGCGGCAAGGACGGCCGGCCGCCGCTGGACGCGCACGCGCCCGGCGCGCGCACCGACCCGGACCGGGCGCGGGACTTCGTCGCCGGCACCGGCGTCGACGCCCTGGCCGTCGCCATCGGCAGCGCGCACGCCATGACCCGCCGCACCGCCGTACTCGACCACGCCCTGCTCGGACGCCTGTCCGCCGCGCTGGGCGTGCCCCTCGTCCTGCACGGCTCCTCCGGGGTGCCGGACGAGTCACTGGTCACGGCGGTCGGCGCGGGCATCGCCAAGGTCAACGTCGGCACCGCGCTCAACATGGCCATGACCGGCGCGATCAGGGACTTCCTCGCCGCCCGCCCCGAGGCCGTCGACTCCCGCGCCTACCTCGGCGTGGGCCGGGAGGCGATGGCCCGCGAAGTCCACCGGATCATCGGGGTGCTGCCCGGCACCGGCGGCTGACCGGCACCGGCCGGGAACCGCGCGATCCGCCAGGGTGGAGGGCACGGTTCCCGGCGAAGGGCTAGCCCCGCTTGACCGCCCGCAGCACCACGAACTTCGGGTCCGACGCCACCGTCCCGCAGTTGCCGAACAACCGCTTCAGCTTCAGGTGGTAGCCGAGGTGCCGGTTGCCGATCACCCACAGCTCGCCGCCCGGCCGCAGCGCGCGCTTGGCCCCGGTGAACATCCGCCAGGCCGTCGTGTCCGTGGTCGCCTGGTGGGAGTGGAACGGCGGATTGTTCAGCACCAGGTCCACGCTGCCGGAGGCGACCCCGGCCAGCCCGTCCCCGACCCGGAACTCGGCATGCCCCGGCACCCCGTTGGCCTTGTACGTCGCCTCCGCCGAGGCCACCGCCTGGAAGGACTCGTCGACGAACAGCACCTCGGCCGTCGGATCGGCCAATGCCACCGCCGTACCCACCACGCCGTTGCCGCAGCCGAGGTCCACCACGCGCCCCGCGCCGGGGCCGGGCAGGTGCCGCAGGAAGAAGCGGGTGCCGATGTCCAGCCGGTCGGCGCAGAAGACGCCCGCGTGGTTGACCACCGTGCGCCCCGACACCGCGCCGACGCCGTCCGGCAGGGCGTAGCTGTACGGCCACGGGTTCGCGGGCCGCTCGAGCGCCGGGTCGGGGGCGCAGAAGATCAGCCGGGCCTTCTGCCGGGCCAGCGAGGTCCGGGTCGGCCCGAGGATCCGCTCGAACAGCCGGAGCGTCGAGGTGTGGATCTCCTTCACCATGCCGGTGCCGATCACGACCGTGCCCGCGTGCACGGCCGGCGCCAGCCGCAGCAGCTGGTCCTCCAGCAGCGCCAGGCTCTTGGGCACCCGCACCAGCAGCACGTCCACCCGCTCCGGCGGCGGGTCCTGCGTGGTGAGCAGCCGCACGGCACCCGGCTCCACACCGGCCCGCGCCAGGTTCGCCCGGGTCGCCTCCTGACCGAGGAAGGAATCGGTGATCTGCGTCGGCCGGTGCGCGGCCAGCGCGGTGACCAGCGCGCCCCAGCGGTCCCCGACCACCACGACCGTGCCGGTGAGCGGCACCCCCTCGTCGGCGAGATGGCGCAGCAGGTACGCGTCGGAGGCGTCCCAGGCACGCAGCCGGTCGCGCGGGTCCTCGGGGAAACGGGTCAGCCCGACCTCGCCCCACGGTGTCGTCATACGGTCGCTCATCGTGCGTCCAGGCTAGCCGAGCCGCAGCTCAGGGCCCGTGGGGCAGGATGGGGGCATGGAGGACGAGCTTTTCGCGAGGGAGCGCGCACAGGTCGCGCCGGGCGCCGTGCACGTCCCGGACTGGCTGGACCCCGCGCGGCAGCGCGCCCTGCTCGCCGCCTGCCGCGACTGGGCCCGGCCCCCCGCCGGGCTGCGCACCGTACGCACCCCCGGCGGCGGCGCGATGACCGCCCGCCAGGTCTGCCTGGGCTGGCACTGGTACCCGTACGCCTACGCCCGCACCGCCGTGGACGGCGACGGCGCCCCCGTCAAGCCCTTCCCGGACTGGCTCGGCGAACTGGGCCGCCGCGCGGTGGCCGACGCGCTCGGCCCGGACGCCGTACCGGCCGCGCCGTACGACATCGCGCTGATCAACTTCTATGGCGCCGATGCCCGCATGGGCATGCACCGCGACGCCGACGAGCGGGCGGACGCGCCGGTGGTCTCCCTCAGCCTCGGCGACACCTGTGTGTTCCGCTTCGGCAACACCGCCACGCGCGGCAAGCCGTACACCGACGTGGAGCTGCGCGGCGGCGACCTGTTCGTCTTCGGCGGCCCCTCCCGGCTCGCCTATCACGGTGTGCCGCGCGTCCGCCCCGGCACGGCCCCCGACTGGCTGGGCCTCGCCGGGCGGCTGAACATCACCCTGCGGGTGAGCGGCCGGTAGCCGGCCGGACGGGGCACCCCGGGTGCGGATCATGGGAGACTCGCCCTCATGAACGGCAAGGCGGAGCCCCGGACAGCGGGGGAGAGGACCACCACGAGGGCGCGGCTGGACCGGGGACGCGGTGCGCTCGGACCCGCGCTGGAGCTGGTGCACACCGGACGGGCGCCGACCCGGGCCGTGCTCACCGCCGAACTCGGCGTCACCCGGGCCACGGCCGGCGCGGTGGCCGCCGAACTGGAGGCGCTCGGCCTGATCCGGGTGGACGCCCGGCCCGGCTCCGCGGCCGGCTCCCAAGGGCGCCCCTCGCACCGGCTGGAGGTCGCCGAGGACGGACCGGTGGTCCTCGCGGCCCAGATCCACGCCGACGGCTTCCGGGCCGCGCTGGTCGGGCTCGGCGGGCGGATCGTGGCGACCGCGTCCGGCTGCGAGACCGTCGACGCCGACCCGGCCAAGGTGCTCTCCAGCGTCGTGGACGCGGGCGCCGAACTGCTGCGCACCAGCGGCCGGCGCTGTGTCGGCGCCGGACTCGCCGTGCCGTCCGCCGTCGCCGAACCCGACGGCCTGGCCCTCAACCCGCTGCACCTGGCCTGGCCCGTCGGCGCGCCCGTCCGGCGGATCTTCGCCGAGCGGGTGCGCGCCGCCGGCATCGACCGGCCCGCCTTCACCGGCAACGACGTCAACCTGATCGCGCTCGCCGAGCACCGGCACGGCGCCGGCCGGGGCGCGCGGGACCTGCTCTGCGTGGCCACCGGGCACCGCGGGGTCGGCGGCGCGCTGGTCCTGGACGGCCGGCTGCACACCGGCAGCTCGGGCCTGGCGCTGGAGGTCGGCCACCTCACCGTCAATCCGGAGGGCCGGCCCTGCCACTGCGGCAGCCACGGCTGCCTGGATGTGGAGGCGGACCCGCTGGCCCTGCTGGTGGAGGCCGGCCTCGCGCCCGGCCCCGAGATGTCCCTGCTCCGGCAGGCCGACGACCTGCTGCGCACCCAGTACGACGACCCGGACGTGCGCCGCGCGGCCGAAGCCCTCATCGACCGTCTCGGCCTCGGCCTGGCCGGCCTGGTCAACATCCTGAACCCGGACCGCATCATCCTCGGCGGCCTGCACCGCACCCTGCTGGAGGCCGACCCCGGCCGGCTGCGCGCGGTGGTCGCGGACCGCAGCCTGTGGGGCCAGAGCGGCGGCGTCCCCATCCTGCCGTGCACCCTGGACCACAACAGCCTGGTCGGCGCGGCGGAGCTGGCCTGGCAGCCGGTCCTGGACGACCCGCTGACGGCACTGGCCCGGAGCACCTAGCCGGCGCCCGGAGCGCGCCGGGCCGTCAGTACGTCACCGTGATCCGGCGTGCCGGGCCGTCCACGCTCACCTGGCCGCCGTACGGGATCACCACCTGCGGATCGGTGTGGCCGAAGTCCACGTCGAAGACGGCCATGGTGTGCGGGGCATATGCCTCCAGTGCGCGCAGTACCGCCTCGCGCTGCTCGGTGGCGTAGCGCCGCTTGGCCTCCGCGTCGTTCGGCCGCTCGAAGGACCAGGCTTTGGCCCGGGCCATCAGCAGGGCCGGGAAGCGCTCCAGCAGGCCGCGTTCCCCCATGTTGCGCAGGATCCGGAAGACCTCGGTGGCACTCGGCAGTTCCTCCGAGGTCTCCAGGAACAGCACGCCGCCGTCGTAGGCCGCCGGATCGCGCGCGATCTCGCGGTCGGCCATCAGCAGCCACGAGAGGATCTCCAGGTTCCCGCCCCAGGCCCGCCCTTCCACGCGCCGCTCGGGCCGGTGCCAGATCCAGCCACCGGCCGGCTCGGAGGCGGGTTCGGTGTCGAATGTGGCGGGGTCGGTCCAGTGGCGGTCGGTGTCGCGGTAGCGCTCGGCCGGGCGCAGCTCGTACGGGCCCGACGCGAACAGGGCCGCGCGCAGCGAGCCGGCGGTCATCGGATGCAGCGCGAACGGGCGGCCCAGCTCGGTCATCACGCACGCGCCGTGGTAGCCGACGATGCCCAGGTTGTGCAGGAACAGCAGCAGGTTGGTGTTGTCGCTGAAGCCGAAGAACGGCTTGGGGTGGGCGCGGATCAGCTCGCGGTCCAGATGGCGCAGCACGGTGATCTGGTCGTCGCCGCCGATGGCGGCCATCACCGCCTTGACCGTCGGATCGGCGAACGCGGCGTGGATGTCGGCGGCGCGGTCCCGCGGGGAGGCGCCCATCGTGCGGGTGGTGGGGTACTCCACCGGTTCCAGCCCGAAGTCCTCCCGCAGCCGTTCGAGCCCCAGCTCGAACGGAAGCGGCAGGAGCCCCGGCAGACCGGCTCCGGGGGAGAGGATCGCTATGCGGTCGCCGGGCACGGGCTTGGGCGGATACGCGGGTGTGATCATGCCGGTCAGGTTAGGGGGCCGGCAGGCGCCCGGGCACCCGCGTTTCCCCGCCGGGGAGGGCTCACGTCCAGTCGGCCCCGAACGCCTGCCCGGGATGCTCCGTGAGGATCCGCTCCACCAGTTGAGCACCCACCGCGGCCGCCAGCCTCCCCCGCACCCGCCGCAGCAGATACGGCATCCCGGGCCCGCCGTCGACCGAGCGGGCCCCGGCGGTCACCGTGTCCCCGCCGAGCAGCAGCCGGTTCCCGAACCCCGCCTCGGCCAGGGCCCGTACCGCCTCCGGCATCCGCCAGTCGGTGCCGTGGTGGGCGCGGGACGGCCCGTCGAAGGCCAGCCAGCAGCCCGCCGCGGCGGCCTCCCGGTGCACCACCGGGTCGGGGAACCGGTTCAGATGGCCCAGGATCACCCGCTCCCCGGGCACTCCCGACTCGCCGCACAGCAGGTCCACCACGTCCAGCGCGCCGGTGCCCAGCTCCAGGTGCACCGCGATGGGCGCGCCGGTGGCGTGGTGTGCCTCGGCCGCCGCCTTCATGGTCCGGCGGGCGTGCGCGTCGAGCCCGTGGAAACCGCCCGCCACCTTGATCAGGCCGGCCCGCACCCCGGTCGTCCCGATGCCCTCGGTCAGCTCCGTCACGAACAGCCGGGCGAGCCGGCCGCCGCTCAGCCCGTCGAGCACCTCCGGGTCGTAGTGCGCCGCCTGGTGCAGTCCCGTGGCGCAGACGATCCGCACCCCGGTCGCCCGGGACAGCGCCGGCAGGTCCGCCGCCCGCCGTCCCATGCCGTACGGCGTCCACTGCGCGACGGCCGCGCCGCCCGCCGCCCGGAACGCCGCCAGTTCGGCCCGCGCGGCGGACACGTCGTCCAGTTCCTGCCCCGACAGCCGCGGGCTGCGCAGGAAGAGGTGGTCGTGCGCGTCGCAGACGCCCAGATCGCCGGGCGGGATGTCGCCGAGGACCGTACGGACGCGCCTCACCACTGCCGCCCGCGCGGGAGCCGGTCCCGGCCGGGGGCGGACAGGTGCAGCACCTCGAAGAGGTCCCCGTCCGCCTCCGGTCCGTCGTGCGCCCAGAGGGAGAAGATCACGACCTCCCAGGCCCGCGTGTCCACGGCCGCCGCCGCGAGCACCGCACCGTCCGCCGCCGCCAGCCGCCCGGTCTCGGCCACCGCGTCGGCCATGAAGGGCGCCAGCTCCGCGCCGTCGGGCACCGGCAGGCGACGGCGGACGGCCCGTGCCGGAGCGGAGGCGGCCGCCGTGCCCTCCTCGAAGGCCAGGCCGGTCCACTGCCGGACGGCCGGCCGGCCGAAGTCGTTCACCGGCCCCTGGAAAACCCCGTCCCACAGGAACCGGTTCATGCCCTCCATGGTGTTCCACAGGTAGAACGGCCCGTACTGGTTCACCGGCGAGCCGCTCACCCCGCGCTCGCGCATCACATAGGCCTTGACGCCCAGGCCCTCCCAGTCGTCCAGCACATGTCCGACACGGGCGACCCGGGCGCGGACGAGCCCCATGTCGTAATCGGCGGGAAGGGTGAACTCGTACTGCATCGCGTGCACTTCGGGGCTCCTCGGGCTCAGGCGGGGTAGTCGGACACGTGGGCGTGCCATTCGGTCGTCGCACCGTCCTCGGCGGCCTCCACGGCCGCGAGATGGGTCATGAAGGTGCGGGGCCCGGCACCGTGCCAGTGCCACTCGCCCGGTTCGATCCACACCGTGTCGCCCGCGCGGATCTCCTCCACCTCGCCGCCCCGACGCCCCACCAGACCCTCGCCCTCCAGGACGTGCAGCACCTGCCCGTGCGGATGCGTGTGCCAGGCCGTGTGCGCGCCCGGGGCGAAGTGGACGTGGAACATGCGCAGCCGGGACGGGGCGGCCGGGGCGGCTGTCTCGTCCAGCCAGACCGTGCCGGTGAAGTTCTCCGCCGGACCCTGCCGGGTGTCGGGCCGCCGTCGGGTGATGTGCACGTGACTCGCTTCTCCTGTCGAGAGTTGGGTTGCGGGCAGTTCAGGGAATCAGGGGGTCGCGGCTGTCCGCGGTGCGAGCAGCGCGAGCAGGCCCCGGACGCCGGCGTCGAAGGCGGCGGGGGAGCCGGAGGCGCGGGCGAGCACATAGCCGCCCTGCACGGTCGCGAGCACGGCGGCGCCGATCTCCGCGCCGTCCAGCTCCGGCGCGAACTGTCCCTGCCGCTTGCCCTCTTCGACGAGTTCGGCGATCCGGTCGCGGATCGCGGCGATCGTCTCGTCCACCGGCGCGCGCAGCTCGTCGCTCGCGATCACGTCCGGATCCATGGTCAGCCGGCCGACCGGGCAGCCCCGCAGCACATCGCGCTCGCGCAGCAGATACGCCTCGATCCGCTCGTACGGCGTGCCCGGCCCGCCGAGCACCGCCTCGGCGGTGGCCCGGAGTTCGGCGGCGGTGCGCCGGATCGCGGCCAGGGCGAGGTCCGGCTTGCCCTTGAAGTGGTGGTACATGCTGCCCTGGCCGGCTCCCGAGCGCTCCAGGATCGCCTTGGGGCTGGTGCCCACGTACCCGCGCTCCCACAGCAGCTCGCGGGTGGACTCGATCAGTCGTTCCGAGGTGCTCATACCCGTACTGTACATACTAGTAGTTACAGTCCGCCAGTCCGTTCCGGACATGGGCGCGTACGAGCGCGCGGGAGTGCCCCGGGCGCTCGGGCCCGGGGCACTCCCCGCCTCCTCTTCCGCCTCAGCCGGGCGCCGCACCGCCGACGGTCACCGCGCTCGCCACCGCGGCGGCCGCGGGGGCCCCGGCCGCCGCCACCTTCACCGGGACGGCGGGAGTGCCCGTCGGTGCCCCGGCCCCCGGCGGAGCCGAGATCCCGCCCGCGATCGCCGCCGCGGAAGGCGCCGGCGCCGGCCGGGACGTGCTCCGCGGTGACCGTGCCGGACGGCTGTGCACCGCCCCCGGGGCCGGCAGCGTGAACCACACGACCTTGCCGTTCTCCCCGTCCGGCCGCGCACCCCAGCTCTCGCTCACCGCGGCCACCATCGCCAGCCCCCGCCCGCAGGTGGCCAGCGGGGTGGTGTCCGCCGGCTCCGCGGTGTCGGCCGGTACCGGAAGGCGCGGATCATGGTCGCGTACCGAGACCGTGAGCCGGTCCGGCAGCAACTCCAGTTCCACGGTGCATGACTTGTCGGGCCTGGCGTGCCGGTGGACGTTGCTCAGCAGCTCCGTCACACCGAGCGCGGCCCGGTCGATCAACGGGTCCAGATGCCAGTAGCGCAACTGCGCAGATACGATTCTGCGGACCTGGCCGATCCGCGACGGCAGGGCTTGGAGCTCCACTGTGCAGTGCCTGCTCGGATGACTGATCACGGCTGCGACTCCCCGATGTGAGGTCCGGAGGAACCGGAGGAACACGGAGAACAACGGATCCAGCAGGGTGCTTGCGTCCAAACGTCCGCCTGCTGTCGTGGCCGGCGGGCTGGTTCGCAGCGTTGTCGCCGGTAAACCCAGAGTGACGTGAGACCAGAGTGACGCAGCGCACCCACTCCCGCAACTCGCCGCGACCACGCGCCGGACAGGGCGCGTGGCCGGGCTCGCCGGGTCTCCGGGCGCCGCGTCCGCTCCGTTCAGCCGCCGCGCCCCGAGGCCCGGCGGACCGCGTCGATGAACCGCCGGGCGGCGGGCGGCCCCGGCCGGCCCGGTGCCGGGTCGCGCTCGCCCAGCGTCAGCAGGTACCGGGTGCCGTTCAGGTCGGCCAGCGCCCGGTCGTCCGGGACGAACCACGGCTTGGAGGCACGCACCGCCTGCACCGGCGCGCTGTCTATCTCGCTGCCGTAGCTGGTGAGCAACTGGAGCCTGCCGTCGCTGATCCGGACCTGTCCGGCCCGGGTGAGCGAACGCAGACCCCTGCCGATCCGCACCCCTGTGGCCCTGAACTCCGGCTCAGCCATGTCGGCCCCCCTCGCGCTCTTTCCCTGGTTGCGTGGTTCCCCGACAGGTCGGTTCCTTGTGCGCCCCCGTCCGGGACGGACCGTCCCGTCGCGTGCAGTCTGCCCCGGCCGGGCGTGGAGCACCAGTGCGCGCGGGGGCGCGTGAGCGAGTCACCCGGAGCACGCGCGGCCCTGCGTCCCCCTTGGGGTCGCACGCCTGTGCCCCAGGCCGTCTTTGGGCCGCCCAAAGATGCGTTTATGCAGGTGGGAAGGGATGTGAAAGGTGCCTATGCTCGAGCCGCCGGCCCGCGCGAGGCGCCGTCGGCGACGAGTGCAAGGAGTCCCGCCGTGAGCATGCCGTCCGACACCAGAACCGGCGCCACCCTCGACGTCGACCGCAGCGATCCCGCCTACCGCGACTGGCTCAAGGAGGCCGTCCGCAAGGTGCAGGCCGACGCCAACCGCTCGGCGGACACCCACCTGCTGCGCTTCCCGCTGCCCGAGCGGTGGGGCATCGACCTCTACCTGAAGGACGAGTCGACCCACCCCACCGGCAGCCTCAAGCACCGGCTGGCCCGCTCGCTGTTCCTCTACGGCCTGTGCAACGGCTGGATCCGCCCGGACCGCCCGGTGATCGAGGCGTCCAGCGGCTCCACGGCGGTCTCCGAGGCCTACTTCGCCAAGCTGATCGGCGTCCCGTTCATCGCCGTCATGCCGCGCACGACCAGTGCCGAGAAGTGCCGGCTCATCGAGTTCCACGGCGGGCGGTGCCACTTCGTGGACGACTCCCGCAAGATGTACGAGGAGTCCGCCCGCCTCGCGGCGGAGACCGGCGGCCACTACATGGACCAGTTCACCTACGCCGAGCGGGCCACGGACTGGCGCGGCAACAACAACATCGCCGAGTCCATCTTCCGCCAGCTGCGCCTGGAGCGGTTCCCGGAGCCGGCCTGGATCGTGGCCACGGCGGGCACCGGCGGCACTTCCGCGACCCTCGCCCGCTATGTCCACTACATGCAGTACGACACCCGGATCTGTGTCGCCGACCCGGACAACTCCTGCTTCTTCGAGGGCTGGACCACCGGCGATCCGGACGTCACCTGCGACTGCGGCTCCCGGATCGAGGGCATCGGCCGGCCCCGCGTGGAGCCCAGCTTCGTACCCGGCGCGATCGACCGGATGATGAAGGTCCCGGACGCGGCGAGCGTCGCCGCCGTACGCGCGCTGGAGGGCGCCATCGGCCGCAAGGCGGGCGGCTCCACGGGCACCGGGCTGTGGAGCGCGCTGAAGATCGTCGCCGAGATGGTGGCCGAGGGCCGTACCGGCAGTGTCGTCACCCTGCTGTGCGATCCGGGGGACCGGTACCTGGACAAGTACTACTCGGACGCGTGGCTCGCGGCCCAGGGCCTGGACATCGCGCCGTACACGGCGGCCATCGGCTCCTTCCTGGCGACGGGGGCGTGGCCGCGCTGACAGCGGCTCCGCCGTCCGGCGCCCCGCCCGCTCAGTGCCTCGCCAACTGCCGGTCCAGGGACCTCACCGCGTTCCGGAAGGCCTGCCCGACGCCCGGCCGGGCCGGCCCGAGGGCGGTCCGGAACGGCGCGGGGCCGTCGGCGGCGACGGTCCACCGCACACGGGTGCCGGTCCCCTGGGGAGCCGGCCGCCACTCCTTGACCAGGGCCCGCACGCCCGGCGCGTCGGTGACGTCGACGCGGTAGGCGTACACCTCGGGCTCCTTCGCCACGAGCACCGTCTCCGCGAACCGTGTCCCGCCCCTGAGCCGGATCTCCCGCCCGGCACCGCCGCCGGTGGCCCGGGCGGACGTCACCGCCGCGAACCACCGCGGCCAGCCGGCCACATCGGCGGCGAGCGCGTGGAAGACCTGTTCCGGGGAGGCGGCGGCCTCCCGGCCGAAGACCAGCCGTACGGGAGCGGTTCCGACGAAGTCGGGACCCACCGGGCGCAGACGACGAGCCATGGACGCGAACCCCCTTGCGCCGCCCCGTGGGACGGTCGGCCGGGCAGGGCCCGCCACGATGGCCGACCGGCCCGCGGAGGGGGACCGTCAGGCCTCCACGGCCTCTTCCCCCGGCTCGCCCGCCACGATCACCCGCAGGTGCTCGGAGATCTCCGCGCGCGCCTCGGCGGGCAGCCCCGCGTCGGTCACCAGCGTGTCCACCTGGTCCAGCGTGGCGAAGGAACTCAGGCCCACGGTGCCCCACTTGGTGTGGTCGGCGACCACCACCACCCGGCGCGCGGAGTGCACCAGACGCCGGTTGGTCTCGGCCTCCGCCAGGTTCGGCGTGGACAGGCCGGCCTCCACCGATATGCCGTGCACACCGAGGAACAGCAGATCGAAGTGGAGCGCGGCGATCGCCTGGTCGGCCACCGGTCCCACCAGCGAGTCCGACGGGGTGCGCACGCCGCCGGTCAGCACCACCGTGGCCGCCCCCTGCCGCTGCCCCGAGGTGCGCTGGGCCACGTGGAAGACGTCGGCGACCCGCACCGAGTTCGTCACCACGGTCAGGTCCGGCACCTCCAGCAGTTGCCGGGCGAGCGCGAACGTCGTCGTACCGCCGGACAGGGCGATCGCCGCCCCCGGGCCGACCAGACGGGCCGCGGCGCGCGCGATGTCCTCCTTGGCGGTCGGCTCCAGCCCCGACTTCGCCTCGAACCCCGGCTCGTGCGTACTGGCCTCGACCACCGGCACCGCGCCGCCGTGCACCTTCTCCAGCACACCCTGGCGGGCGAGCGCGTCCAGGTCGCGGCGCACGGTCATGTCCGAGACGCCGAGCCTGCGGGTCAGCTCGTTGACCCGGACCCCGCCCCGGCGCCGGACCTCGTCCAGGATCAGGGCGCGGCGCTGCTCGGCGAGGAGGTTCTGATTCTCGCTCACGTACGCTCCGGTCCTTCCTCCGCACGCCAACCGTCCGACACGCCCGGCGCACCGGCTGCGACCTGGACTTCCGCCCGTTCGGGCGGTGCGCGGGCGTTCCATCCTTTCACGGGGCGGCGCCGGTCGCGCCACCACCTCCCGGGGCACCCGCCCTGACCCGGATCGGGGAGATTCCGTGACGAGAGGTGTGCGGGGCGGCCGGACCGGTCATCCTGGAGCCCGCACGACACAGACGTCAGGCGTCACGGGGGATGTGCGAGACGATGGAACGCGCGCGGGACCGGGCCGTGGAGCAGGCCGCAGAGCCGTACGAGAGCCCGTCACCGGATCGGCACGACGACCGGGCCCCAGGGGGTCCGTCCTCGGCGAGTCCGCCTTCGTCCCGTCCGGCCCCGTCCGGCCGGCCCGTGGACCATCCCCCCTCGGGGGACCGCGAGGACCGTGCGGCCGGGTGGCCGGCGCGACGGCCGGCGGAGCCGGAGGCCGCCCTGGAACTGCTGGTGCACGGGGTCGGCGGCACCACACCCGAGAAGATGCTCGGCGATCCGCGCACGGTCCGGGTCTCCGGCGACGACACGGCCGCCGTCTTCCGGCGCACCGAGGACGCCGAGGACGCCGAGGACGCCGGGGAGGCCGGGGAGGCCCCGGCCGGGCGGGGGCCGCGCGGCGGGCCGGTCCGCGAGGCGTACGTCTGGTGCAACCTCACCTCCGGTGACGGCAGCCGCGCCCTGTGGCTGTTGCTGCTGCCGTTCATGGTCGTCAACCTCGCCCACTGGATGCGCCCCGCCGCACCGGGCCGGCCGCGCACCGTCCGGCTCTACGGCCTCCTCGTACGGCTGACCGCCCTCACCCTCACCGTGCTGCTGGTCGCCGGGGTCTGCGAGGTCGCCCTGGACCTGGTGGCCTGGCAGTGTGCGAGCGTCCCGGCGTGCACGCGCCGCCACTCCTGGCTGGGCTTCCTGGCCCCCGCGGCCCCCGGGGCGCCCGCCGGGGCCGGCGGATGGTGGAGCACGCCCGGCCGCAGGCTGGTCCTGGCCGCCGTAGTCCCGACCGCGCTGACCGGCCTGCTCTGGTACCTCTCGCACCGCACGTGGAACGCCTACGAGTCCCATCGGCCGCTGTCCCCGGACACCGAGGACCCGGACACCGAGGGCCCGGACACCGAGGACCGGGACGCCGGCGCCGACGACGCTGCCGCTCGGCGGGGCGCGGATGCCCGGGAGGAGGACGCCGGGGCCCGGCCGGATCCGCGCGGCAGCGCGCTGGCCCGGCCCGGCTTCTGGTACGGACGCCGTCTGGTCTCCCGGCTGCGCGCGGCACACACCGCGGCCGGTCTGCTCACGGTGGCCGCGGCCGTCACCCTCCCGGCCGCCCGCTTCGACCGCCGGCCCGGCGGTCCCGCGGCCCTGGGCGCCCTCGGCTGGGCGCTGCCCGCCGCCCTGCTCGCCGGGGCGGTCGCGGTGACCTGGGTGGTCTGCAGCCGGGGCCGCAGCGAGCGCCGCCTCGACCAGCGTCTGGACCGGCACCTGGTCCGCTGCCTGAAGCTCGGCGCGCTCGGCCTGCTCCTGCTCGCCCTGCTGTACGCCGGCTGGTCCCGGCCCGGCTGGCAGTCCACCGGCCGGCTGCCCGGCGTCCCGGTCTTCGGGGTCCTCATGCTGGCGCAGAGCCTCCTCGTCGTCGTCCTCGCGGTCGTGGCCCGGCTCCTGTACCGGCGCCGCCCCGACCCGCGCACCGGGATGCGGGGCCTCGGCGGGCCCGCCGTCGCGCTGCTCGCCTGCGCGCTGGGCGGGGTGATCTCCGGCGGGGTGGCCCAGCGCGTCGCCGACTGGCTGGACGGCACCCGTGGCCTGCTCGCCGGTCCGCCCGCCCTGCTGACCTGGCAGGCCTCCGTCATCCCGCCGCTCCTCGCGGTGCTGCTGCTCCTGGCCGCCGCCCTCGCGGTGCGCACCGCCCGGCTCGCCCGCGCCGAACGCGCCCGCGTGCGCCGCGACTACCCCGGCGACCCCGAGGACCCGTCCCGCACCCGCGCCGTCGCGCACGCCCGCGCCATGGCCACCCTGACCGACCGGGTCCCCCTCCTCGTCGCCGTCCTCACCGGCGCCACGCTGCTGCTGGGCGCGGTGGCGCTGGCCGGTGCCGCGGTCACCGGGAAGACCCCCGACGGGGCGGCCCACCGCACCCCGCACCTGGTCCAGGCCGTGGCCGAGACCAGCCAGGCGCTGGGCTCCTGGCTGGTGGGAGTCGGTTTCGTGCTCTTCGTGACCTGGGGCAGGCGGGCCTACAAGGACGCCTCGGCCCGGCGCACCATCGGCATCCTCTGGGACGTCGGCACGTTCTGGCCGCGCGCCGCCCACCCCTTCGCCCCGCCCTGCTACGCCGAGCGCGCCGTGCCGGACCTGACCTGGCGCATGGTCACCTGGACCCGGCGCACCGGCGGCCGGCTGGTGCTGTCCGGGCACTCCCAGGGCAGCGTCCTGGCCGCCGCCGCGGCCTGGCAGCTCCCGCCGTCCGTCCGCGCCCGGGTCGCCCTGCTCACCTACGGCTCCCCGCTGGAGCGCCTGTACGGCCGCTGGTTCCCGGCCCACTTCGGTCCGCCGGCGCTCGCCGCCCTGCACCGCGACATCGCCTGCTGGCGCAACCTGTACCGCCGCACCGACCCCATCGGCGGCCCGGTCCGGATCCCGGGCGACACCGCCCCCGAGGTCGACCACGAGCCGCTGCCGGACCCTCTCGCCTACGGCCGCACCCCCGAGCACCCGCTCCCGGCCCCGATCCTCGGTCACTCCGACTACCCGTCGGATCCCGCCTTCGCCCGCGAACGCGCGACCCTCCTGACCCGCCTCCTCCCCGGCCTCCCGGCCCAACGCCCCCACCCGGCCCGGCCGGACCGCTCCGACTCCTCCCGCTAATCAAGTTTGATCACTGACGGGAAGCGGTGTAAGCTCCCGACTCGACTAGTCAAACTTGACTAGTCGTTTCACGCCGCCGCCGAAGGAGACCGCATGACCCTCCTGCCCGACACCGGTTACACCCCGACCGCCGAGGACCGCGCGAGCCTGGACGCCTGGTTCGCCGAGTACGACGCGGCGAGCGGCCGACGCGATGTCCGGCGCATGGCGGACATGGCGGTGTTCCCGCTCAACCTCGTCAGCGACGACTCCGCGGGCGACGGCCGGTCGGCCCAGTGGGACCGCGACCGGTTCGTCGCCACCATGACCCATGTGATGGGCGACGGAGAGCAGGGCATCACCTTCGAGTCCGTCCGGACCCCGGTGTTCCTGTCCGCCTCGATGGCGGTCGTCTTCACCGACTCGACCATGACCGCCGACGGCCGCTCCCAGCAGCTCAGGTACGCCGACATCCTGCTCAAGCGGGACGGGAAGTGGGCCTTCCAGACCATGATCCAGTCCGGCTGGGGCGACAACCTGTAACCCTCCGGGGGAGGGCGACCTGCTCAGGGCAGCTCCGGCAGGTCCTCCGCGTAGAGCAGGGTCAGGTCGTCGGTGCTCGGGTCGGGGAGCTGCGCCACGCGGCTCGCGTGCCGCTCCACCATCGCCTCGAACGTCTGCCGGGCCGTACGGCCGTTGCCGAACGCCGGGCCCTTCGGGATCGCCGCGAAGTACGTCAGCAGCGCCTCCGCGGCGCCCGGCGTCACCCGGTACTCGTGCTCGTCGGCCTGCTGCCGCACGATCCGCAGCAGTTCCTCGGGGCCGTAGTCGCCGAAGGTGATGGTGCGGGAGAAGCGGGAAGCCACTCCCGGGTTGACGGAGAGGAAGCGCTCCATCTCCGCGGTGTACCCGGCGACGATCACCACCACCTCGTCCCGGTGGTCTTCCATCAGCTTCACCAGGGTGTCGATGGCCTCCTTGCCGAAGTCCCGCCCGGCGTCCTGCGGGGACAGCGCGTACGCCTCGTCGATGAACAGCACGCCGCCGCGCGCCCGTTCGAAGGCCTCCTGGGTGCGGATGGCCGTGGACCCTATGTGCTCGCCGACCAGGTCGACCCGGGACACCTCCACCAGGTGGCCCTTCTCCAGCACGTCCAGCGAGGCGAGGATCTCGCCGTACAGCCGGGCGACGGTGGTCTTCCCGGTGCCGGGGGAGCCGGTGAAGACCAGGTGCCGCTTGACCGAGGCCGCCTTCAGGCCCGCCCGCTGCCGGCGCCGGCCCACCTCGATCATGTCGGTCAGCGCCCGCACCTCGCGCTTGACGCTCTCCAGCCCCACCAGCGCGTCGAGTTCGCCGAGCACGTCCTTCGGCGACCGGTGCGGTCCGCCCGGTGCCGCCCCGGGGGCGGGCGGTTCCGGCTCCGCCGCCCGCCGGCCGGGCAGGGTGCCCAGCAGGCCCGGGGACTGCGTCACCGGCTGCACGGCCGGCTCCGGCACCGCCGGCGTCCGGGCGGCGCTCTCGTCGCTGGTGCAGTCCTCCACGACCGGCCCCGTCCCCGGGGCCGCGTCCGGACCGCCGTCGGCGAACTCGTACCCACCGCGCGCGCAGCGTTCCGTACGGCACCTGCGCAGGGTCGTGCGGCAGCCGTCGATCACATGGAAGCCGTAGCCCCCGCTGCCGGTGACCCGGCAGTTCAGGAAGCTGCCCCGGCCGCCCGCGGAGACGTAGAAACCGGCTTCGGCGGGGGAGCCGACCGCGCAGCGCTCGATGACCGGGTCGGCGCCCTTGGTGACGATCACTCCCGTCTGGGTGTCCTCCACGGTGCAGTTGTTCAGCGTGCCGCCGCTGCCGTGGTCACGGAACCAGGCGCCGGTGGCCGCCTCCCGGATCCGGCAGTCGTCCAGTTGGGCGGTCGCCCCGTCGCTCACCGACACGGCCGTGTTGCGCACCTGAGACAGGTCGCTGTCGACGACGTCCGCGCGGGAGCCGCGGTCCAGGACGAACAGCGCGTCCGGCACGTCGTGCACCCGGCAGGAGTCGAGCACCGCGGTGGCGCCGTCGCTCACCCACACCGCCGGGTAGTCGCCGGTGCTGTCGGAGATCTCGCACTGATGGGCGTCCACCCGGGTTCCCGGGTCCCACACCGACAGGCCGTTGCGCCCGAACCGGCGCACCGTCGTCCGGGTCAGCGTGAGCACCGAACGGGAGCGCAGGTCGACCGCGTTCTCCGGGACGTCGTGCAGCCGGCAGTCGGCGAGCGTGAGCACCGCGTCGGTGTCCAGCGTGATGCCGTCGGCGGCGGTGCGGTGCACCTCGCAGTCGGTCAGCTGCGCGGTGGCCCGCTGGCCGACCTGCACCCCGGCGCCGCGCACCTCGTACACCTCGCAGCCCACCGCCTCCAGCGCGGTGTTCTCCCCGGTCACCGTGAGTCCGGTGCCGAAGGCGTGGTGCACCCGGCAGCGCTCCAGCCGCGGCCGGGCCCCGCCGCGGACCGCCACGCCCGCCTGTCCGGCCGCGACGACCTCGCAGTCCTCGAACACCCCGCCGCCGGCGTCGAGTACGGCGATGCCGACGCCGGCCGGGTTGTCGACGGTGCACCGGCGCACGGTCGGGCGGGCACCGCCGCGCACCTCGATGCCGACGGCGGACCGGGTGACGATCCGCACGTCCGTCAGCTCGGGAGTGCCCTCCTCGACCAGCAGCGCGGGCGCCGCCGCGTCCTGGCCCTCCACGTGCACGTCCCGTACCACCGCCGAGGCCCGCACGGTGAGCGGGACCCCGTCCACGGGCGCGATCCGCACCGAACCGGCCGAGCCCTCCGAGCCGCGCAGCGTCACCGACCGGTGTATGACGAGGTTCTCCCGGTAGGTGCCGGGGGCGATGGTGAGGACGTCGCCGTCGGCGGCGGCCTCCAGGGCGGCGGCGAGCGACGCGTACTCACCCGTGCGGCGCCGCCACCGCGATGTACCGGTGTGCGTCACCTGGACCGTGCCCTGTGCCATGGCGTTGCTGTGCCCCCACCTCTTCGTCCTGATGGCCCGCCGCCCGTCGGGGCGCTGTCGCCGGTGCCGGACCGCGGTCGCGCCCGGCCCGCCGGCGCGCGTGCGCGCTCCCGGGAACCGACCCGCCCCGGAGGACCACGCACCCACGCGGCGTCGCCGACGGCGCTCCGGCCGGTCCACCGTAGCGCGTACGGGTGCGCCCGGTTGACCGGAGCCTCGGCGCCGTCAGCTGTTGGTGCCCGCCCTGCCCCAGTCCGGGCCGGCCCGGTCCCACGCCTCGTCCCAGCGTGCGTACCGCCGCCGGACCAGACGCCATACGGTCACCCGCCGGCCGGTCTCGGCCAGGGCCGCGGTCAGCAGGGCCGCCCCGAGCCCCGCGAGCGCGGCGTGCGCCGTCGCCGTGGCCGAGTCCAGCGGGCGGGCGGTCAGCCGGCCCCGCCGGTCGGTCCACAGCCTGAAGTGGTCCCCGCGGTGCGGTGACCTCAGGTCCGCGAGGACCGGGCCCTGCCGCCGGGTGCCGTCCGGTGCCCTCCAGTACGCCAGGACCCGGCTGCGGCTCTCGCGCGCGGAGACCGACTCGGCACCGGTCCCGGGCAGGGCGCCGCCCAGCTCCCGCACCACCGTGGCCCGCACCAGATGGCGCGCGTGCTGCTGGCGCCGCGCGGATTGCTGAAGCGCGTCCTGGGCGGTCCTGCCGACCAGCCAGCCCGTCAGGGGCGCGGCCACGGCGATCAGCAGCAGCGCGACGAGGGCCACCCACGCCTCGGCCAGATCGGTCGCGCGACGCAGCGGGTTGTTCCGCCAGCGCCACAGTCCGCTGAGTGCCCGCATGTCCCCCCTTCCGGTCCGTCACCACCCACGGCGGCGGTGCCCGCCCCGGCCCGGACCGGGCGAGTGCGGCGTCACCGGCGCCGTGACCTGCGACGTACGCGGTCTCTCACGACATCCTCACGCACCCTCAACGACCGGACCGCGGCCCCCTGTTCCCGGTCCGCCGGATCAACGCCGGGCGAGCACACGAACCGGGTCGCCGACGCGCACGGTGCCGGGGGCGAGGGGCACGAGGTTCTGCCCGAACAGCACCTTCCCGCCGTCCTTGCGGTGGCGTGCCAGGGTGAACAGGGGTTCCCGGCCACGGGCGGCGGTGTCCTGGTCGGTGGTGGTCACCACGCACCGCGCGCTCGGCCGGGCGACCCGGAGGACCACGTCACCGACGGAGATCCGGGTCCAGTCGTCCTCGGCCCAGGGCTCGGTGCCGGCGATGACGAGGTTGGGCCGGAACCGGTTCATGGGAAGCGGGCCCTCCTGGGCGTGCGGCCCCCCGGCTATCAGGGAGTTCAGCGCGTCCAGCGAGGCCACCGTGGTGACCAGCACCGGGAAGCCGTCGGCGAAGTTCACCGTCTCGCCGGGCAGGGCGTACTCGGGAACGACCGGGCGGCGGACGGCCGGATCGTCCATGTGGACCAGGCGGACCTCGGTGCCCAGGTAGGCGCTGCACCAGGCGTGCGCCGCCGCGGCGGCCGGGACCGCCTCGACCTTCGTGCGGAACACGTCCACCGGGATGGTCTCGGCGGGCTCCGGCACCTCGACCGTCAGCGGCTGTCGGCCGGGTGCGGACAGACGGACGCCGCCGCCGGCCAGAGGCTCGGCGGCGGCCAGTGCCAGGCGCGGCGACTCGCGCTGTGTGACGACCTTTCCCCCGTCGTCGATCAACGTCCAGCGGCGGTCACCGGCCAGGCCCCAGGGCTCCACCACGGCCGTCCGGGGCGAGACACCCCGGAACGCCTTGACCGGATGGACGTGGATCGACTGCACTACGGCGTTTCCCATGCCGTCCATCGTGCCAGGCGGCACCGACAGCCGGGAGCCCGCCGTCAGTAGCCGCGGTACTGCTGCTGGTTGTTGTACGGATCCTGGTAGGGAGCCTGCGCGGGACGCGGCGCGGCCGGGCGCATCGCCTCGTAGCCGTTGCCTCCCGCCATCGGCCGCTGCTGCTGCGGGGCCTGCGGGCCGGGATAGCCGCGGGGGGCGCTCGCCTGCTGCGGGATGTACGCCGTGGGCGCCTGCTGCAGCGGTGCGGGCTGCGGCGCCTGCGGATAGCCGTAGGCCGGGGGCTGCTGCGCGGACGGGGCCGCCGGGAGGGCGGGCAGGGCCGACGGCAGGGCGGGCAGGCTGCTGCCCGTGTCGTAAGCGGCGGGGACCCTGATCGGGGCGATCTGCGGAGTGCCACGCTCGGCGACGAGCGAGTCGTAGATCGGGGTCTCCTTGAAGGAGGCGGAGTAGTAGCCGCCACCATAAGTGGAGCGGGGGGAGGTCATGGCACATAAGTTAAGCCCACGATGTGCTGGTTGGGGAGACCGATAAGAGGGTTGTTTTCCGTGTCGTCAGGAACCTTGGATCCCCAATCCGAGCGAACGTGGCAAAAAGGGGCGCCAGTCGACGTTTGGATCGTGTAAAGGCCGTGTTCCTCCGGTGTTACCGGCGGTTGACCGGCGATCTTCCTGTGCCGTTCCTGCACACGCGCCGGGACCCGGAATAGGTTGTGCGGAAGGGATCGCACGGGCCGGGAAGATCCGGACCGAAGGACGAAACCCGCCGAGCCGAACACGCGATGGGGGCGGACATGTCAATGCCGAAAGGGTCCAACACACAGGTGCCGGCCACGGCACTGCGCGTCGAACTGGGCTGGCGCTCCGGTCCCGGGGTGCCCGACGCCGACGCCTCGGCGCTGCTGCTCGCCTCCGGAAGAGTCCGCTCTGACGCGGATTTCGTCTTCTACAACCAGCCCGCCCACCCCTCCGGCGCCGTACGCCACGAGGGCAAGCGGACGGCCGGCGGCCGGGTCATCGACACCCTGCTGGCCGATCTCGCGCGCGTGGAGGGCGACATCGAGCGGATCGTCCTCGCCGCCTCCACCGACGGCGGCGCGTTCGGGCGGGTACCGGACCTCTACATCGAGGTGACCGACGCCGCCTCGGGGCAGGTGGTCGCCCGCTTCGACAGCACCGGCGCGACGGTGGAGACGGCCTTCGTGCTCGGCGAGTTCTACCGCCGCCAGGGCGGCTGGAAGTTCCGGGCGGTCGGCCAGGGCTACGACAGCGGACTCGAAGGACTGGCGACGGACTTCGGCATCACCGTCGACGAACCCCAGCACGCCGCGCCCCCCGCGGCGGCGGCCCCCCGTACCCCGCCGCCCCCTCCCGCGGCGGTCCCGGCCACGCCGTCCCGGCCCGCCGCGGTCCCGCCCCCGCCGCCCGCGGCCCAGCCGGTCCGGCTGTCCAAGGTCACGCTCACCAAGGCGGCCCCGTCCGTCTCGCTGGCCAAACAGGGCGGCACCTCCGGCGCCCTGCGGGTGAACCTCAACTGGCAGCTGACCAAGCAGCCCACCGGCTGGCTCGGCCGGCTGAGCGGCCAGGGCGGCATCGACCTCGACCTGTGCGCGCTGTACGAACTCGCCGACGGCCACAAGGGAGTCGTCCAGGCCCTCGGCAACGCCTTCGGCTCGCTGCACCGCCCGCCGTACATCCATCTCGACGGCGACGACCGCACCGGAGCCGCGGCCCGCGGCGAGAACCTCACCGTCAACCTCGACCACACGCGCGACTTCCGGCGCATCCTCGTCTTCGTCACCATCTACGAAGGCGCCCGTTCCTTCGCCGACCTGCACGCCACCGTCACCCTCCAGCCCCAGCACGGCGCCCCCATCGAGTTCTCGCTGGACGAGTGCACCGTCGCCTCCCCGGTGTGCGCGCTCGCCCTGATCACCAACACCGGCGGCGACCTGCTCGTCCAGCGCGAGGCGCGGTACCTGGTGCCCGAGCGCGGAACGAGCCCCCAGCGGACCGTGGACCGCGCCTACGACTGGGGCATGAACTGGACACCCGGCCGCAAGTGACCCGCGGGCGGGCGAGAGGGCTTCAGCCCTCGTCGGGCACGGCGTCCGGGCGGGCGTAGGTACGGCCCTTCCAGGCCGCCCCGCGCCCGCGGTAGTGCTGCACGGCGGAGTCGACCGTCATCAGCAGGTACAGGAACGCGGTGAACGGCAACAGCGGCGCGAGCCACAGCGGCTGCCCGTAGTAGCGCAGCATCGGCAGATACGTGCCCGCCATCACCGCCCAGGCCGCCGCCCCGGCCAGTGCGGTCGCCGCGTCGCCGCCGGCCGCGCCCACGGCCACGGCGGCCGGCGGCACCAGGTACACCAGCGCCAGCCCGGCGACCGTACCCAGGAGCAGCAGGGGGTTGTGCCGCAGCTGGGCGTAGGCGCTGCGCGAGACCATCCGCCACAGGTCGCCCAGGCGGGGATAGGGACGCACGCTGTCCACCCGGTCGGCCAGTCCCAGCCAGACACGGCCGCCCGCGCCCTTCACCGCGCGCGCCAGCGCCACGTCGTCGATCACGGCGTGCCGGATGGCGTCCGGGACGCGCGCCTTCCTGGCCATGCCCGCCCGCAGCAGCACACAGCCGCCCGCCGCCGCGGCCGTACGCGAGCCCCTCCGGCCGATCCACCGGAAGGGATACAGCTGCGCGAAGAAGTACACGAACGCCGGCACCACCAGCCGCTCCCACAGGCTCGCCACCCGCAGCCGCGCCATCTGCGACACCACGTCGAAGCCGCCGGCCTCGGCCGCCGCCACCAGCTCGCGCAGGCTGTCCGGCGCGTGCGCGATGTCCGCGTCCGTCAGCAGCAGGTACTCCGGCCCACGCGCGCGGGCCAGCCCGATGCCGTACCGCACCGCCCACAGCTTGCCCGTCCAGCCCGCCGGCGGCTCACCGGGCGAGCCCACCGTCAGCGGCAGCCCGCCGTGCCGCCGGGACAGCTCGCGGGCCAGCTCCCCGGTGCCGTCCGCGCTGCCGTCGTCCACCAGGAAGACCTCGGCCCGCCCCGGATAGTCCTGCGCCAGCAGCGACGGCAGGCTGTCCGGCAGCACGGCGGCCTCGTCCCGGGCCGGTACGACCACGCAGACCGACGGCCACGCCTCCGGTTCCCGGCGCGGCGGCAGCCGGACGTCGGTGCGCCAGAAGAAGCCCTGGCCGAGCAGCAGCCAGACCCAGGCGGCCAGTGATACGACGGTGATCCACAAGTACGCGTTCACGGCGGCAGTCTGCCCCACCGGAGCGGGCCCGCGAGAAGGCATCGTCTATCGTGGCCGGGTGAAGATCGCGCTCATGGACTCCGGAATCGGCCTGCTCCCCGCCGCCGCCGCGGTACGCCGGCTGCGGCCCGACGCGGATCTGGTGCTGTCCTGGGACCCGGACGGCATGCCGTGGGGACCGCGCACCCCCGAAGACATCACCGAGCGGGCCCTCGCCGTCGCCGAGGCCGCCGCCGCGCACGAGCCCGATGTGCTGATCGTCGCGTGCAACACCGCCTCCGTGCACTCCCTGCCTGCGATGCGGGCGCGCTTCGAGCCGCGGCTGCCGGTCATCGGCACCGTTCCGGCGATCAAGCCGGCCGCCGCGGGCGGCGGGCCCGTGGCGATCTGGGCGACCCCTGCCACCACGGGCAGCGCCTACCAGCGCGACCTGATCGAGCGGTTCGCCGACGGGGTGGCCGTCGCCGAGGTGGCCTGCCCCGGCCTCGCGGACGCCGTGCACCACGCCGACGACGCCGCGATCGACGCCGCGATCGCCTCGGCCGCCGCCCGCACCCCGGACGACGTGACCACACTCGTCCTGGGCTGCACCAACTACGAGCTGGTCGCCGAGCGGATCCGCGCGGCCGTCCAGCGGCCCGGCCGCCCGCCGCTCGTGCTGCACGGCAGCGCCGGGGCGGTGGCCGCCCAGGCGCTGCGCCGGATCGGCGTGGAACCGGCTCCGGAGGCCGCCGCCGACACCACCCTCACCGTGCTGCTGAGCGGCCGCGAGGCGACCCTCCCGGACACGGCGCTGTCCTACGACGAAGGCCGCTTCCTGCGCGCCGTCACCCCCGTCCGCTGACCGGCGGGGCGGGCACCCGCCGTGCGCCGCCGGGCCGTTCACCGTGCGCTACATCCTCCCCCGGGCGGTGAAACCCGGGTAACCTCGTGCCTATGAGGGACCACCCCGACGCCGACGGAAAGCTCCCCCCGGTCTGGAAGGGACGCGCCACCAACCGGGTGCAGTGGCTGTTCGCGCTCGTCGGCGCCGCCTGCCTGGCGCTCGGCATCGAGCTGGCCGTGGACTCCGCCTGGACGTCCGGCATCGCCGCGCTGGTGATGTCCGTCGTCGGCTGCATCGCGGCCGGCCTGCTGGTGCTCTTCGGCACGCTCGCCTTCGTCCACGTCGACCTCAAGCTCGACCGCGAGTGCCTGGAAGTGCGCTGCGGCCACATCGGGCTGCCGCGCCGCCGCATCCCGCTCTCCCATGTGGCCGGCGCCGACTTCACCGCCCATGTCACCCCCCGGCACTGGGGCGGCTGGGGCTACCGCTGGCGCCCCGAGAAGGGCACCGCCGTCGTCGTCCGCCGGGGCGAGGGCATCGTGCTGCGCCTGTGGGACGGCCATACGTTCACGATCACCGTGGACAACGCGGAGTCCGCGGTCCGGCTCATCCGGGACCGGCTCACCACGATCAGGCCGGGAACGGCGGGCTAGCGTCCGCCGTTCCCGGGGCGCTCGGGCGTGTTCACGTCGACCACGGCCGGGCCGTGGCCCAGCCCGCCAGGAGACCGGCGCCCGCCGTCACCGGGGTGAAGCTCAGCGCGTTGCTCACCGAGGCCAGAGCGGCCAGCGCCGTCAGGGCCGCGCCCGCGGTGAGCGCGACCGGCGTGGGGCGCGCGGTGCGCCACAGCGCGTACAGGACCCAGCAGAACACCGCGGCCAGCAGGACAACTCCGACCAGCCCTTGCTCGGCCGCCTGCTGCAACGGTGCCGAGTGCGGCTTGCCGTCGGCCGGCAGCGTCCCGCCGACGCCGGGCGGCGCGCCGAACCGGCCGGGACCCACGCCCAGCGCGAGGTGGTGGTCCGCCAGCCGCAGGGCGTCCTGCCACTGCGGCACCCGGTGCGCGGGGAACCAGCCGCCGACCGCCTCCGCGAGCCCGCCGGGCAGCGCGCCCGTGGTGACCGCCCAGAGCCCGGCCGACACCAGGCCCGCCGCTCCCGCCAGCCCCGCCAGCCACCGGCCCCGGCCGTGCGCCGAGCCCGCGGCCAGCGCACACAGCAGGACGGCGCCGCCGGCCACGCAGCCGGCCGCCGACCCCAGCACCAGCCCGGCCGGCACGGTGGCGCAGGCCAGCGCCGCCAGCCCGAGCCGGTGCGCCGGTACGCCCGACGCCCAGGCCGCACAGCACGCGGCCCCGGCAGCCAGGGCCAGCAGCGCGGCCGTGCCGCCGGCGGCCCCGAGCGGGCCGCCGTACCAGGGACCGGGGGAGAGCCCGGGCAGCGCCACCGCCAGCACCAGCCCCGCCGCCGCGCCGGCGCACGGCGCGGCCACCGGCAGCAGCGCACCGGAGACCCGGCCCCCGGCATACCCGGCGGCCAGCGCGAGCACGGCGAGCAGCACGCCCTCCGGCCGCCCGCCCTGGGCCGCCGCGGTGATCAGCGACCACCCCGCACAGGCCCCCAGCAGGAGCATCCCCGTCCCGTCGGAAACGTTTCTTCGCACGCCGTAGGCGTCCGCACCGTACGCACCGGTCACGGACTGCGTCCCCGTCGACCCCACCCGTCGCCCCTCGTACCCGGTCCCCCGACCTTGGCAGCCCCCGGCCGCGGGCCGGTTCCGGCCGGGCCGCCGAGGCTGGGCACACCGTAACGGCTGGGGACCGCTTTGGGGACGGTACGCGGAGAAACGGCATGATTCCGCCGCTCCGTCGCCCGTCCCGGCGGGCCCCGGCGGGCGGGCGGCCGGCTGCCCCGGTGCGGGGAAGCGCGCCCGGGCGGTCGGCACACGGTGCCCGCGAAACGCCGCCCACCAGCGACGATCTCCGGCGGACCGGTGCCGGACCGTGCTGTCCGCGGTGACGCCGGCCGCCGTACACTCACCCGGGTGACCGTCACCGCAACCTCCGTGGACCAGCCGGACCAGCTGGAGCCGCGCCCCGCGTCGTCGGCGCGCCGTGGCCGATTGCTGCGCCTGGTCCCGGCCGCCGCCGCCGTGCTCTGCGGAGTGCTGCTCTACGTCAGCTTCCCGCCGCGCACCCTGTGGTGGCTGGCCCTGCCCGCGTTCGCCGGTCTCGCCTGGGTGCTGCGCGGCCGGAGCTGGAAGGCCGCGCTCGGCCTCGGCTACCTCTTCGGGCTGGGCTTCCTGCTGCCGCTGCTGGTGTGGACCAGCGTGGAGGTCGGTCCGCTGCCCTGGCTGGCCCTGGTCGCCGCGGAGGCGGTCTTCGTCGCACTGGTCGGCGTCGGCGTCGCCGCCGTCACCCGGCTGCCCGCCTGGCCGGTGTGGGCCGCCGCGCTGTGGACGGCGGGCGAGGCGGCACGCGCGCGGGTGCCCTTCGGCGGCTTTCCCTGGGGCAAGATCGCCTTCGGCCAGGCGGACGGCGTCTTCCTGCCGCTCGCCGCGGTGGGCGGCACTCCCGTGCTCGGTTTCGCGGTCGTCCTGTGCGGCTTCGGCCTGTACGAGGCCGGACGGCTGCTCGCCGAGCGGCGGCGGACCCGGACCGTACGGCGCGCCGCCGCGACCGCCGCGCTGCTGAGCGTCGCGGTCCCCGTGGCGGGCGCGGTCGCGGCCCGCGCGCTGGTGAGCGACGAGGCGGAGAACGGCACCGCGACCGTGGCGGTGATCCAGGGCAACGTGCCGCGCGCCGGACTGGAGTTCAACGCCCAGCGGCGTGCCGTGCTCGACTACCACGCGCGCGAGACCCACAAGCTCGCCGCCGACGTCCGGGCCGGCAAGGCCGCCCGGCCCGACTACGTCCTGTGGCCCGAGAACTCCTCCGACATCGACCCCTTCGAGTACCCGGACGCCGCCGCCGTCATCGAGCAGGCGGCCGAGGACATCGGGGTACCCGTCTCCGTCGGCGGCGTGGTGGAGCGGGACGGCAAGCTGCTCAACGAGCAGATCCTCTGGGACCCGGTCAAGGGACCCACGCAGACCTACGACAAGCGGCAGATCCAGCCCTTCGGCGAGTTCCTCCCGCTGCGCTCGCTGGTCGGCACGATCAACAAGAGCTGGACCGAGATGGTCCACCAGGACTTCAGCCGGGGCACCGGGCCGGGTGTGTTCGACATCGCCGGTACGAAGGTGGGCCTGGCCACCTGCTACGAGGCAGCGTTCGACTGGGCCGTGCGCGACACGGTGACGCACGGCGCGGAGATGATCTCCGTGCCGAGCAACAACGCCACCTTCGACCGCAGCGAGATGACCTACCAGCAGCTCGCCATGTCCCGCGTCCGCGCCGTCGAGCACAGCCGCACCGTGACCGTGCCGGTGACCAGCGGAGTCAGCGCCGTCATCCTGCCCGACGGCCGGATCACCCGGAAGACCGGCATGTTCGTGCCCGCCTACCTGGTGCAGAAGGTGCCGCTGCGCACGTCCACGACCCCCGCCACCGAGCTGGGTGTCCTCCCGGAGACGGCGCTGGTGCTGGTCGCCGCGGGCGGGATCGGCTGGGCGATCGGCTCCGGCCTGCGCGCCCGGCGGGCCGGCGAGGCGTAGGCGGCCGGCCCGGCCCGCTGCCGGGCGTCGCCGTACGTCCGCGGTACGGCCCGCTGGACGACCCCGGGCCTGCTGGGCGCCCCGGTACGACGGTCGTACGACCGGGAAGCCGGCCGGGCTGCCGGGTCTCGGCCGTTAGGGTCGGATCATGGCTATCCCCGAATTCCTCCGCACGCTCAGGGCCTCCGCCGGGCAGCAGCTGATCTGGCTGCCCGGGATCACCGCGATCGTCTTCGACGACGACGGCCGGGTGCTGCTCGGCCGGCGGTCGGACACGCGCAAGTGGTCGGTGATCGGCGGCATCCCGGAGCCGGGCGAGCAGCCCGCGGCCTGCGCGGTACGAGAGGTCTTCGAGGAGACGGCCGTGCACTGCGTGGCCGAGCGGGTGGTCCTGGTCCAGGCACTGCCGCCGATCACCTACCTCAACGGCGACACCTGCCAGTACATGGACATCACCCTCCGCTGCCGGGCGGTGGGCGGCGAGGCCCGGGTCAACGACGACGAGTCGCTGGAGGTCGGCTGGTTCGCGGTGGACGCGCTGCCCGAACTGAACGAGTTCGCCCTCTTCCGGATCAAGCAGGCCATGTGCGATGCACCCACATGGTTCGACCCTATGACTTCCGGCTGAAGTATGGGGGGTGACCATATGTGGTGACGGTGGGCCCCCTCGTAGGGTCGGCATATGACCTCGCCCACCCCCCTGCCCGCCGCCTCCCCGGCAGATGCCGCCTCACCCTCCGGTTCCGTGCCGCCCTCCGGTTCCCCCTCCCGGCCCGGCCCCGGGCCCCGGCCGCAGGCCCTCGCCCTCGACCTCGGCGGCCGCAGGGCGCTCGTCACCGGGGCCGCCAGTGGCATCGGCCGCGCCTGCGCCCTGCGGCTGGCCGCCGCCGGGGCCGAGGTGCGCGCCGTCGACCGGGACGCGGCCGGACTGGACGAGCTGGCCCGGGAGGCGGAGCGGACCGGCGACCTCGCGGGCACCGTCGTCCCGATGGTCGTGGACCTCACCGACCTGGACGCCGCCGAACGCGCCGCGGCCGGCACGGACGTGCTGGTCAACAACGCGGGACTGCAACTGGTACGGCCCATCGAGGACTTCCCGCCCGAGGTGTTCCACACGGTGCTGACGGTGATGCTGGAAGCGCCCTTCCGCCTCATCCGCGGCGCCCTCCCGCACATGTACGCACAGGGTTGGGGCCGGATCGTGAACGTGTCCTCCGTCCATGGTCTGCGCGCCTCGGCCTTCAAGGCCGCCTATGTGGCCGCCAAACACGGTCTCGAGGGACTGTCCAAGACGGCCGCCCTGGAGGGCGCCGCCCATGGTGTGACCTCCAACTGTGTGAACCCGGCCTATGTGCGCACCCCACTGGTCGAGAAGCAGATCGCCGACCAGGCGCGGGCGCACGGCATCCCCGAGGAACGGGTGGTCTCCGAGGTGCTGCTGAAGGACAGCGCGCTGCGACGGCTCATCGAGCCCGCCGAGGTCGCCGAGGCCGTGGCCTATCTGTGCAGCCCGCAGGCGTCCTTCGTCACCGGTACCTCACTCGTCCTGGACGGCGGCTGGACGGCCCACTGACCGGTCCGCCGCGCTCGTTCCGGACGGCGGGCAGACGATCCCGCCGACCGGCCCGGTCCCACCCGCTGCGGGAGTTTTCCACAGGCCTGCCGGGCCGGTGGCCGATACGGAATCCTGTGACCATGTCCCTCGATCACCTCCCGCCGGCACCCACCGGCAGCGCCGAGGCGCCGTATCTCGACCTGCTCGCCCGCGACGCCTCCGTCGAGGCCTTCGAGCAGCCCGTCCTGCGCGCCCGGGCCGCCGCCGAGCCGGCCGGCCGGATCGCCGCGCTGGAGGAGGCCAGACTGCTCGCCCTGCGCGTGCGCGCCGAGCTGGAGGGCAGGCGGCGGCGCGAGGCGGAACTCTCGGCGCTCTTCGAGACCGCCCACGACCTCGCCGGACTGCGCGACGTGGACGCCGTCCTCCAGGCGATCGTGCAGCGCGCCCGCTCCCTGCTCGGCACGGACGTCGCCTACCTCAGCCTCAACGACCCGGCCCGCGGCGACACCTACATGCGTGTCACCGAGGGCTCCGTCTCCGCCCGCTTCCAGCAACTGCGGCTCGGCATGGGGGAGGGGCTCGGCGGGCTCGTCGCCCAGACCGCGCGGCCGTACGTCACCGACGACTACTTCGAGGACGGCCGCTTCCAGCACACCCACGCCATCGACGCCGGCGTCCGCGACGAGGGCCTGGTCGCCATCCTCGGCGTGCCCCTGATGCTCGGCCCGCACGTCATCGGCGTCCTGTTCGCGGCCGACCGGCGGGCGCGCGTCTTCGAACGCGGGCAGATCGCCCTGCTCGGCTCCTTCGCCGCACTCGCCGCGGCGGCCATCGACACCGCCAACCTGCTCACCGAGACCCGCTCCGCCCTGGCCGGCCTGGAGCGCGCCAACGAGATCATCCGGGACCGCAGCGCCGTCATCGAGCGGGCGTCGGAGGTCCACGACCGGCTCGCCCAGCTCGTCCTGCGCGGCGGCGGGGTCCACGACGTGGCCGCCGCCGTCTCCCAGGTCCTCGACGGCACCGTGACGTTCACCGAGGCCGCGGCGGCACCGGCCGAGGCGCTGGAGACGTCCCGCGCCGAGGGACACGCCGTACGGCACGGCAAGGACTGGATCGCCGCGGTGGCCGCGGGCGGCGAACTCCTCGGCGCCCTGGTCCTGCGCGGCCACCCCGGTCTGGACCCGGTCGACCAGCGGACCCTGGAGCGGGCGGCGATGGTCACCTCCCTGCTGCTGCTCGCCCGCCGCTCCGCCGCCGAGGCCGAACAGCGGGTGCGCGGCGAACTGCTGGACGACCTGCTCGACGCGCGCGACCGGGACCCGCGGCTGCTGCGCGAACGCGCCGGCCGCCTCCAGGCCGACCTGGACGCCACCCACGTCGTCCTCGCCGCCCGCCTCGACGGCCCGGCGGCCGACGCCGACGAGGAGGCCGCGGCCCGCCGCCGGCTGTGGTCCGCCGCCTCCCATCTGGCCGCGACCCGGCGCGGGCTGGCCGCGGCCCGCGACGGCGGCACCGTCCTGCTGCTGCCGCTCGACGCCGGCGACACCGCCACCGAGGTGGCCCGCCGCACCGCCCGCCACCTGGGCACGGCCGTCCACCAGCCGGTGACGGTCGGTGCCTCGGCACCCGTCACCGACCTCGCCCGGCATCCCGAGACCGTGGCCGCCGCCTACGCCGAGGGCCGCCGCTGCCTGGACGCGCTGCGCCTGCTGGGCCGGGCCGGGGACGGCGCGGCGGCCGAGGACTTCGGTTTCCTCGGCCTGCTCCTCGCGGGCGAACGGGACATCGCCGGCTTCGTCGAGCGGACCATCGGCCCGGTGGTGTCGTACGACGAGCGGCGCGGCACGGAGCTGGTGCGTACCCTCGACGCCTACTTCGAGGGCGGGATGAGCCCGGCGCGCACCAAGGACGCGCTGCACGTCCACGTGAACACGGTGGCCCAGCGACTGGAGCGCGTGGGCCGCCTGCTGGGCGCGGACTGGCAGACCCCGGACCGCGCCCTGGAGATCCAACTTGCGTTGACACTGCACCGGTTGGCGACGCCGGGACGGCACTGACCGGCCCCGTCCACGGGGCCGGCCGGTGGGGGCGTGGGGCCAGACGCCGGTCAGCGGGTCCGGGCCCGGGCGGCCGGACGCCGGCCGGAGGGCTCGCCGTCCTCGTCCGCGATCCGGCCGAGATCCCGGTGCCGCGTCTCGCGCGCGAGCCCCACGGCGACCAGGGTCAGCACGGTGGCGGCGATCACGTACAGCGCGATCGGGGTGGAACTGCCGTAGTCGGAGAGCAGCGCGGTGGCGATGAGCGGGGCGGGCGCGCCGGCCGCCACGGAGGCGAACTGGGCGCCGATCGAGGCACCCGAGTACCGCATCCGGGTCGCGAACATCTCGGCGAAGAACGCGGCCTGCGGCGCGTACATGGCGCCGTGCAGCACCAGCCCCACGGTCACGGCCAGGATCAGATACCCGAACGACCCGGTGTCCACGAGCGCGAAGAACGGGAACATCCACAGCCCGACGCCGGCCGCGCCCAGCAGGTACACCGGCCGCCGCCCGACCCGGTCGGACAGCGCGCCCCAGGCCGGGATGACGGCGAAGTGCACGGCGGAGCCGATGAGTACGGCGTTGAGCGCCGTCTGCTTGGAGACGCCGGCCGAGGTGGTGGCGTAGACGAGGATGAACGCGGTGATGACGTAGTAGCTGATGTTCTCCGCCATCCGGGCGCCCATCGCCACCAGCACGTCCCGCCAGTGGTGGCGCAGCACCGAGACCAGCGGCGGCTGTTCGTCCGCCTGCGCCCGTCGCGCCTCGGCCCGCTCCAGCGCCTCCTTGAAGACGGGCGATTCGTCGACGGACAGCCGGATCCACAGACCGACGAGCACGAGCACCCCGGAGAGCAGGAAGGGGATGCGCCAGCCCCAGGAGCCGAAGGCGTCGTCGGACAGTACGGCGGTGAGCAGCGACAGGACACCGGTCGCGAGCAACTGCCCGGCGGGCGCGCCGGTCTGCGGCCACGAGGCCCAGAAGCCGCGCCGCCGCGCGTCGCCGTGCTCGGACACCAGCAGGACGGCGCCGCCCCACTCACCGCCGAGGGCGAACCCCTGCACCAGCCGCAGCGCGGTCAGCAGCAGGGGCGCGGCGGAACCGACGGTGGCGTGCGTGGGCAGCAGCCCGATGGCGAAGGTCGCCCCGCCCATCAGCACCAGGCTCAGCACCAGCAGCTTCTTGCGCCCCAGCCGGTCACCGTAGTGCCCGAACACCAGCGCCCCCAGCGGACGGGCGGCGAACCCGACGGCATACGTCAGGAACGACAACAGCGTTCCCACGAGCGGGTCGGAGCCCGGGAAGAACAGCTTGTTGAACACCAGCGCGGCAGCGGAGCCGTACAGGAAGAAGTCGTACCACTCGATGGTGGTCCCGATGAGGCTGGCGGCGACGATCCTCGGGAGGCTTGCGGGAGGTGGGGGAGCGGTGTTTCCGGATGCCATGTGCGCCACTTCCTCGTGTGCGGTGGGGACGGGTACGACGGATACGTGTCGGCACACGGTAGGAAGGTGCAGGTCACGGGCACATGTGGTGGGGCACCATAGTTCTGGGGGCGGGTATGCGTGCGGCCACCATGCCGGACCGGGCTTCGGTCAGTGGTCCGGGACGGGCTGGATGACCACGTCGACGAATAGCGGGCTGTTTCTTGTCCCGTCGCGGGTGTGCTGACCGCCCAGGCCGGAGATTCGCAGAGGGGGTCGGCCGCGGCAGGGGGCGCAGAGGGATTGGCGGTCCGTTCCAGTGGACGGCTGGCTGGAGCGTGGCGCCGGCGGGGCCAGTTCGGTGCGTAGCCGGTGCAACGCAGGTGCGTCAGCGAGAGACGACGGCCGGATGCCAGGAGTCGCCGGACCTCCCCACGGTGGGCGGAGCGAGAACGCCGGACCTGAACTACTCGCGCACTCGATCCATTTGACCCCTCATCGGGTCGGTGGGAGCATCACGCCAGCGAACGCCGCGCCGGGGGGCATCACATGGGACGCGTCATGAGCCTGTCCACGGCCGCCGTGATGGCGGCCCTCACGCTCACCGGGTGCAGTAGCCACGACGAGCAGACGCCCATCGGTACGAGTTCGGGCACCGGCCGGCCGAAGACATCGGCCGCGGCCTCGCCGTCCGCGTCCGTCCGTCTCGCATGGCGCCATACCGTGAAGGACCGGAGTGGTGCCACCCGTGAGTGGTACGTGGCCCGCGTGAAGAACTCCAGCACCTCGAAGACCTCCGTCACCCTTGTCGTACGCGCGCTCGACAAGACCGGCACCCTCGTTGGCTCCAGCGAGGACATACTGCCGGACATCTCCGCCGGTGCTACCTTCGACTACTTCGGGGAGTTCGGCGGCGCCTTCTCCGACAGCCTGACTGGAATTCCCGCCAAGCTGCAGCTGTCGCTGTACACGCCCGGCTACGACCATGCCCGTGTCATCGACAAGCCGACGCTCGGCACCAGCCAGGTGAAGCTGACCGAGGGCGACCACGATGACCTCCTCACCTCAGCCCCGCACGCGTACGACCTGTCGGCGCAGGTCACCAACAACACCCACGACACGGTCTCCGTCAGGATCACCCAGCAGGTCGTTCTCTATGATGCGCACGGCCAGGTGGTGGGCGGCAGAACCGGGGCGTCCGACAACGTGCCCAACGACCTTCCCTCGGGGGTGAGTTACCGCGAGGAGTGGACCGGCATTCCCGCAACGGCCGAGGCAGTCCGCGCAGCCTACACCGTGTGGACAGACTGACCCCTCCGCCACCGAGGCCACCCCTCAGGCCACCCGGGCAGAGCGGGACCCCTGGACGAACTGGTGCAGTGGCTGCGCTGCCGGCTCGACGCCAGGGAGCGGGTCGCGCGGGCGGCGGCAGCGCATCATCACGCGGGTAGGTACTCGCCGACCCGCACCGCCCGGCCCCAGCGCGCGCCGCACATCGGCGACCGCACGATCCTGGCCGGCTTGCCCGGTACGAGGATGATCTCGTCCGCGCGCAGGAGTTGACGCACATCGCTGAGCACGATCCGTCGCGGGCGCTGCGTGAGATCGCCGCCAAGCGGCAGGTGCTTTCGAGATCTGGAGCGACTGGAGGCTACGCTACGCCGTACCGTGCGTCCGCTCGCTCCAGCAGAAGGACCCTCCGCCTTGCTCAGGACCCGTCGTCCGGCCGGTGCTCGGAAGCCCGCAGTGACAGCCACTGCGAGGGCGGCGGCTGAATCGCTTCCGCTCCGCCCTCGAAAGCCGGGGAGCCGATCAGCCCGAGTACGGCCCGGCCTCCACCGACCTCGCGACTCACGCCGCGTCCGATGCCCCCACACCGGCGGGTTGCCGGTTCGTGCGTACGCCCAGGGCGGTCGAGCCGGACGCCGTTCAGGGATCCCCGATCTCCTGACGCGTTCTTCCGCGTCGAAGCCGCCGACCGGGACCCCGGTCACCGTCCGCCGCCGGTCCAGATGAACTTCCCCGGACGCGCCTCCACGCGGTACTGCACTTCGTGCACGGCGAGGCGCACCCCCAGCCAGCATTGGTACAGGGCGGCCTCGCGCGGGCCGGCCAGGCCGTTCCTGATCCGGTCCCGTGTGTCGTTCATCCGGGCGTTGGTCAGGTTCGCGGCCCATGCTACGTACTCCCTGTAGGTGTAGCCCTCCTCGCGGGCCACGGCCTCCAGGGCTTCCCTGTAGTCCGGGCGGATGTTGCCGATGCGTTCCATCCGCACCCGCCACCGGAAGATCGTTCCGTCGCTCATGCGGTCGGTGATCCAGCCGTTCTCGTCCGCCCAGCGGTTGTCGTGGTCGTTCCCGCGCCTGAACAGTGCCATGCCTCTTCTCCTCCTTGCCGGTCGATCGCGCGGTCCTGCGCGGGGTGGTGCCCGTCTTCGGGGTGTGCCGACGGGCCTACGCCGTGTCCGCCGCTTGGGCGGCGTCGTAGACGGCCTGCTCCTCGGTGCCGAAGTGGGTAGAACTCATGTTGGGGCCCTGGACCCAGCCGAGGATGCCGATGATCTGGGCGGGGTCGTCGTAACGGGAGAAGACCCCGACCTGGACGCCCGCACCGGTGGCGGGATCGAAGTCCTGCAGCAGGGCGCCGCCGCTGCACCCGGGCGACTGTGCGCCGGCCATCACGTCGTTGTAGTAGACGGGGTCGTTGTGGGTGGTGCCCCGGGTGACCATGAGGCCGCGGCCGTCGAAGGTCCGTTGGAGCGCGGCGGGCACGTTGCCGGGGCGGTAGTAGTTGCGTTCGTTGATCGTCGGGTAACCGAAGACGTGGTGGGTCCGGTTCTGGGGCTGGCCGAACGCGACGTCCTGACTTCCGGTGACCTCGGCGACCGGGCGTGGGTCGTCGGGGTTGGCCACCACGACCGCGGCCATGTCGCGTCCCAGCAGCCAGTCGGCGCTCTGGCTCCAGGTGGGGGTGATCCACTGGCGGGTCACCCCCCAGACCCCGTACGGGGCGATGTCCTTGCCCGGGAGCCGTGTGCTGGAGGAGTCACGGGGCAGGTTCGTTCCGTCGAACCCCGGCACGAAGACCATGTTGGTGGCGACGACGTTGCCGAAGCCCACGTCGAGCGGGGTGTGGACGCGCAAGCAGTGAGCGGCGGTCAGGACGACGCTGCGGTTGGCGCTGCGCACCACATTGCCGGAGCACGACGACGTCGAGACGGCACCGCTCTCCACGTCCGTGTACTCCATGAAGATCTTGCCGGCGGTGCGCGAGATGCTCCCGTGCTCCCGCGGCCACGGCCTGCTGAGGTCGTCCCAGCCTCCGGGTGGCGCGGTCGCGTCCTGGTCCTCGTTGTTGAGGCCGGCGTCGGCCATCCTCCCGAGGGTCCAGTACTCCACCTCGGCCCTGAGCCTCTTCTGGTGGTCGGGGCCAGCCGGGACGAGCGGGCTGAGTTCGTAGGCGGGGGCAGCGGCGCGTGCCGGAGGTGCCGCGGTCAACAGCGCGGCGGTCAGGCTGAGCAGGCCGAGTACGGTGGTGAGGGCACGTCGTGACGGCAGGTGGCTGAGCAATGCTTTCCCCTCCTCGGGGCGGTCGGTACGGACGGCCGCGCGGGGACGTCCGACGCCGGCTTCTCCGCCTCGCCGCGGTCCGCGGCCGGTGCCGGCGGCCGGCCTCACGGGTTGTCGGTCACCTCGAAGCCCGCGCCGTACACTCCGGCGGGCGAGGCGGCGTCCCGGGCGCGCAAGTCGGCGAGGATGTTGGCCGAGCTGGTGTATTCGAACGGCGGGAGGGACAAAGTGATCGCTTTGGTGATCCCGGCCCAGGGGCCCTCGGCCTTGAAACCGTTCTCCTGGGAGGGAAGTTCGCTCCCCGGCACATGCCAGACGGCCGGTCCGCCCGAGTCACCTCTCAGGTTGGCGGCCGGCGACCGGTAGACGCCGCCGGTGTTGTCCATGATGGTTCCGAACCACACACCCGTCTGGCCCGCGACGACGAGTTCGTTGTCCCCGGTGGCGAGCAGCCGCTCGGTGTCGAGCGCGGGCTGCGGGGCGTTCGGGCTGGCGGTTCCGCCGGGGACCCGTACCACGCCGGTCTGCTTCAGGTAAGGGCCCTGCGAGGAGAGCGTCACCTGCGGGACCAACTCGATGACCATGTAGTCCTTGGTCATGTGACCGGTCTGCGAACCCTCGGGGTCCTTGAAGTAGCGCACGTGCCCGATCGGGCCGAAACCCGGGTCCGCCCGGTCGTAGACGGGCGCTACGTCGTCCTGGATCTCGCGGTCCGCGTAGGTGCCGTCGGGGTCGTCGAGGCAGTGACCGGCCGAGATGGCGATCCGGTGCCCGTACTTGTCGTCGCCCACCGCGCCGATGGTGCAGAAGGCGAACGGCGTGGACGGACTGAAGAGGATCTGCATCCCGTTGTGGACGCGCTTGCCCGTCTCGGCCCTCGCGGCGCCGGCTCCCGCGGTCCACAGGACCGCGAGGCTCAGCACCAGGACGCACAGTCGTCTGATCATGTGTCAACCCTGTTTGTGGAGGAGTGCGGAGGAGTGGGGGTCAGGAGGACGCGAACGCCGCTTCGAGACGCGGCACGAAATCGACGAGGTCCTGTGCCCAGCAACCGCTCGTATGGCTGCCGTCGCAGTTGTCGCCCCACCCGGAGCCGTCCCCGTAGTCCACGTAATGGGAAGGGTGCCCGAGCTGGTCCAGACGTTCCCTGGCGTGCTGGGACGCCGACTGGACCCAGAACTCCGGCTCGGCGGAGTCGCCCTGCCCGTTCCCGGTGTACAACGTGACGCCCGTACCGGCCCGGACCAGGACGTCCATGTGCGCCACCGGATCCGCCTCGTCCCAGCGCCAGTCGGCGCCGAAGACCGGATACGGCGTGCCGAAGACGGCGTCGCTGGACACCGCGGGCCCGAAGTCGAGACCGCACGTGGGGTTCGAGCTGCCGCAGAGCGGGGCCCCGGTGTTCGTCAGCGTGGCGACGACGGCCGCGCGCATGACGGCGTGCCGGAGGGAGAGTTCGTCGGCGCCGGAAAGCGAAGCGACCTGACTGAACAGGCCGGGATGTCTCTGGGCGTAGTGCAGCGCGCCGAAACCGCCCATCGAGAGGCCGGCGACGGCCCGCGCCCTCCGTGTGGAGAGCGTGCGCAGATTGGCGTCGATGAACGGGATCACCTGAGCGATGTGGAAGTTCTCCCAGTTCTGCGCGCCGGCGGCGGTTCCCTGGTCGAGCCAGTTGGTGTACCAGCCCCTCCGGCCTCCGTCCGGGATGACGGTGATCATCGTCCGGGCCGCGGTGAGGGCCGGGTAGGCCAGGTTCGGGTTGCCGGGATCGTCCGACGCGCCGTGCAGGAAGTACAGCACCGGGTATCGCTTGTCGGGGCGGGCGGCGTAGTCGGCGGGCAGCAGGATCCGGATGCGGTGCTCACCGTCGACCTCGGGTGTGGTCACGGTGACGACGAAGTCGGTGGCGGAGCCGGTGGCGGTGCCGACCCGGGTCAGTCCGAAGCCGTCGGTCATCTCCGGCGGGCGTGTGTCCGGGGCCTCGGCGTGCGCGGACGGCGGGCCCGGAAGAAGGAGGGCCGCCGCCAGGGCGACGGCCACCGCTGTCGCACGCTTGAGCCGGGCGGGCAGAGCTGATCTCATCGGATGTCCTCGAGGTGGGCGTGACGCCAAGGAACGGAACGGGGGTCAGCCGGTCACGGAGCATCTCATCGCATCACTCCACGTGACGCCATACGTACGCGTGGCGCAGTCGGGCCACTGGCGCCATTGCGCCGATCCGGCAGTACTCTCAAGGGGATCGCGCCGACGTCGTCCCGGTCCGACGAGGGGGAACTCGTGCATGACGTGTTCGACCCGGACTCCGCTCGCGGGCGGGTCTACCGGTTCCTGGTCGCTCACCCGCACACGTCCGTCCCACGGTTGGCGGCCGGGACCGGACTGAGCGAGACGGCCGTCCGGGCGGCCCTGGAGGAACTCGCCGCCGAGGACATCGCCGTGACGGCTGATTCCGGGAAGGCGCGGAGCCGTTGGGAAGCGGTGCCACCCACCCAGGTCGTCGAGGCGCTGCTGCGGCGCGACGACGTGGTGCGCACCGCGTTGCGGCGCACCGGTACGGAGATGGAACGGCTCTACCGCTCCGCCAGGAGGGACGCCGGTCACTACGAGGCGCTGGAAGTCGTCGAGGACCCCGCACGCGTCCTGGCGGTCAGCAGGCAGCTCCAGCAGTCGGTGCGTCACCAGCTCCGCGTCATCGACGTGCCACCGTACTCCGGTACGACCGACCACTACCTCGCGCAGGAGGCGCTGCAGCGCGAGCGCATGGCCGCCGGCGTCGTCTACCGCGCCATCTACCACGGTTCCGCCTTCGACGACCCCATCGCCTGGCCCAACATGGCCCGCATGATCGAAGCCGGGGAACAGGCACGGACCCTGGACGACCCGCCCATGAAACTGGCGATCCGCGACAGCGATCTCGCGGTGGTCACCCTTGCCGCCGACGACCGCCCCGGGCTCGTCTCCCTGCTGGTCCGCCCCTCCGGCCTGTTCCAGGCGCTCTCCCACACCTTCGAGTCGCTGTGGAAACTCGCCGTTCCGGTATCGGCGGCGGGCATCGGTACACCGATCGACGCCCGGGACCGCCAGATCCTCACCCTCATGGCGAGCGGCGCCACCGACGACGCGATCGCCAGACACCTGGGGCTGGGCCGCCGCACCGTCGTGCGCCGCGTCTCCGCCCTGCTCGTCAGCCTGGGCGCCACCACCCGTTTTCAGGCGGGAGTCCAGGCGGCACGGCGCGGCTGGCTCTGACCCCCCGGTCCCGGCCGGCCCTGCCGTTGCCGCCCTGCCGGGAAGTCGCAAAGGTCACCTCCGGTTCACCACCCGGCGGAAGCGTCTCCTCCCGGGGCCCGGCCGAAACGGGCCGAGCATTCCAGGAGCAGGGCGTGCACGAAGGCCTGGGGCAGGTTGCCGCGCAGCTGGCGCTGTGCGACGTCGTACTCCTCGGCGAACAGCCCCGTCGGCCCGCACGCGGACCGGGTCCGCTCGAACCAGCGCAGTGCCTCCGCCGTGTGCCCCTGCGCGTGGGCGGACAGCGCCGTCATGAGGCCGCACAGCAGGAAAGCCCCTTCCGCGTCCCCCAGGGGCTCGTCCCCGTGGCGGAACCGGTACACGTACCCGTCCTCCGCCAATCTCCGCACCACCTGCCCGTGGGTGAGCCGGACACTGGCGTCGGCGGGCGGCACGGCACCGCGGGCCAGGGGCAGCAGGAGGGCCGCCTCCGGACCGGCGTCGTCGGCGGAGCGCTGCCAGTGACCTTCGGGGTGCAGGCAGCGGGCCCGGGTGGTGTCCAGGACGCGGTCCGCCAGCCGGGACCAGTCGGCCGAGGCCCGGGTGCGCATGTGGTGGGCCAGTTCCCGCAGTCCGACGACACAGGACAGGCGGGAGTGCGTCCACCAGCGCTCGTCCAGCTCCCACAGCCCGGCATCCGGCTCCGTCCACCGCTCGGCGACGGCTCCGACGGCCAGACGGGCCGCCGCGGCGGCCCGCTCGTCCAGGGCATCGTGGCGGGCGGCGGCGGCGAACAGCTGGAGTGCCTCGCCGAAGGCGTCGAGCTGGAACTGGCGGCCGGCGCGGTTGCCGGCACGGTCACCGCCGCCGGGGTAGCCGACGAGCGGCAGGGCGTGCTCCGCCGGGAGCGCCCGGCCGTCCACGGTGTAGGCGGGACGCAGCCCGGCGCCGTCCTCCAGGACGCGGTCGGCGACGAAGCGCACCGCGCGGTCCAGCAGAGGATGGGGGCCGTGCGCGGCGACCGCGATGCCGGCGTAGCACTGGTCGCGGATCCAGGCGTAGCGGTAGTCGTAGTCCCGTCCGGTGTCGGCCCGTTCGGGCAACGACGTGGTGGCCGCGGCGACCATGCCGCCCTCGGCGCTGGTCAGCCCGTTGAGGACGGCGTACGCCATCCGGGTGTCACGGGGCGCCGCGGTGTCCGCGCAATCCGGTACGGCCGCCTTCCACCACCGCTGGGTGGCCTCCCAGAGAGCGCGGGGGCGCAGCGGGGCGTCCTGCGGCTCGGCGGCGATCTCCAGGACGAGATCGTGGGCCGCGCCCTCGGGTAGGCGCAGTTCTCCGCGCAGTCCGCCGTCCCGGCACGGCCGGAGGCCGTCCGCACCGGCGAACCGCAGGTGCAGCGAGCCGCTGTGGGCCCGCCACAGGCCGTCCTCGTGGCGGACCGCCGTCATGGCCCGGCGCCCGTGCTCGGCGCGTACGTTCAGACCGACGTCGACGACGGCCTCACCGCGTACGGCCCGGATCTGCCGGAGCAGTACGGCGCGTCCGGTCTCGGCGGGTACGGCGAGGGCCTCCCGGCACGAGATGATGCCACCGGAGGTGACCCACCGGCTGACGCGGATGAGGGTGCCGTCCTCGTAGTAGCCGCCCCACACGTGCCACGGGTCCGCGGGGCGGACGCGGTAGTGACCCGGGCCGCCGAGCAGTCCGGAGAAGACGGCACCGCTGTGCCAGGCGGGCGCGCACAGCCAGGCGATCCCGCCACGGGGGTCGATGAGGGCGCCACGCTCTCCGTCGGCGATCAGGGCGTAGTCGCGCAGCACCCACGGACTGTCGACGGCTTCGTCCATGCGGTCGGTCATGCCCTTCGTCCGGTGCGGTACGGCCAGGAGGTCACGGGCGAGAAGCCGGGCGTTCCACGGCGGGCCGTCGCGGAACGCCCGGTCCGGTACCCGTCCGCGTCACCTGTTCCCTTCGGTGCTGTCGTGCGGGCCGGCGCCCGGACGGCCGGCGCGGTGCCGGCTGCCGGGCAGCATCTCCTGCACCTTGGCCTTCAGCCCCTGCTTGATCATGGAGCCGCGGTCGCTGTCGCCGTGCAGGACCGCGGACGCGGCGGCCTCGATCTGGTCCAGGGAGGCGTGCGGCGGGACGGGCGGCACGGCCGGGTCGGTGCGGAAGTCGATGACGAAGGGCCGGTCGGCGGCCAGGGCCCGGTCCCAGGCGGCCTCCACATCCTCGGGTTTCTCCACCCGCACCCCGTCCAGGCCGATGCGCTGGGCGATCTCCGCGTACGGCAGGTCGGGAAGGTGCTGTGACTCCTCGAACTGCGGCGCGCCGGACATGGCCCGCATCTCCCAGGTGACCTGGTTGAGGTCACGGTTGTTGAGCACGGCGACGATCAGCCGCGGGTCGGACCACTCCCGGTGGTACTTGGCGGCGGTGACCATCTCCATCATGCCGTTCATCTGCATGGCACCGTCACCGACCAGGGCGATCGCCGGCCGGTCGGGATGAGCGAACTTGGCGCCGATGGCATACGGCACACCGGGGCCCATGGTGGCCAGCGTGCCGGACAGCGAGCCGCGCATCCGGCCGCGGAAACGCAGGTGCCGTGCGTACCAGTTGGCGGCGGAGCCGGAGTCGGAGGTGACGATGACGTCCTCGGGCAGCTTGCCGTCCAGGGCGTGCACCACGTACTCGGGGTTGACCGGGTCCGCCTCCACGGCGGCGCGCCGCTGCATGACCTCCCACCAGCGGGCGACGTTCTTCTCGATGCCCTCGCGCCACTTGCGGTTCTTCTTGCGGCGCAGGCGCGGCAGCAGCCGCCGAAGGGTCTCGCGGGAGTCGCCGACGAGGTTCACCTCGAAGGGGTAGCGCAGGCCGATCATGTGCGGATCGATGTCGATCTGCACCGCGCGTGCCTGCTCCAGGTCCGGCATGAACTGGGTGTACGGGAAACTGGAGCCGATCATCAGCAGGGTGTCGCACTCCTGCATCAGCTCGTACGAGGGACGGGTGCCCAGCAGGCCGATCGAGCCCGTGACGTAGGGCAGGTCGTCCGGGAGCACGTCCTTGCCGAGCAGCGCCTTGGCCACGCCGGCGCCCAGCAGGTCCGCCAGCTGCTCGACCTCGGCCCTCGCCCCGCGCGCTCCCTGCCCGATCAGGACGGCGACCTTCTCGCCCGCGTTCAGCACCTCCGCGGCCCGCTCGATCTCCTCGTCGGCGGGCACCGGCGCGTACCGGCCCAGGCCGAGGCTGGAGGGCACCATCTTGAAGGCGTGCGTGGGCGGGGAGTAGTCCAGCTCCTGCACGTCGGCCGGCAGGATGATCGCCGTGACCGTGCGCTTGGCGTACGCGGTGCGGAAGGCCCGGTCGATCAGGTTCGGCAGCTGCTCCGGCACCATCGCCGTCTCGCAGAACTCCGAGGCGACGTCCTTGTACAGGCCGGCCAGGTCCACCTCCTGCTGGTACGAGCCGCCCATGGCACTGCGGTTCGTCTGTCCGACCAGCGCCACCACCGGCACGTGGTCAAGCTTCGCGTCGTAGAGCCCGTTCAGCAGGTGGATCGCGCCCGGTCCGGAAGTGGCGGCGCACACGCCCACCTTGCCGGAGAACTTGGCGTACCCGACGGCCTGGAAGGCGGCCATCTCCTCGTGCCTGGCCTGGACGAACTTCGGCTTGTTCGCCGCCCGCCCCCAGGCCGCCAGCAGGCCGTTGATGCCGTCGCCGGCGTAGGCGAAGACATGGTCGACGTCCCACTCGCGCAGCCTCTGGAGGATGTGATCGGACACCTTCGTACTGGCCATGGACACTCCATTCCTCATCGCGTCTGCTGCGGCGATGTCCGGGCGGGCCGGCCCGTGCGTCATGAGGACCCTGTGCGACAGATCAGTGCATGGGTAACCGGCCGTGTGCGAGGGGAAACACCCGCTCCGGGCGGTTCGCCTCGAGCTTCAGAGGTTCCTGCGGGACCGGGGGCCGTGCCAGTCCAGGCACAGGACCGTGGCGTCGTCCCGGAGGCCGTCCTCGCACGCCTCGATGACGGCGCCGACCACGGCGCGCACTGTCTCCCGCGGGTGCAGACCGCGCGTGTCGAGCAGGAGCGCGGGAAGGTCGACGACCTTGGCGGCGCGTTCCTGGACCCCGTCGGTGTACAGCAGGAGCCGGTCACCGGGGCGCAGGTCGAGGCTCTGGACCCGGTAGGGCGCGGGCGTGGGTACCCCGAAGGGGAGATCGACCCGCAGGGGTATCTCTTCGACGGTGCCGTCACGCAGCCGTATCGGCCAGGGGTGGCCGGCGTTGACCAGCTGGGCACCGCTGCCGTCCAGGGCGATGCGCAGCAGCTGGCCGGTGGCCCAGGCACTCCGGCCGTGGTCGAGCATGGCCTGGCCGGTCTGGCGTGCCTGTTCGGCCAGGTCGCAGCCGGCGCGCCGGGCACCGCGGGAAGCGTTGACCGCGATCGTGGCCAGCAGGGCCGAGTCCACGTTGTGACCCATGGCGTCCGTGACGGACACGTGCAGGGTGTCGCGGTCGAGGGCGTAGTCGTAGGTGTCACCGCCGATGTCGTCGGCGGGGGCCAGGGCACACGCCAGGGTGAACTGGTCGGCCTCGCAGCAGGACGCGGTGGGCAGGAGCTGGTACTGGATCTCGGCGGCCAGACTGACCGGCGTCGTCCGCCGGCCGCAGTGGTAGAGGTCGGTGAAACGGCGGTCGGTGACGATGATGTACGCCAGTGCGTGCGCGGCCTGCGCGATCTGCTCCAGTACGCCCTCACCTGCCCGGGGCAGGGTCAGCTCCAGGACACCGATCACGTCACCGCGGTTGGTGACCGGCGCGATCACCCGCTCGCCCTCCTCGTCGGGTGTCACCACCGGTCTCTGGGTGCGCAGCACCTCGTCATGGACGCTGCCGTCCAAGGTGACCCGGTCGGCCTTCTCCCCGGCCTCCAACGCGTCCGTGCCGGTCAGCCGGACCAGTTCCTGCCCGGCCAGGGCCAGGAAGAGGAAGGACACATCCGTGGCGCCGAACCGGTCACGCAGGTTGCGTGCGACCACGTCGATCGACTCCACGGGCGCGGCTTCCTCCGCCGCCGCGAGAACCTCGTCCAGCCCGAACCGGTGGTCCGTCACATCAGCCTCCTTGGGTCCCCAGCACTTCTTTCCCGAAAACGTCGGGCCTCACGAAGCGCCGCGTCACCCGGGGTACGGGGTCGGGCGGACGGCCGGCCCGCCCGGACCGACTGGACGCAGGGCAGGGACGGAGGCCGTCGTGCGGCAAGGGGGTGGGGGACATCCGCCTGGACGATGTGCCCGAGCCCAGGACCGGCAGCACCGACCCCGGCGGGCCGCGGGCGGGGTCCGAGGGTGGGGTACGAGGCTGGGGTCCGAGGGTGGGGTCCGAACCACCGTTCCGGAGCCGCCGGACCTCTCCCCGCCGCGCCGGGACGGCGACTCTCCCTGCACCGAGCCGCTGCTGGAGGATTTCGCCCCTCCGGAGCGGGCGCGCTCCTTGTTCGCCGTTCGGACGGTTTCCCCGGACTGCGACACGGACGCGCTGCCCACATGCTGAATGAGCGAGGCAGGGGTCCGCCGTGCCGCGAGAAGAGAGGAGCGGTGCCGTATGCAGGACGACGAGCGGAAGGAAATCTCGGACGCGTTCCGCGACCTGGTGAACATGACGCCGGCCGAACTGGAGAAGTGGCTGGCCTCGCAGGAGTCGCAGAGCGCCGGACAGCACAAGGACGGTGGAGAGTCCACGGGGCATGCCTCCGGCCGCCGCATCGTGGAGATACTGCGGACGAAGAAGGACGACCTTTCGGACGACGACTACCAGCACATGCGGAAGGTGACCGGTTATGTCCGACGGCACCTCGCCCAGCGGCCCTCGGGTGATGTCCGGGACACGCGATGGCGGCATTCGCTGATGAACTGGGGCCACGATCCTCTGAGGTGACCGGGCCGGTGGCCGCGCGGGGGAGCCGTCGTGAGGGCCGTTCGAGCGGTGAGGAGCGAGGCGTCCGTGGGGCGGGCCTGGGGCAGCCGCTGACGCGGGGTGACCAGGGCGCTGTCCCGATAGTGTCCGTCGGTCAACGCGGACAAGGCGCACTGCCGCCGTCGTGGACGGGCGGAGGGCCGGGGTGCGCGGCCGGGCTCAGGGCCGGGTCGCTCGCGGATGTCCCGGACCGAAGGACCTCCGCGCCTGGCAGGCCGATGTCTCGGCGGACCGTCTCACCAGACCGCTGGTGTCACCCCGGACCTGTTCGTCCTGGCCGGCACCGCGAGCGTGCGGTGATCCTCCAGGAACGCGGATCCGGTTCCGCTGGGTGCTGAGCGCGCGGTAACCGCCCTCGGTGAGCGCCGTGCTCACCGAGGGGTGTCATGCACGAGCCGTCAGACGCTCGCGCCACCAGTCCACCGTCACCTTGACCTGCTCATCGACGGGGGTGGACCGCAGAGCGAACTCGGCTTCGTAAGCGCGCGAATCGACTACGAACGGACGGTCGAACTGGTAACGGACTTCCTTGAGTTCGCGGATGAGCGGGAGGAAACACCCTGCGACTGCCAGCACGGCCGACGGCAGCCCGCGCACTGCGACCGGTCCCGTTCCCGCCTGAGCGGCAAGTCGGCCGATCATCTCCCGGGGGGACAGCGCGGGCTGGGTGGGGACGTGCCAGGCCCGCCCCCAGGCCCGTTCCTCGCCCGCGACCTCGACCAGGGCCCCGGCCACATCCGGGACGTAGCTCCAGCTGTGCGGGGCGTCCGGATCCCCGAGCGTGGAGACCGGCTTGCCGCGCAACAGTCGTGGCATGACCCGCGCGGCCAGGTGCCCGCCGTCGGTCACCCCGGGTCCGAAGAAGTCCGAAGCCCTCACTTCGACCGCCCTGATGCGACCTTGCTCGTGCAGCTTTCGCGCCTGCTCCCAGACGCCGGCGCGTATCCGCCCCTTGGTGCCGGTCGCCGCGAGCGGCAGCTCCTCGGTCATGGGACCGTCCACCGGCCCGTATCCGTAGAGGTTGCCCAGCATGACCAGGACCGCCCCGGTCGCCTCGGCCGCCGCACAGACCGACGAGGCCAGTGGTGGCCAGTCACTCGCCCACCGGTGGTAGGGCGGTGCGGCACAGCTGTAGATCGCGTCCGCGCCCCGCGCGGCTTCGGTCAGTTCCTCGCTGTCCCTCGCGTCCAGCGCGACGTGCTCGATACCGGGAATTCCGGGCTCCAGCCGTCGGCCCGACCGGGTGACGACCCGTACCGAATGCCCCTGATCGGCCAGCAGTCGTGCGGTGGCGGCCCCGGCGGGCCCGAAACCTAGAACGATCGAAAGGCTCACGTCGTGAACACTAGCGCGATCGACGGCCGTTGCGGCGCCGCTTCACCCTCTGCGGGCCAGGACACCGTCATGGCCCGCGGGCAGCGTGCCGCCGGGTGAAAGTGCCGAAGTGCCGCAATATCGCGATGCGTTGCCCGGGACCGGACGAGGGCGGGTACGGTTCGATCATGGGCGATTCCCGAACGAGTGCCGCCGGCATCAAGGCCGCCGCACGCCAACTGCTGATCGAACTGGGCGCCGGAGGGCTGACCCTGGAGGCCGTTGCCTCCGGCAGCGGCCTCGCCGTCACCGACGTGGAGGCCGTCTTCCCGCATCGGGACGATCTGCTGACCACGCTGATCATCGACGCCTACAACGACTCCGGTGCCGCGATGGAGCGGGCCGATCAGGCCGCCAGTGCCGCGGGCTCCCCGGCGGGCGCACGACTTCTCGCGGCCACCCGCGCTCTGCGGCAGTGGTCCTTCGACAACCCCGCCGAGTTCACGCTGATCTACGGCTCGCCCGTTCCGGACTACCACGCCCCGCAGGACACCGTCCTGCCTGCCTCCCGCACCCCCGCGGTGCTGGCCGGCATCGTGCGTTCGGCGCTGGAGGCCGGTGAACTGAGCCCGCCCCGGCGGACGGTGCCGGGTCCGCCACTGCTCCTGCCGGACGCCGTGCACCTCTTCGGCGGTGTGCCCGAGGCTCCGTTTTCCGACGTCATCGAGCGTGGCATCGTGCTGTGGAGCACTCTGATCGGGCTCCTGGTGTTCCAGGTCTTCAGCCGCACCCACGACAGCGTCCGGGACCAGTCCGCGTTCTTCGACTTCGCCGTCGCCGTGGCGGCTGAGAGCGTCGGGCTCGTGGTGCCTTTGGGCGAGACCGAGACCGAGACCGAGAGCTGAACTCGGTCCACGGCAGGCGGCGCAGGCGCGCGGTGCCGTCGCGGATCCCGGGGAACGCGGCCGGTGGTGTCACGTAGGAGTCAGCACGCCATGCCCTGCTCACGCAACCAGTCGCATTGAGTCTCACCCGAGGACTTCGGCCGGTCCACGCCCGGTCGCATGGTACGGAGTTCCTCCGCCGTGGCGTCCTCCGGCCACTCCGTAGGGCTGCCTCCGGACGAGGAAGCCCCGCGCTCCGGGGTGGAGGGACCGGACGGGGCGGGCCGCGCTGAGGAGGGGGCCGGAGAGGCGCTCGCCGGGCTTGGCGAAGGGCTCTCCTTCACTGTCTGACGAGCCGCCGTCCGCCCGGACGGCGAGGGCTTGCCCTTCGGCGTGCCCGGCGACGAGCTCGGCGCGGGGGAGTTCGTCCCCGGACCGCTCGCGCACGCTGTCGCTCCCGTGCCGATGCCGACGACCAGCAGCGCAGCCACGGCACTGGTCATCGCGTTGCCTGCCCGCATGTCGGGTGGCCTCCTCCAAGTGGTTGATCATGGCGCCCGAACTCTACGGCGGCGGGGAGGCCTCCAGCACATTCGCACGGGCGGCACCGAACGGTGTCCAGCAGACGCCGGAGCGCTCGGCAGCCGGCCGCGACGCGGGCTCACGCGCCCGCGTCGCGGCCGGCACGCGACTCAGGACTCGTCGTCCACCCAGAGCTGCCACTTGCCGGTGGCGGACTTCTTGCAGTCCCAGTCGGCGTAGACGGAGGACCTTCCGTCGGCCTGACAGGCCGAGAGGCTGCTGTAAGTGCCCACGTAGATCCACGAGTCGGCGGTCGAGGGCGACGCGTGCGCGGCGGTGGTGAACGAACCGCCGGCCAGCAGGGCGGCTCCCATCGCGAGGCCGGCGAACAACGTACGAGTACGCATGACGCTCCTGTGAGATCGATGTCGGATGGTGCGCGATGTGACGTCGTCCAGCGTCGTGGCAGCGTGCGAAGAGAGCGTTAAATCGTCGTTGTGCCCCCTGCTCACAGCCGGTATCCAGGAGGAGAGGGGGTTCGATGGAGGCAGCGGGCCGCGTCGGCATAGCGATTCTCGGGGGGCTGGAGCTGTGGCTGGGGGACCGGCCACAGCCCGTGGGGCACGCTCGCCGGCGTGCCGTCCTCGCGGTACTGGCGGCCGAGGCCAACCGCGTGGTGCCGGTGGACAGCGTGATCGACCGGGTGTGGGGCGAGCGGCCGCCGGACAAGGTGCGCTCGGCACTGCGGGTGTATCTGTCCCACCTCCGCCGGGCGCTCACCCCGACGGGAATGACGATCGCCCGGCAGGAGAGCGGGTACGTGCTGGTCGCGGATGCCCACCGTGTCGATCTGCACCTCTTTCGCCGACTGCTCGCCCAGTCACGGGACGCACGTGAGCCACGCCGCGCCCTTTCCCTGGTCGGGGACGCCTTGACGCTCTGGCGGGGGGAACCGCTGGCGGAACTGGACACCCCCTGGGCGCAGGCGGTGCGGGAGCGATTGCGCCGGGAACGCGCCGCGGCCGAAGGCGAGCGGATCGACTGGGCGCTGGCCTGCGGCCGGCACCGGCAGGTGCTGCCGGAACTGACCACACGGGCCGATGCCGAGCCACTGGACGAGCGCCTGGCCGGGCAGGTGATGCTGGCGCTGTACCGCTCCGGCCGGCAGGCCGACGCCCTGGTCCGCTACCAGCACACCCGGCAGCGTCTGCTGGGTGACCTGGGCGTCGATCCCGGCCCGGCGTTGCAGGAGCTGCACCAGCGCATCCTCACCGCCGATCCCGCTCTCGTCCCGACGGACGGCACCGCCGCCACGGTCACGGCGAGGGCGCCGGCGGTGCCCCGTCAACTCCCCGCCCCGCCGCAGTGGTTCACCGGTCGCGGCGAACACCTGGCGGCGCTGACCGCCGCGGCGGACCAGCGGGACACCATGCTGATCACCGCGATCGGCGGCACCGGCGGCATCGGCAAGACATGGCTGGCCCTCGCCTGGGCCCACCGCCACCTCGACCGGTTTCCCGACGGGCAACTCTTCGTCGACCTGCACGGCTTCAGCCCGGACACCCAGCCGATGGACCCCGCGACGGCGTTGCGCGGCTTCCTCGGCGCTCTGGGGGTCCCCGCCGACCGCTTCCCCCACGATCCGGACGCCCAGGCCGCGCTGTACCGGAGCCTGGTGGCAGGCAAACGGATGCTGGTCGTACTGGACAACGCCGCGACCGCCGAGCAGGTCGTACCGCTGCTGCCCGGCACCGCCTCCTGCACCGTCCTGGTCACCAGCCGCCACCGGCTCCCCGGACTGATCGCCCGGCACGGCGCCCGGCCCCTGTCCCTGGGCATGTTCACCGACGCCGAGGCACACGCCCTGCTCGTCGCGGCCCTCGGTGCGGACCGCGTCGCCGCCGACGAGCACGCGGTGGCCGAACTCATGGCGCTGTGCGGGGGATTCCCGCTCGCCCTCGGCCTGATCACCGCCCGCATCCGGTACCGCCTGCGGCCGGTCGACGCGGTCGCCGAGTTGCGTACGTCCGTGCTGGACGCCCTCGACGCCGACGACCCGACCGCGAGCCTGCCCTCCGTGGTGTCCTGGTCCCTGCGCCGGCTCACCGAGCGGCAGCGCACCGTGTTCGCGTTGCTGGGCATCGCTCCCGGCCCGGACACCGGCCTGCCCGCCGCCGCCTGCCTCACCGGGCTGCCGGTGCGCGAGACCCGCGCCGTGCTGCGCGGACTCGCCGACGCCTGTCTCCTCGACTCCCACCACGGCGAGCGGTACGCCATGCACGACCTCGTGCGCGCCTTCGCCACCACCTACGCCCACCACAGCCTGACCGCGCCGGTGCGGCGGGCCGCACTGGAGCGCGGGGTGGACTTCTACCGGCACACCGCACACACCGCCGACGGCTTCCTCAATCCCCACCGGGCCCCCATCGCGCTCGACCCGCTCCTGACCGGCACCCACCCTCAGCCGCTGCCGGACCACCCCGCGGCGCTGGCCTGGATGGACACCCACCACCCTCACCTGCTGGCCGCCCAGCAGGCCGCCGCCGGACACCACCGCCACCAGGCCGTGTGGCACCTGGCCTGGACCCTGACCGCCTTCCACCGGCGGCGCGGACACCGCCATGCGGAGCTGGCGGTGTGGCGGGCCGCCGTCGCCGCCGCCGCTCACCTGCCGGCGGCCGCCCGCATCCTCGCCCACCGGCGGCTCGGCAGCGCCCACGCCGTACTGGGGCAGCACGAGCAGGCCATGCGGCACCTGCACCGTGCCCTCGCCCTGGCCGAAGACCACCACGACGCCACGCAGCAGGCACACAACCACCACGCCCTCGCGCGGGCGTGGGAGCGGCGGGGGGACAGCCGCCGGTCCCTGGAGCATTCCCGGCACGCCCGGGACCTGTTCCAAGACCTCGGCCAGACGGTATGGGAAGCCGTCACGCTCAACGCCGCGGGCTGGTTCGCGGCCCTCCTCGGGGACTACGACACCGCCCGCGAGCACTGCGGGCAGGCCCTCGCCCTGCACGACCGGCACCACGATCCCAACGGGAAGGCGGATGTCCTGGACAGTCTGGGCTACATCGACTGCCACACCGGCCGCCACCGCCAGGCCGTCCGCCGCTACCGGCAAGCCCTCGCCCTGTACCGCGCCCTCGGCAACACCAGCCAGTACGCCGACACCCTCGACCGCCTCGGCCACCCCTACACCGCCCTCGGCGACGACGAACGGGCCCGCGCCGTCTGGCGGGAGGCGCAGGAGCTGTACCGGCAACACGGCCGGGAGCCGGACGCCGAACGCGTCCGGCGACACCTCGACGACCTCGCCGGCTGACCGGACGCCCGGTCCGTCCCGGACGGCTCACGGCGTCGGCCGGCCGCCACGCGCCTCCCCTGGCCGCCCCCGCCTTCCGGTCAGCGGAAGGCACCCTGTCCGCGGCCCCGTGCGCGCAGCACCCTGGAAACCCACGGCGTCCCTTGCGACCCGTCCGCCCGCACACAAGGGAGATGACGATGACGACGACGTCATTCGCGCGCAACCAGTGGTACGTGGCCGCCTACGGCAGCGAGATCGGGCGGGAGCTGTTCACCCGGACCGTCTGCGGCGAGCCGATCCTTCTCTGGCGTACGGAAGCGGGGGAGGTCACGGCCATGGCCGACCGCTGCGTGCACCGTCGATTCCCGCTCTCCGAGAAGCCGAGCCGGCTGGACGGCGACACGGTCGTCTGCGGCTACCACGGCTTCACCTACGGAGCCGACGGTGTGTGCGTGCGGGTGCCCGGCCAGCAGCGTGTGCCGCGCACCGCCCGGCTCGCCTCCTACCCCGTCAAGGAGCAGGACTCCTTCGTGTGGGTGTGGATCGGCGACCGGGACAAGGCCGACGAGGCCCTCGTCCCCCGCGCTCCCTGGCTGGTCTCGCCCGGCTACACCACCGTCAGCGGCATGGAACCGCTGGCGGCCCGTCACGGCCTCCTCGTCGACAACCTGCTCGACCTGTCCCACGAGACGTACCTGCACGGCGGGTACATCGGCACCCCCGAGGTCGCCGAGACCCCCATCACCACCGAGGTCGACGAGAAGGCGGGCGTCGTGTACGTCAGCCGCCACATGGACGACGCGGACTGTCCGCCGTTCTACGCCAGGTCCACCGGCATCGACGGCCGGATCACGCGCTGGCAGGACATCGAGTACCACGCCCCCTGCCTGTACCTGCTGCACTCGCGCATCGCCCCCGTCGGCGCCCCCGGCCCGGCCGCGGACGGCAGCGACCCGCACGCCTTCCACGTCGAGGTCGTCTATGCCATCACTCCCGAGACCGAGTCCAGCACCCACGACTTCTGGGCCGTGGCCCGCGACTTCGCCCTGGACGACCAGGAGGTCTCCGACTTCCTGTACGAGAACAACCGCACCGTCGTCCTCCAGGACGTCGTCGCCTTGAACAGGCTGGAGCAGGCCGTCGCCTCCGAGCCGGCCGGGACGCAGGAGCTCAGCATCAACATCGACACCGGTGGACTGGCCGCCCGCCGCATCCTCGGGCGGCTCGTCGAGGCCGGCGCGACCGAGTCGGCGGCGGCCGTCCGGTGAGCCCGCGGCCCATGGCGATGCCCGACGGGGACACGGTGTACCGGATCGTGTGGGTCCCGGGCACGGACCGGCTGTGCGGCTGGTGCTGGTGCGGGGAGCCCCGGGAGTCCGAGGACCCGGTGGAGCTGTGGGAGTGGCTGCTCGCCCACCCCGACGGCCACCCGGGGCACGGGCCCGCCCCCGCCCCGGCCGCCACGTCCCGCCCCGGCCGCCTCGCCGGCGCCTGACCGCACTCCGCGTACGCACGCCGTCCCGTGCCTTCCCGTACTCAAGGACCTCTGATGCCCACACACACCACCGCACCACCCGATGCCGAACTCGACCTCGTCGTGACCCGCCGCACCGACGAGGCGGACGGTGTGGTCTCGCTCGACCTGCGGCGGCCCGACGGCGCTCCGCTGCCCGCCTGGACGCCCGGCGCGCACATCGACCTGGTGCTCGCCCCGGATCTCGCACGGCAGTACTCGCTGTGCTCCTCGCCGCAGGACGCCCATGTGTGGCGCGTCGCCGTCCTGCGGGAGGAGGAGGGCCGCGGCGGCTCCCGCCATGTGCACGACAAGCTGTCCGAGGGCGATCCGGTCCGGGTGCGCGGCCCGCGCAACCACTTCGCCCTGGAGGACGCCGAGAGGTACCTCTTCATCGCCGGCGGCATCGGCATCACCCCGATCGTTCCGATGCTGGAGCAGGCCCAACGGCGGGGCCGGAGATGGGAGTTGGCCTACGGAGGGCGGACGCTCGCGTCGATGGCCTTCCGGGACGCCCTCGTCACGCGGTACGGGGAGCGGGTGCGTGTCCGGCCCGAGGACGTGCACGGGCTCCTCGACCTCGGCGCGCTCCTGGGGACACCGCGCCCCGGTACGCTCGTCTACTGCTGCGGACCCGAACCGCTGCTCGAGGCTGTCGAGGAACGGTGCGCCGGCTGGCCGGCCGGCACCCTCCACGTCGAGCGGTTCACGCCGAAGGTCCCGCAGGAGCCCCTGCGGGACGGCGCGTTCGAGGTCGAGCTGGCGCAGACCGGCATCACCGTGACCGTCCCGCCGGAGAAGAGTGTGCTGCAGGCGGTCGAGGAGGCCGGGGCGCAGGTCCTCTCCTCCTGCCGGGAGGGCACGTGCGGCACCTGTGAGACGGCCGTGCTCGACGGTACGGTCGACCACCGCGACTCCCTCCTCACCCCGGCCGAACGGGAAGCGCACGACACGATGATGATCTGCGTCTCCCGGGCGGCGTGCCCGAGGCTCGTCCTGGATCTCTGACGGCCGGTGTCACCGGGGGCAGGTCGGGGATCTCCGGCGCTCGCGTGCCGGCCGGTACGTGCTGCCGGGGCGGCACCCGTCCGCGAGGACCCACGACGCTCGCCCGCGCCCAGGAGAAACCGCCACGCCCGTGAAACCGCCGGGCCTTCCCCTCGTGCCGGACCGCTCGTCGTACGACCGGCCTCCCGTCGTCCCGAACACTCGCCGGAGCATTGACCGCCGTCAGGGCTCTGCCTAGCTTTTCGGTGACGTGCCCGAGGCCGCTGCGGAGCGGCGGGCAACCGAACGAGGAGGTCCGCATGCAGCGCCGAGCCCCGACCGACAGCTGTTCGGTGACGGCCCGGGCTCTCCAGGTGCTGGAGGCCTTCGCGCCGGACCGGCCCGCCCTCCGGCTCGCCGAGATCTCCCGCCACACCGGCCTGCCCCTCACCACCACCCACCGGCTGGTGAAGGAACTGGCCGGCTGGGGCGCGCTCGAACGGGAGGCGGACGGCGGCTACCGCATCGGGCTGCGGCTGTGGGAGATCGCCTCGCTCGCCCCGCGGGGCCTCGGCCTGCGCGAGGCTGCCCTGCCGTACCTCTCCGACCTGGAGCACGTCACCCGCGAGAACGTGCAGCTCGCCGTCCGCGAGGGCCTGTCCGTCGTCTATGTGGAGCGGCTCGCCGGCCGGGACGCGGTCCGGGTGCTCACCCGCGTCGGCGGGCGATTCGACCTCGCGCCCACCGGCGTCGGCCTCGTCCTGCTTGCCCATGCCCCCCGGGAGGTCCAGGAACAGGTGCTCTCGCGGCCGTTCGCCCGGCACACGGAGAAGACCCTGTGCGCCCCGGACGAGGTCCGCCGCGCTCTGGCCGAAGTGCGCCGCACCGGGGTCGCCGTCAGCGACCGGCAGGTGACGATGGACGCCGTGTCGGTCGCCGCCCCCGTGTACGGCCCGGACAACACCGCCGTGGCGGCCGTCTCGGTCGTCGCCCACGCCGACGCCGTGAACCCGCACGCCCTCGCCCCGCTGGTGCGGGTCGCGGCGCGCGGTATCTCACGGTCCCTCGGGGCACGGCTGAAATCCACGGTCGCCTGACGGCCGGACACCGGCCGGGCCCGCGCGGCGGACACGGCGGCGCACCCGGCCCGCACGGCGGACACGGCGGCTCGCCCGGCCGACGCGGCGGGGTGACGCACCCTGACCGGAACTCATGATTCCGTCATGTGAGCGTCATGAGACTGCCAGGCTGCTGCTCCGCCGTGGTCGTCGCGGCCCTGTCAACTGCCCCCTGCATGGACCGCGACAGGGGAGAGACCGGATGACATCCGCAGTACGCCCGTCCCAGCACGCCCCCGAACTGCGCGCCGCCGCCAGGCACCTCGGCCGGCGCCGCTTCCTCACCGTGACCGGCGCCGCCGCCGCGCTCGCCTTCGCCGTGAACCTGCCCGCCGCCGGCACGGCCGCGGCCGCCGAGCTCGACGCCCGGAGAATCACCGACGACCCCTTCACACTGGGCGTGGCCTCCGGCGACCCGCTGCCGGACTCCGTCCTGCTGTGGACCCGGCTGGCCCCGCGGCCGTACCAGCCCGACGGCGGACTGCCCAAGCAGCGCGTCACCGTGCACTGGGAGCTGGCCCACGACGCGAAGTTCCGCCGGATCGCCAGGCGCGGCACCGCCACCGCCCACCCGGAGTTCAGCCACACCGTCCACGTCGAGGTGCCCCACCTGCCGGCGGACCGCGTGTTCTTCTACCGCTTCCGCGCCGGAGCGTGGCTGAGCCCCACCGGCCGCACCCGCACCGCCCCGCAGCCCGGCGCCCGCCCCGCCGCGCTCACCCTGGGCGCCGTCTCCTGCCAGGCCTACACCGACGGCTACTACACCGCCTACCGCCACCTCGCCGAGGACGACGTGGACGTCGTCTTCCACCTGGGCGACTACCTGTACGAGTACGCCGTCAACGCCACCGGCAACGACCGCAAGTACACCGACCGCACCCTTCCGGCCCACTACAACCGCGAGACGGTGACGCTGGAGGACTACCGGCTGCGCTACGCCCTGTTCAAGTCCGACCCGGACCTGATGGCCGCGCACGCCGCGCACCCCTTCGTCGTCACCTGGGACGACCACGAGACGGAGAACAACTACGCCGACGACGTCCCGGAGGACGGCGGCTCCGCCGAGGAGTTCCTGCTGCGCCGCGCCTCCGCCTACCGCGCCTACTGGGAGCACCAGCCGCTGCGCCGGCCGCAGCTGCCCACCGGCTCCGACATGCGGCTCTACCGCCGTCTCCACTGGGGCCGGCTCGCCCAGTTCGATGTCCTGGACACCCGCCAGTACCGGTCGGACCAGGCCTACGGCGACGGCTGGCAGTACCCCGGCCCGGAGTCCGAGGACCCGGCGCGCACGCTCACCGGCGCCACGCAGGAGCGGTGGCTGATCGACGGCTGGCGCACCTCACGGGCGCTGTGGAACGTCGTACCGCAGCAGGTCACCTTCTCCCAGCGGTACAACAGCACCGCCAGGCCGTCCAAGGTCGGCATGGACTCCTGGGACGGCTACCCGGCCTCCCGCGAGCGGGTCCTGGCGGGAGCCGAGGCCGCCGGCGTGGAGAACCTCATGGTCCTCACCGGCGATGTGCACGTGCACTACGCGTTCGACATCAAGCGCGACTTCGGCGACCCCGGTTCCCCGACCGTGGGCACGGAGATCGTCACCACGTCGATCACCAGCGGGCGCGACGGGGCGGAGCGGCCGGCCAACTGGGCCACCTTCCTCGCGGCCAACCCACACATGAGGTTCTACAACGGACGGCGCGGCTATGTGACCGTCACGCTCGGCAAGGAAGCGGCCCGCGCCGACTTCAAGACCGTCCCGTACGTCACCAGGCCGGGCGCACCCGTCACGACCGCGGCGTCCTTCGTCACGGAGGCCGGCGCCCCGGGGCTCAAGCCGGCCTGAGCCCCCGGCGCGGCGGGACACACAGGCCGACCCGGGCTCCGGCCCCCGTACCTCCCGTACGGGGGCCGGGGCCCGGCACCGTCGCGGCGGAACACCGGTCAGCAGCAGTGGGCGTCATCCGCGGGCACCGAGGCCGGTCCGACAGCGGGGTGTGCCTCGCTCACGGAGGCGGCGTCGCCGCCGCGGGGGGAGAGGTCCGCTGCCCGGGCCGGCGCGACGGCCAGGCCCAGTCCCGCGAGGGCGACGATGCCGATGAGAACGCTCTTGCATCTCTTCACCTTGAGCTCCTCGGTCTCTTGCTGCGATTCGGCCCGTACGGCGTGGTCATGACGTTTCGTCAGGTTACTGCGCGCGCGTACGGGCGCGCACCCCGCTCGCAGCGGCGGGCTCGGTGATCGCAGGTCAGCGGCGCTTCCGGTGAGTGGAAGCCGTTTCTTCCCACGGTGCGGGCGCCGTGCCAGCGTGGCCGTATGCCTCTGATCGACATCAGTCTCGCCGCAGGGCGGGACGCCCAGCAGGTGCGGGCCCTCATCAGCGAAGTACACCGGGCCGTGCGTGACAGCCTCGGCGTCCCCGACGAGCGGATCCGCGTCCTCGTACGCGAAGTGCCCCCGACGCACTGGGCCGCCGGTGACGTGACGCTTCAGGAGCGGACGGAGCAGAGCGCATGAGCGACGGCACGCACCGGTTCTTCGGACATGTCATCGACGGCGAGGAGTGCGCGTCCGCGGACGGGCGGCGGTTCGAGACCGTCGACCCGTGGCGGCGCGCCCCCTGGGCCGAGGTCGCGCTCGGCGGCGCGGCCGACGTGGACCGGGCGGTCGCCGCCGCCCGGCGCGCCTTCGACGAGGGACCGTGGCCGCGGATGGGCAGCGCCGAACGCGGGCGGCTGCTGCACCGGTTCGCCGACCTCATCGAGGCGCACGCCGAGGAACTCGCCCAGGCCGACACCACCGACATGGGCAAGCCCATCACCGAGACGCGCGGCAAGGACGTGCCGCGCACGGCCGCCAACTTCCGTTTCTTCGCCGACCACGCGCGCCTGACCGCCGCGGAGGCGCTGCCCTCCGACACCGGGCACCACGTGTACACGCGCTACGAGCCCGCGGGCGTCGTCGCCGCCATCGCCCCGTGGAACTTCCCGCTGATGATGGCCTCCTGGAAGGTGGCCCCGGCGCTGGCCTGGGGCAACACCGTCGTCCTCAAGCCCGCCGAGCAGTCGCCCGCCTCCGCGACGCTGCTCGCCAAGCTCGCGGTCGAGGCCGGCATCCCGGCCGGTGTCCTCAACGTCGTGCACGGCTTCGGCGGTGACGGCGCGGGCCAGGCGCTCACCGAGCACCCCGACGTCGACCGCATCACCTTCACCGGCGAGTCCGCCACCGGCCGCGTCATCTCCGCCGCCGCGGCCCGCAACCTGACCCCGGTCAGCCTGGAACTCGGCGGCAAGGGCGCCAACCTGGTCTTCGCCGACGCCGACCTGGACAGCGCCGTCGAATGGTCGATCAAGGCCATCTTCACCAACGCGGGCCAGGTGTGCCTGGCCGGCAGCCGCATCTACGTGGAGCGGCCGGTCTACCAGGAGTTCCTGGAGCGGCTGAGCAAGGCGGCCGCCGCGCTGCGGCTCGGCGCACCCGGCGAGGAGAGCACCCAGATCGGCCCCCTGTCGTCCCAGGAGCACTACGAAAAGGTGCGCTCCTACGTGGAGCTGGCCGAGTCCGGCGAGGGACGCGTCGTCACCGGCGGACTCGGCGACGGCTGGACCGTGCGGCCCACCGTGGTCGCCGACGTGCCCGAGGACTCCCGGCTCGTGCGCGAGGAGATCTTCGGCCCGGTCGTCGTGGTCACCCCCTTCGACAGCGAGCGGGAGGCCGTGGAACTGGCCAACGGCACGCCGTTCGGGCTCAACGCGATGGTCTTCACCGAGAACCTGCACCGCGCCCACCGACTGTCGGCCGCGCTCGACGTGGGAACGGTGTGGGTCAACTGCTTCTTCGTACGGGACCTGCGCGCCCCCTTCGGCGGCGTCGGCGACTCCGGCGTGGGCCGCGAAGGCGGCACCTACAGCCGGGAGTTCTTCACCGAGCCGAAGGCCGTGGTGATGCGCATAGCGGCGGCGGAGGCGCAGGCGTGAGTGCCGACCGGCCGCAGGACTGGCAGGAGCACTGGGCCGCCCGCAAGGACGCCTTCGCCGACGAGTGCCGGGCGGCCCGCGCCGCCCTCCTCGCCGACCTCGCCGAGCCCCGCGCCGCCCAGTTGCGCGTCCTCGACGACATCCTCGCCGTCAGCACCGACTCGCTGCACTGGCGGGAGGAGGGCTACTCCGTACCGCCGTCGGACCCGGACGCGTTCCGGGCCACGCTGCCGCTGATGCGTTACGAGGACTTCGCGGAGCTCATCGAACGGGAGACCCGCACCAAGGGCGGCACCCTCAGCTGCAGCCCCGTGCCGCGCTGGCTCAAGACCAGCGGAACGACCGGCACGCCCAAGCGCATCCCGTACAGCCTGCACTGGATGGAGCGCTACCGGAACACGGCCCTCCAGGCGCTGTGGGGCACGTACCTGGAGTACTGTCCCGAGCTGGTCGCCGGCCCGTACGCCACCCTCGACACGCAGACCGTGCGCGAGGAGGGCGGCGAGTTCGTGCAGGGCGCCGAGTTCCAGGCGGTGACCAACCGGCACCCGCGGCTCAGCGGGCTCGACTGGCACGCGCCCTGGCACGAGGCGCCCTGGTTCGGTCTGGACGTGCCCACCGCGCACGAGCGCCGCATGTACCACCGCCTGCGCCATCTCCTCGGCAAGGACGTGCGGTTCATCAGCGCGATCAACCCGAGCACGCTGGTGTCGCTGCGCGACCTCCTGGCGGCCAACGGGGACCGGCTGGCCAAGGACCTGCGCGACGGCACCGTCGAAGGCCGCCCCCACAGCGGTGCCGAAGCCGATCCGGACACCGCCGACCGGCTCGAGAGGGTGCTTGCCGACCCGGACTTCGCGCTCACCGACATCTGGCCGGGGCTGCGCCTGTACACCTGCTGGATGTCCGCCTCCACCCGCCTCTACCAGACCAAACTGGATGCACTCTTCCCCGGCGTCGCCAAGGTGCCGTTCATGAGCTGCGGCAGCGAGGCCGTCACCGCGATCCCCGTCGACGCCACCGAGCACAGCCAGCCGCTCGCCGTGAACCAGGGCTTCTACGAGTTCGTGCCCGCGGACGTGCCGCTCGGCGACCTCCTCGCCGCCGGCCGCGGCGACGAGGTGCGCACCCTGCTCTGCGACGAGCTGGAGCCCGGCCGCGAGTACCACCTGATCACCTCGCAGGCCAACGGCCTCTACCGGCTCTGGTACGGCGACATCTACCACGTGGACGAGATGGCCGGCGGGGTGCCGTGGCTGCACCTCGTGCGCCGCGACGGCGTGTTCCACTCCTTCACCGGCGAGAAGCTCACCGAGGCCCACGTCACCCAGGCGCTCGAACAGGGCTTCGCCGCGCTCGGCCTGGAACTCGGCCTGTACATGTGCGGGCCGCGCTGGGGCGAACCGCCGTCCTACACCGTGCTGGTGGAGACCGGCGACGGCCACGGCGTCCCCGACGACCGGGTGAGCGCACGCATCGACCGCGAACTGTGCGCGGTCAACTCCGAGTACGCGTCGAAGCGCGACAGCGCGCGCCTCGGCCCGATCGAGGTGATCACCGTGCCCACCGACCGCATCACGGCGTACGTCGAGAGCAGACGGCAGGCCGGCAACGCCACCCAGTACAAGTACAAGCCGTTCCAACGGGACACGGATTTCGTCGCCCGGATCATCGGCGAGCGCCCCGGCGCGGGCCGTGCCTGAGGCCCGACAGGAGGAACGCACCCGTATGCACACGCTCACCCCCGCGCCGCGGACGGTCCGCAAGGACATCACGCTCCTCGACCGCGGCGACGGCGTCCGGCTCGCCCTGCACCGGTGGACCCCGCCGGAGCCCCGGGCCGCCGTCCTCTACTTCCACGGACTGCAGTCCCACGCGGGCTGGCTGTGGGAGGCCGGGCCCCGCTACGCCGAGCAGGGCGTCGCCTTCTTCGTCCTGGACCGGCGCGGCAGCGGCATCAGCGACGGCGCCCGCGGCGAGATCCCCGACGCGGACACGGTGCTCGACGACTACGCCGCGGCCCTCGGACACCTGCGGGCCACCGTCGGCGAGGCACTGCCGCTCGGCCTGTTCGGGCACTGCCTCGGCGGCTCGTTCCTGGCGGCGCTGCTGCACCACCGCGCCCTCACCGTCGCTCCCGACAGCGTGCTGTTCTGCTCCGCGCCACTCGGCCGGATGCACGCCACGTTCTCCGCCGAGCAGCGCGCCCGGCTCACCGAGCGGCCCGGCGACGGGGTGTGGGAGCCGGGCCTGGCCGCCGCGGACTTCAGCGACCTCGCGCGCTACCGGGACTTCATCGACGGCGACGACCTCGCCGTGCGCACCCTCACCCACCGCTCCCGCGCGGTCCTGCTCGACCTGGAGCGGCTGTACGTGACGGCCGAGGGCACCCTGAAGGACGTACCGGCCGCCTATGTGTCGGGACACCGCGACCCCGTCGTCGACCTCGAACAGTCCCGGCACGTCTTCGCACGGCTCACCGCCCGCCGCGGACGGATCCGTGAACTCCCCACGGACAAGCACTACTTGTACTTCACCGACGTGCGCGACGAACTGATCGCCTGGTCGGCCGCCTTCCTCGGCGGCGAGAGAGCCGGTCACGATGGATGAGGCCCGTGTCCACCATGTGCGCCTGCCCATGCGGTACGGCTTCGACCACCCCGCCAAGCGCCGCCGCACCAGCGAGAGCCTGCTGCTGCGGCTGACCGTCGACGGCGTCAGCGGTCACGGCGAGTGCGCTCCGCGGTCGTACGTGACCGGGGAGACCTGCGCCTCCGTCCTCGCCCGCCTGCGCGACGTCCCGCTCGACGGGCTGTACGGGACGCTGCGCGCCGAGCCCGCCGACCAGGTGCTCGCCGCGCTGCGCCGCGACGGATTCACCGGCACCTTCGGCATCGACGGCGGCAGCAACCTCGTCTGCCTGCTCGAACTGGCCGTGGTCGACTGGCTGGGGCAGCGGCTCGGCCTCGGGGCACGGCAACTCCTCGCGCCGGCCGCGGGGGAGGGGCCGCCGGCCCTGCGCATCTCCCAGGTCCTCGATCTGGGCACGACCGTGGAGGAGTTCCTGGACTCCCGCGGACCGTTCCACTTCGTGAAGGTGAAGGCGTCCGACGACATCGAACGGGACGTGGCCACGGTGGGCCGGCTGCGCGCGGCCCTGCCCGCCGGCGTCCCGGTGATGGTCGACGCCAACATGAGCTGGCACCCCGACCGGGCCGCCGACCACGTGCGACGGCTGACCGACGCCGGCGTGACCTGGTTCGAGGAGCCGTTGGCCAAGGGCGCGCTGGACGACCTGCGCGAACTGCGGCTCGCCACCGGCGCCCGGATCATGCTGGACGAGTCCGTGTGCTCGCTCGCCGACGCCGAGGCGGCCGAGGCGGCGGACGCCTGCGACGCGTTCAACATCCGGGTCTCCAAGTGCGGCGGGCTGTTCGCCTCCATGGACATCGCCCGCTTCGCCCGCAGCCACGGCATCGCCTACCAGGTCGGTGTGCAGGTGGCGGAGACCGGGCCGCTGATCGCCGCCGGACGGCACCTCGCGTTCTGCCTGCCCGACGCGCTCACCGTCGAGTCCGGCCAGTCCGACCGCTACTTCCCCGAGCCGGTGGTCACGCCCATGCCCGCCGTCGACCGGCGGGCCAACACCATCGCACCGCCGCCGGGCACCGGACTCGGCACCGCACTGAACGAATCCGCCGGGAACTGGGCGGTCCTCGCCCACCGCGCGGGCCCCGCCGGATGGCAGGAGTCCCCGGCGGCCAGGGAAAAGGCAGGAAGACCGTGACGCAGTACTTCTCCGACGCCGTGGTGGAGTTCCTGCACCAGCAGGGCTTCGAGTACGTGGCCTTCAACCCGGGGGCCTCGTTCCGCGGGGTGCACGACTCCCTGGTGCACGAGGACAACGCGGCCATCGCCCCGTCGATCGTCATGGCCTGCCACGAGGAGATAGCCGTCGCCATCGCGCACGGCTACTACAAGGCGAGCAACCGGCACATGGCCGTGTTCACACACGCCAACGTCGGCCTGCTGCACGCCTCCATGGCGCTGTTCAACGCCTGGTGCGACCGGGTGCCGCTGTTCGTCGTCGGCGGCAACGGCCCGCTCGCCGCCGACCTGCGCCGCCCCTGGATCGACTGGATCCACACCTCGCAGCACCTGCCGAAGGTCGTCGAGGACTTCGTCAAGTGGAGCGACCAGCCCATCGGCCAGCGGGCCACCCTCGAATCCCTGTACCGTGCCCACCAGTTGATGGACAGCGGCATGAAGGCACCGGTCTTCGTCACCCTCGACTTCGACGTGCAGGAGCAGCGACTGGAGGACGGCGTACGGCTGTTGCCCGCGGACGCCGCCCGGCCCGCCGTACTGCCCGCGCTCGACAGCCGTGCCGCCGGGGAACTCGCGGCACGGTTGCGGGCGAGCCGGCTGCCCGTCCTCGTCGTCGACTTCTCGGGCCAGGACCCGCGCACCCTGCGCCCGCTCGTCGCGCTCGCCGAGGCCACCGGCGCCGCCGTCGTCGACCGCGGCAACCGGCTGAGCTTCCCGTCCACCCACCCGCAGAACGTCTCCGGCATCGAGGGCGACCTGCTCGCCGCCGCCGACCTCGTGATCGCCCTGGACGTGCAGGACCTGGCGAGCGCGCTCGGCGCCTTCCTCGACCTGGACGACCGGGGCGCGCCGCCGCCCGGCACCCATGTCGTCACCATCGGGCCCGGCGAACTCCTCACCAGCAAGTGGTCCGCCGACCACATGCCGCTGGTCCCGGTCGCCCAGGCGCACAGCGCCCAGGTGCTCGGCTCCGTCGAGGCGCTGCTGGCCGCGCTGGCGGCGGCACCGGGGGACGCGTCCGGCGCGCGCGAGCGGGCCGAGCGGACCGGCCGGCTCGCGGCCGCGCACCACAAGGCGCGCGCCACCTGGGCCGCCGAGGCCGAGCGGTGCGCGGGCCAGGAGCGGATGGCGGTCTCCTCGGCCGTCGCCCGCATCCACGAGGCCGTACGCGACGAGGAATGGGTCATCGTCAACTCCGGCAGCGTCACCGTCGACACCTGGGTGCGCCGGCTGTGGCCGCTGGAGCGTCCGCTCAGCTGCCTCGGCCTCAACGGCGGCGGCGGACTCGGCTACGGCCCGGGCGCCTCCGTCGGCGCGGCGCTCGCGCACAAGGGCGACGGCACCCTCTGCATCGACCTCCAGTCCGACGGCGACTTCCTGTTCACGCCCAGCGCCCTGTGGAGCCTGAGCGCGTACGACGTCCCGCTCCTCGTCGTCGTGATGAACAACCGGCAGTACCAGAACTCCACCCGGCACGCCGAGCGCATCGCGGCCGCCCGCGACCGCGCCACCGAACACGCCCACATCGGCACGGGATTCGAGGAGAACCCGGTCGATTTCGTCACCCTGGCCCGCGCCTACAACGTGCACGCGCTGGAGCGCGTGGAGTCGCTCGACGGCGTGGTGCCGGCCATCACCGAGGCCGTCGCCTGGATCAAGGAACACGGCAGACCCGTCCTGGTGGAACTGCTCACGGAGTAGCGCCGCCGGCAACCCGCCCCCACCGCACCGGTCTCACGAGCAACAGGAACACCCGTGACCTCCACACCCACTCCCCAGCTGTCCACCGCCGGCACCCCCGGCCCGCCCCCCGCCGTCCGCCCGGGGATGATCCTCGCCGGATCGGTGCTCGGCTTCTTCATCATCACGCTCGACGCACTGGTGGTGAACGTCGCACTGCCCGCCATGAGCGACGACGTCGGCGGCGGCATGACGGCGCTGCAGTGGGTGGTCGACGGCTACACCCTGATGTTCGCCGCGCTGATGCTCTCCGCGGGCGCCCTCGCCGACCGCATCGGCGCCGGCCGGACCTACATCGGCGGGCTCGTCTTCTTCACGCTCGCCTCGGTGGCGTGCGGGCTGGCGCCGAACATGCCGGTGCTGATCGGCGCGCGGCTGGTGCAGGGATGCGCCGCCTCCGTCATCACCCCCGCCTCGCTCGCCCTGATCCGGCAGGTCTTCCCCGACGACGCCCAGCGGGTGCGGGCCCTGTCGCTGTGGTCGGCGGGCGGCGCCGTCGCGGCCGCGGCCGGGCCGGTGGCGGGCGGAGTGCTCACCAGCGCGCTCGGCTGGCGGGCCATCTTCTTCCTCAACCTTCCGGTCGGCCTGCTCGCGCTGTGGCTGATGCGCCGGGTGCCCGCGTCCCCGCGCCGCCGCACCCCCGTGGACCTGGCCGGGCAGGGCACCGCGGTGGTGACGCTCGCCGCGCTGACCTTCGGCATGATCGAGGGCGGTGCCCGCGGCTACGGCGACCCGCTGGTGCTGGCGAGCCTGGCCCTGGCCGCGGCCGCGCTCGCGGTGTTCGTCGTCGTGGAGTCCCGGCACGCGCACCCGATGCTGCCGCTGAGCCTGCTGCGCAGCCGCTTCGTCAGCGTGCCCTCGCTGGTGGGCGCCACCATCAGCGTCGCGTTCTACGGCAGCGTCTTCGTGCTCGGCCTCTACTTCCAGCAGGAGCGCGGCCTGTCGGCGCTCCAGGCCGGTCTGATGTTCCTGCCGATGACGACGGTCGTGGCCGTCCTCAACCTGTTCGTCGCGGCCCGGCTGATCCAGCGGTTCGGGCCACGGCCGCCGATCGTGGCCGGGCAGGCGGTGACCGCGGTGACGCTGGCCGTGGTCGCCCTCTTCGGGGACCGGGTCGGCGACGCCGCCCTCGCGGTGCTGATCGTGCCGGTGTGCTGCGTCGGCGGTGTGGCCGTCCCGGCGGCCACGGCGCTGCTGATGAACAACGTGCCCGGCGATCGTACGGGCACCGCGTCCGGCGTGATGAACACCTTCCGTCAGGTCGGCACCGCCCTGGCCATCGCGGTGTTCGGGGCGCTGGTCGCGGGGGACGGCTCGTTCTTCACCGGGCTGCGCGCCAGTCTGCTCGCCGCCGCCGCACTGCTCGTCGTCAGCCTGGCCACCGTGCTCGCGGCCGTCCGGGGCGCGGCCCCGGCCGGGCGGTGACCGGCGCCGTGCGGCTTTCGGCGATCGCACCGGCGAGCGGTTCGGGGAGACGTCCGAGGAGAGGGGAGGGCCCGTGGATCTCGGGTTGAAGGACCGTGTCTACCTGCTGACCGGCGCGAGTCGCGGGCTCGGCTTCGCCACGGCGCGGACGCTGGTGGACGACGGCGCCAAGGTGGTCGTCACCGGCCGCGACCGGACCACCGTCGACGCGGCCGAGCAACGGCTCGGCGGGCCGGACGTGGCCCGGGGCGCGGTGGCCGACAACGCCGACCCGGGGGCCGCCGAGCGGCTCACCGCGTTCACCGTGGAGACGTTCGGACGGCTCGACGGCGTCCTGATCAGCGTGGGCGGGCCGCCGGCCGGAGCGGTGACCGAGGTCGACGACGACCAGTGGCGGTCGGCCTTCGAGTCCGTGTTCCTCGGCGCCGTACGCACCGCGCGGGCCGCGGCGCGCCACCTGGGCGAGGGATCGGTGATCGCGTTCGTGCTGTCCGGTTCGGTACGCGAACCCATTCCCGGCCTCGCCCTGTCCAACGGGTTGCGCCCGGGGCTCGCCATGGTGGCCAAGACCCTGGCCGGTGAACTGGGCGGCCGGGGCATCCGCGTCCTCGGCCTGCTGCCCAGCCGCATCATGACGGACCGGCTGCGGGACCTGGACGGCCGGGACGGCGGCGGGGCGGCGGCCCGTGCCGCCGCCCGCAGCGCGCTCGGCCGGCAGGGGCAGCCGGAGGAGTTCGCCCGGGTCGCCGCGTTCGTCCTCTCCCCGGCCGCCTCGTACCTGACGGGCTGTGTCGTACCCGTCGACGGGGGTGCCCTGCACGGCCTGTGAACCGGGGCGCCCGCTCAGACCATGGTCCGCTCCAGGTCGGCGTCGTCGCTGTGCGGCGGCGCCACCGCCGTCAGCCGGCGCGAGGCCAGCGCGGCCCCCTGGCGCAGCAACGGCTCCCACTTCTCCAGCGGCATCTGGGAGCGGGCCACGAGGGTGAGCGCCGCGACCACCCGGTTCCCGTGCCGGATCGGCGCGGAGACCGCGGACACCCCCAGCGCGAACTCCTCGTACACATAGGCGATCTGCGTGCGTCTCACCTCGGCGAGGCAGCGGCGCAGCCGGCCCGGCTCGGACACCGCGTACGGGGTGCGCACGGGCAGCCCCGCCGCGATGACCCGCTCCTGGTACTCCGGATCGGAAAACGCCAGCAGGATCTTGCCGGAGGCCGTGGTGTGCAGCGGGAACGTGCTGCCGAGCCGGGGCAGCACCGGCGCCGACACACTGCCGCCGACATCCATGAGGTACCTCGCCTGGAGACCGGAGACCACGGCGACGTGCACGCTCTGCAGCGTCTTGGCGTGCACGTCGCACATGACGGGCTGGGCGACGTCCCGCAACAGGGCGATCTTGCGGGCGGTGCTGCCGATCTGCCACAGCCGGCCGCCGACCGACCAGGTGCCGTCCGGGCCGCGCTCCAGGGCGCCTCTGCTCGCCAGGTCCGCGCACATGCGGTGCACGGTGGACAGCGGCACACCGGACAGGGCGCTGATGTCGGTGAGCCGCAACACCTGACGCTCGGAGGTGAAGCAGTCGAGGATGGCGAAGAGTTTTCCGGTGACGCTGCTCGGCGGGTTGCTTTCCCTCTGGCGTTCGGACATGTCCGTGGCCTTTCTCGGTTCCCCCGTACCCCCGGGACGATCGACCTTGACCGTCTTCGTACGCGGGAGAAGCTACCCAGGACCCTCCGTCACTGTCAGCGTCTTCTCGACTACCGAAACGTCTGCTTACTCATTCGGACGTGACCGATTACCCAGCGGAGTTTCCGCGGGTCAAAAGCCGGTCAAGGGGCCACGGGGACGGACTGCACCGCCCCCGTGGTCCGGGCCGGCAGCGCCGCGAGACAGCCGATCATGGCGATGAGCAGGGCCGCAGCACATCCCAGCAGGGTCGGCACGTAACTGCCCGTCAGGTCGTGGACGAGGCCCGGGACGTACGAGCCGAGCGAGGAACCGACCTGGTGCGCCATCGAGAGCAGGCCGAAAACCAACCCGATCCGGTCGGCGGGGAAGTGGCGGGTGGCGATCAGATGGGTGGGCGCGACGGTGGCGAAATCGACCAGGCCGAAGGCGATGCTGATGAGAACCAGCCAGACCCCGTACGGGAACAGGGCCAGCAGGATCAGCACCAGCGCGCGCACCCCGTACAGGACGGCCAGGATGCGGGCACAGCTGTAACGGTCGCTGAGCGGACCGGACACCACCGTGCCCAGGACGTTGGCAGCGGCGAGCAGGCCGGTCGCCGCCCCCGTCACCGCGGTCGAGGCGCCGTGGTCATGGGCGATCGAGACCAGGTGGGTGTCCATCAGGCCGGTCGTGGTGACCCCGCACACGAAGAACGGCGCCACCAGTCCCCACATCAGGGGAGAGCGCAGCACCTGCCCCCACTGCCCCGCGCCGCGCTTCCCGGCCGGCTCCTGCGGGGCGGCGTCCTCCGGATCGGGTCCGCCGTACGGCTCCGCGCCCACCTGCGCGGGCGTCGAACGCAGCAGCAGGGCGACGATCGGCCCGACGACCACGAGCAGCAGCGCCCCCTCGACGACCAGCGTGTGACGCCAGCCGTACAGGTCGATGAGCAGCAGCGACAGCGGGGTGAAGACGAACTGCCCGGCGCCGAAGCCCGATTCGACCAGGCCGAAGGCGAGACCGCGGCGGGCGGTGAACCAGTGGCGCACCACCAGACCGGCCGTCACCCCGGACGCCGCGCTGAAGCCGAGCGTCGCCACGACGCCGTACAGGGCGAGCAGCATCGGCACGGACGAGGCGGTCGAGGCGAGCAGCAGCCCGGCGCCGGCGATGAAGACACCCGAGGCGAGCACCGCGCGGGCGCCGAACCGTCCGGCCATCGAGCCCACGAGCGGCTGGGTGAGCCCGTAGACCAGGTAACTCACCATGCCGATCAGGCTGATGGTGCCGAGCTCGGCATGCAGCCCGTCCCGCCAGGCGGGCACGAACGCCCCGAAGGCGATGCGCGTGCCCTGCGCGGTCAGCAGTCCCAGCAGAACCAGGGCGAGCATGCCCCAGGCCGGATGGACGCGCGTGTCGGCTCGGTCGGCTCGCGTGCTCACTGGTCTTCCGTCTCCCTCCACAGTGGTACACACCATGTAACACCGTCCGCCTCACGACAAGTTGGCCGACTTCCACTCAGTGGCAGCGGAGCTTTGCCGTGGGCGGCGGGACCGTCACGATTGCGTCGCCTCCCCCGGCAGCGGTCGGTGATCGCGGAGGCCACGTCGACCGAAGTGAGGATCCCCGAGTGCCGTCCTTGGACATCCAGAAGGCCGCGCTGACGCTGATCGAGGCGGAAGAGGCGGGGCGCGCCGTCGAACCCCTGACCTCGCGATGGCCGGAGTTCACCGTGCAGGAGGCGTACGCGGTCCAGGACGCCGCCCTCGAACTGCGGCTCGCCCGCGGCGAACGCGTCGTCGGCGTCAAACTCGGGCTGACCTCGCCCGCCAAGCAGCAGCGCATGAACGTGTCCGAGCCCCTGGTGGCCTGGCTGACCGACCGGATGCTCGCCGAGGGCGACGCGCCGGTACCCGTGGACGGCTACATCCACCCGCGGGTGGAACCCGAGATCGTCTTCACGCTCGCCGCACCGCTGGCCGGCCCGGACGTGACCCGGGAGCAGGCCGCGGCCTGCGTCGGCGAGGTCGGCGTGGGACTCGAACTGATCGACAGCCGCTACCAGGACTACCGGTTCACGCTTCCCGACGTCGTGGCGGACAACGCCTCCAGCGGCCGCTACGTCCTCGGCTCCGCCACCCGTCCGCTCGACGCCGCTCCCGACCTGCGGACCGTGTCCTGCCGGCTCACCCTGAACGGCGCCGAAGCGGCCCGGGGCGTCGGCGCCGACGTGCTCGACGACCCGCTCCAGGCCCTCGTGTTCGCGGCCGAGGTGCTGGGCCGGCGCGGGCTGCGCATCGAAGCGGGCTGGACCGTGCTGACCGGGGGGATCACGGATGCCGTGCCGGTCTCCTCCGGCGACCTGGTGCAGGCGGAGTTCGACGGGCTCGGGCCGGTGGCGCTGCGCGCCGGATGAGGCCGCCGACGCCGGCCGCCGCCGCCCGGGCCGGTCCGTGCACCGGCGTCCGGCCACCGCCGTCAGGCGCCCCCGGCCCCGCGACGCCCGGCACGCCCCCGGGCCGGCCTCGCGCGGCGGCGCCCCCCGCCCCACCCCGCTGAACCCCGCAGGAGAGCCCTCATGACCCAGCACGCCCCGCCCACCGAACAGCTCACCGGCGCGCAGGCCCTCATCAGGTCGCTCGAGGAGGTCGGTGCCGACACCGTCTTCGGGCTGCCCGGCGGAGCCATCCTGCCCGCCTACGACCCGATGCTCGACTCGACCCGGCTGCGCCACGTCCTGGTCCGGCACGAGCAGGGCGCCGGTCACGCGGCCACCGGATACGCCCAGGCCACCGGCAAGGTCGGGGTCTGCATCGCGACGTCGGGCCCCGGTGCGACGAATCTGGTCACCCCGATCGGCGACGCGTTCATGGACTCGGTGCCGCTGGTGGCGATCACCGGGCAGGTGGCCGCCGCGGCCATCGGCACGGACGCCTTCCAGGAAGCGGACATCGTCGGCATCACCATGCCGATCACCAAGCACAGCTTCCTGGTGACCCGGGCCGAGGAGATCCCGCGGGCGATCGCCCGCGCCTTCCACATCGCGGCCACCGGCCGGCCCGGGCCCGTCCTCGTCGACATCGCCAAGGACGCCCTGACCGCGTCGACCACGTTCACCTGGCCGCCGTCCCTCGACCTGCCCGGCTACCGCCGGGCGCCGTCGGTGCACGCCCGGCAGATCCGGGCGGCCGCGGAGTTGATAGCCGCCGCCGAGCGGCCCGTCCTCTACGTGGGCGGCGGCGTCCTGAAGGCGGGTGCGAGCGCCCGCCTCAAGGAGCTGGCGGAACTGGCGAACATCCCCGTCACCACCACGCTGATGGCGCTCGACGCGTTCCCCACGAGCCACCCGCTCAACGTCGGGATGCCGGGGATGCACGGCAGCGTCACCGCGGTGACCGCGCTGCAGAAGGCGGACCTGCTGATCGCCGTCGGCACCCGGTTCGACGACCGGGTCACCGGCCGGCTGGACGGCTTCGCCCCGTACGCGAAGGTGATCCACGCCGACATCGACGCCGCCGAGATAGGCAAGAACCGGACCGCCGACGTGCCGATCGTCGGCGACGCCCGTGAAGTGCTCGGCCTGCTCACCGAGGCGCTGCGCGAGCGGGTGGGAACCGGCGCGGCGGGGGAGGCGGCCACCGGCTACGCCGCCTGGTGGAAGCAGCTGAACCACTGGCGCCGCACCTATCCGCTCGGCTACCCGCTGCCCCCCGACGGCTCGCTCGCGCCCCAGCAGGTCATCGAGCGGATCGGGCAACTCGCCCCGCCCGGCACGATCTTCGCGGCGGGCGTCGGCCAGCACCAGATGTGGGCCGCCCACTTCCTGCCGCACGAGGAACCCGCCACCTGGCTCAACTCCGGCGGCGCCGGGACCATGGGCTACGCGGTGCCCGCCGCGATGGGCGCCAAGGCGGGCGCCCCGGACCGCACCGTCTGGGCGATCGACGGCGACGGCTGCTTCCAGATGACCAACCAGGAACTGGCCACCTGCACCCTCAACGACCTGCCCATCAAGGTCGCCGTCATCAACAACGGCGTCCTCGGGATGGTCCGCCAGTGGCAGAACCTCTTCTACCGCGAGCGCTACTCGCACAGCGTCCTGCACGCCGAGCCCGGCCGGCCCAACCGGGGCACCCGCATCCCCGACTTCGTCATGCTGGCCCGCTCCATGGGCTGCCACGCCATCCGCTGCGAGGACCCCGCCGACCTGGACCGCGCGATCCAGGAGGCCAACGAGATCGACGACCGTCCCGTCGTCGTCGACTTCATCGTCCACGAGGACGCCCAGGTCTGGCCGATGGTCGCGGCCGGCACCACCAACGACGAGGTCATGGCGGCGCGCGACGTGCGGCCCGACTTCGGTGACGCGGCGGACGACTGACGGCGAACGCCCCGGCCCCTGACCCGGAAGGAACCCTGCCACCATGTCCGCCCCCGCCTCCCGCTCCCTCAGCCTCCTGGTCGAGGACGCGCCCACCGCGCTCGCCCGGATCACCGCGCTGTGCGCCCGCAGGCGCTTCGCCATCGAGGCGCTCGAGGTCACGCACGCCGGGCGCCCCGGCGTGCACCGGGTCACGCTCACCTTCGGCGCGGGCAACCGCCCCGCGGCCCGGCTCGACGCCCACCTCGACAAGCTGGTCGAGGTGCTCGACGTCACCGAGCGCCCCGCCCCCTGAACCCGCCCGGCCCGCCCCGGACCCACCGACCGCATCGAACCCACCCGCCCGCGACGGAAAGGCTCCCCACGTGCGTATCCCCGAAGCCCCGCACATCTGGCTGGACGGCCGGCTGGTCCCCTGGCAGGACGCCACGGTCCACGTCATGGCGCACGGCCTGCAGTACGGCACGGGCATCTTCGAAGGGACCCGGGTCCACGCCACCTCGCGCGGCCCCGCCGCATTCCGTCTGGAGGACCACCTGCGCCGCTTCGAGCGCAGCGCCCGCATGGTCCAGCTCCCGCTGGAACACAGCGTGGACGAACTGCTCAAGGCATCCCTCGAACTGATCCGCGCCAACGGCCACGACGCCTGCTACCTGCGCCACACCGCGTTCTTCGGCTACGGCGAGATCGGCATGGACACCCGCAACGCCCCGGTGACCTGCGCCATCGCGGGCTGGGAGATGGGCAGTTACCTCGGCGGCGACGCCGATCTGCACGGCATCACCCTCGGCACCAGCACCTGGCGGCGCAGCGACCCCAACACCGTGCCCACCGCGGCGAAGGCCACCGGCCCCTACCTCACCTCGGCACTCGCCAAGCGCGAGGCACTGGCCGCGGGGTTCGACGAGGCGCTGATGCTCTCGCGCGACGGCTACGTCTGCGAGTGCAGCGCGGAGAACATCTTCGTCGTCCGCGACGGCGCGCTGATCGGGCCGCCCGCGAGCACCGGGGCGCTGTCCGGCATCACCGCGGCCAGCGTGCGTGCCCTCGCCGAGCACGCGGGCATCCCGGTGCTGACCGAGAACCTGCTGCGCTCGGACGTGTACACGGCGGATGAGGTCTTCGTGACCGGCACCGCGGCCGGAGTGGTGCCGGTGCGTTCCGTCGACCACCGGGAGATCGGCGAGCCGGGACCGGTGACCCGTCGGCTGCGGGAGCTGCTCGACCGGGTCACCGCCGGCGAGGAGCCCGCCTTCGACTCGTGGCTGACATACGTCCACTGACCGCGGCGCGAATTCCTCCGTACTGTCCGTTTCCACTGACTGGAAGGTGTCATTGTGGCCACCGAGCGGTACTGCAAGGATTCCCGTGTGTTTGACAACTACGCATTGCAGCAAGCCGTATTCAGCAGAATTCGAGCCGGCGGGGCGGGCGCCGCGGCGGTCGCCCCGCAGCTTCCCGAGGCCCATGCGGCAGCACTCGCGGACGACGATCTGCGCGCCCTGTCGCTGCACGGGGTGCACCCGGTCCTGCTCAACGCCTTCGCCCGGCTCACCGGCCGGTCCCGCGACGACTACCGCGGTCTGCTGGCCGGCACCCGGCCGTCCGCCGAGGGGGTGAAGCCGAGGTGGCGCGCGTCGTAGCAGCATTCGCCTCGTCTCACGCGCCGATGATGATCAGCGCCCGGGACTCCGCCCCCGAGGGCCAGCGCACCCGCTTCCTCGGCGCCCTCGAGCAGGCCTCCCGCCGGGTGCGCGAGGCCGGGGCGCAGGCCGTCGTCATCGTCTCCAACGAGCATTTCACCAATTTTTTCCTGGAGAATTTCCCGCAGCACTGCATAGGTCTTGGTGCCACCCACATAGGTCCCACCGAGGGCTGGCTCGGAATTCCGCAGAATTCTCCGCTGCCGGGCGCCCCCGAATTCGCGCTCTCCCTCACCAGGCAGCTCCTCGGAAGTGGCTTCGAGCCGGCGATCTCGCACCACCTGACCCTGGACCACGGCGTCATGACCGTCTACCACGCCCTGGCCCCCGAGTTCGACCTGCCGCTGATCCCCCTGCTGCAGAACTGCGCGGTGGAGCCGATGGTGCCGCTGGCGGGCGCCCACGCGCTGGGCCGCGGGCTGGCCAAGGCCATCGAGGCGTGCACGGAACTGGACCGGGTCGCCGTGGTCGCGGCCGGCGGACTGTCCCACTGGGTGGGCACCGAGCGGGTCGGCGACATCGACTCCGAGTTCGACCGGTGGTTCCTCGACGCGATGGCCCGCAACGACTTCACCGACGTCCTGGACATGTCCGACGCGGAGCTGGAGGAGGCCGGCAACGGCGCCCACGAGATCCGCAGCTGGCTCACCCTCGCCGGGCTCGTCGACCGCCCGGCGAAGGTCCTCGCCTACGAGCCCGTACGGGAGTGGATCACGGGCATGGGCGTCGTCGAGTACGAGATGCTGGGCGACGCCACGTGACCGCCGCCCCCGGCCCGGAACCGGCCGGCTACACCGACGTCCACGCCCACGCCATGCCGCGCCCCCTCCTGGCGGAGCTGGCCGCCCGCGGCCTCGCCCGCCTGGACGGGCTCGCGGACGGACATGTCCTGATCGACCCGCGGGTCTCCGGCGTCCCCGAGGGCGCCCGCATCCCGTGCCCCGCCGAGCAGTTCGACATCCCGGCGCGGCTGGCCGCCATGGACCGGGCCGGGTGCGCGCTCCAGGCCGTGTCCCTGCCCCCGTTCGTGACGGCGGGCACCACACCCGACACCGCCTTCGCCGACGAGATCGTCGCGCTGGGCAACGACGCGCTCGCCGCGTACGTGGCCCAGGCCCCCGGCCGGCTGCGCGCCCTCGCCACGCTTCCGGTGGGCAGCGCCTCTGCCGTGCGCGAGGCCCGGCGCTGCCTGGACGACCTCGCCGTGGCCGGGTTCGCCATCGGCACCCAGGGAGGCGGGCACGACCTCGACGCGCCGGTCAACGAACCGCTGTGGGCGTTCCTCGCCGAACGCGGCAGCTTCGTCCTGGTGCACCCCAACGCCTCGCCGAGCCCGGCCCGCACCGCCGACTACTGGATGCCCCAGCTCGTCGGCTACCCGGCCGAGACGGCCATCGCCGTGTCCCGGCTCGTGCTCGGCGGGGTCCTGGAGCGGCACGCCCTGCGGCTGTGCCTGGCCCACGGCGGCGGCTGTCTGCCCGCGCTGCGGGGCCGCCTCGACCTCGGCTGGCGCCGCAAGGAAGCGGCCCGCACCACCCCGCACCCGCCCAGCCACTACCTGGACCGGCTCTACTACGACACGGCCGTGTTCGACGACGGCCTCCTGCGCCACCTCGTGGACCGGGTGGGACCGCGCCGGATCCTCGTCGGCACCGACTTCCCCTTCGACCTGTGCGACACGACCGCAGGCGACACCGTGCGGCGGCTCGGCCTCAGCGACGAGGCCGCCCGGCGGATCACCCACGACAACGCCGCCGACCTGCTCCGCACGCCCACTCTCCAGCTGTGAGCCCGCGGCCGGGCGCCGTTCGACCAGGGCACCCGGACCGCCCGCCCCAGAGAGGCACTTCTCGCGATGACTTCCCAGCCCACCGCGCCCTCCACCACCCGGACATCCCCCCAGACCCTCGGTTCCCCGGCCCGCACCTACCACCACGCCGCCCAGCAGCCGACCTGGGCCGACCCCGACGTCCGCGACGCCGTGTGCGCGGACCTGGCCGAGCGGCCCGCACTCGTCGACGTGGCCGAACTGCGCGCGCTCAAGGCGGAGCTGGCGGCCGTCGCGCGCGGCGAGGGGCTGGTCCTGCAAGCCGGCGACTGCGCGGAGAGCTTCGCGGAGTGCACCCCTGAGCACACCCGGGCCAAGGCCGACGCCGTGCAGCGGCTCGCCGACCGCCTCGCGGACGCCACCGGTGCCCGCACCGTGCCGATCGGCCGCATCGCCGGACAGTTCGGCAAGCCCCGCTCCTCGGACACCGAACGGGTGGGTGAACGCGAACTGCCCTCCTTCCGCGGGCACATCGTCAACGCCCCGGAACCCACCGACGGCGCCCGCAGGCACCGCGCCGAGCGCATGCTGGAGGCCTACCGCACCAGCCACGGCGCGGCCACCGAACTGCGCCGCCGCGCCTCGCGCGTGTGGACCAGCCACGAGGCCCTGGTCCTGGACTACGAGGTGCCCCTCGTCCGGTTCGACGACAACGACGCGCAGTGGTACCTGGGTTCGACCCACCTGCCGTGGATCGGCGAGCGGACCCGGCAGAGCGACGGCGCCCATGTGCGGCTGCTCGCGGACGTGCTCAACCCCGTCGCCTGCAAGGTCAGCGGAGCGGCCGCGCAGGACGAACTGCTGCGGGTGTGCAACCTGCTGGACCCGGAGCGCGAACCGGGCCGGCTCACCCTCATCGCCCGTTTCGGCGCCGACCGCGTGCGCGACCGGCTGCCGGAGGTCGCCCGGGCGGTACGGGCCGCGGGACACCCGGTGGTGTGGCTGTGCGACCCCATGCACGGCAACACGTACACCGCCGTCGACGGCCACAAGACGCGCCGCCTCAGCACCGTCCAGGACGAGGTACGGGGCTTCGTGGCCGCGCTGCGCGAGGCCGGGGTGCGCCCCGGCGGCCTGCACCTGGAGGCGGCGGCCGACGCGGTCACCGAGTGCGTCGGCGGCGACGTGCCGGACGAGCAGCACCTGGCCGAGCGGTACACGTCCCTGTGCGACCCGCGCCTGAACCCGGGGCAAGCGGCCGCCGTCGTGGACACCTTCACCGAGGAGCTGGCATGAGCGTCCGCCGCGGTATCGCCACCGTCTGCCTGTCCGGCACGCTGGAGGACAAGCTCAGCGCTGCGGCCGGGGCCGGCTTCGACGGGGTGGAGATCTTCGAGCCCGATCTGATCGCGGCGGACCGCTCACCGGCCGACATCCGCGCCATGTGCGCGGACGTGGGCCTGGGCATCGACCTCTACCAGCCCTTCCGCGACTTCGAAGGCGTCGATGAGAAGACGCTGAGCGCGAACCTGCGCCGCGCCGAGCACAAGTTCCGCGTCATGCGGGAACTCGGCACGGACACCCTGCTGGTCTGCTCCACCCTGGCCCCGCACGCCGTACCCGACCGCGCCCTGATCGCCGAGCAGCTGCACACCCTGGCCGACCGGGCCGAGGCCCACGGGCTGCGCATCGCCTACGAGGCCCTGGCCTGGGGCCGCCACATCAGCACCTGGCAGGACGCCTGGGACGTCGTACGCGCCGCCGACCACCCCGCGCTCGGTCTGTGCCTGGACAGCTTCCACGTACTGGCCCGCGACCCGCGGCCCGAGGGCATCCAGGACATCCCCGGCGAGAAGATCTTCTTCCTCCAGCTCGCCGACGCCCCGCGGCTGGACATGGACCTGCTCAGCTGGAGCCGTCACCACCGCCGCTTTCCCGGCCAGGGCTCCTTCGACGTGACCGGCTTCGTCGACCAGGTCCTGCGGGCCGGCTACCGGGGCCCGCTGTCCCTGGAGGTCTTCAACGACGTGTTCCGGCAGGCGGCGCCCCAGCCCACCGCCCACGCGGCGATGCGCTCGCTGCTGGCCCTGGAGGAGGGCACCGCCCGGCCCGCCCGCACCCCGGCCCGGCTCACGGGCTTCTCGTCCGCGGAGATCACGGTCGACCCGCGCACCCGCCGCGACCTCACGTCCACGCTCACGGCGCTGGGCTTCACGGCGCGAGCCCGCCACCGGTTCCGGCCGGTGGAGCTGTGGCAGCAGAACGACGCCCGCGTCCTGGTGCACACCGACGTCAAGGCGCAGCAGTGCGCGACCGTCACCACCCTGTCGCTGCAGAGCGAGGACCCGGAGGAGTCCGCCCACCGCGCGGGCCGCCTGATGGGCCGCCTGGGACCCCGCGCGGACACCGGGCAACTCCTCGACACGCCGCAGGAGTTCACGGGTCCCGACCTGGTGACCGTGCGCTTCGAACCGCCCGGGGACGCGCCGTTCGACCACCCCGGGCTGTGGGAACCGGCCGCCGCGCGGCCCCACCGGGACGGCCCGCTGCACCGGCTGGCCCGCGCCACCCTGACCACGCCGTTCGACGACTTCGACGAGTCGACCCTGTTCTACCGCTCGGTGGTCGGACTGCCGGAGGTGACGGAGGAGGAGATCGCCGCGCCCTTCGGGATGCTGCGCAGCCGCACGGCCACGGCCCCGGGCGGGACGGTGCACGTCACTCTCCTCAGCACCGTCGAACGCCGTGGCGGCTGGGCCCCGAGAGTGCCCGACCCGCAGCACCTGACGTTCACGACGCCCGACATCTTCACCGCGGCCCGCGTGGCCCGGCTGTCCGGCGCCGCGCCCCTGCCGGTACCGGAGAACTACTACGCCGACCTGGAGGCCCGCTGCGCCCTCGCGCCGGACCTCCTGAGCGCGCTGCGCGAGCACGACGTCTACTACGACCGCGACGAGCACGGCGAGACCTACCGCTTCTTCACGCCGCTGTTCGGTTCGAGGATCTTCTTCGAGGTGGTGCAGACGACGGGGACCCACCCGGGCACGAGCGCGTCCCACGCGCCGGTCCGGATGGCCGCCCACCGCCGCCACGAACGCGGCCGGGCCGTGCCACGGGCCTGACGGCGCCGGGCGGGACCGGCCGGGTCCGCGGGGTACATGGCCGCGGGCCCGGCCGGCCGCGAGGAGGCCGCGCGGCCCGGAACCGCCGGGAGGCCGCACGCGCGGGTGAGAGCGAGGCCTCCCTGGGCACCCGCCGGGTGCGGGCGCCGGACCGGCCGTGCGTCCCCGAGCCCGGGAGGACGGTGCCGAAGTGACCGGGAAGCGCGGGAAGCGGTACGCCGTCGCCGCCTCCGGACAGTGGACCGACGAGGAGGACGGCCGCCGCAGACTGCCCGCCGGTGAGGTGCACGCCTGGGAGCCCGGCCGCAACGAGACCGTGTGCGGGCTGTCCCTCAGCCGCTCCCGCCTCACGCGCTTCCCGCACGTCGGCTGGCCCGAGACCTTCCCGGAATCCGGCGGCGCGGCCGACCGGGTGCGGCGGGTGTGCCACCGCTGCGCCTCCGTGGCCGGCCGTCGCGGCAGCGACGCGCGCCCGCGGTGGCACCGTGTGCGTCCCCGGCCGTGAGCACCGCCGGCCGCTCCGCCCTCGCGGCAGGCCCCGGGACGCGAAGCCCCGGACTCCGGCTGCCGTCCCCGCCACGCGAAGAGGAGCCCGAGATGAACGCCTTTCCCGATGCCGGCGCGAGCCCGCGCCGCCCCACCGGACGCACCGCCGGCCCGAAGCCGCTCGGCATCTACCTCAACGACCACCTGGCCGGTGCCACCGCCGGCACCGGACGCGCCGCTCGCCTGGCGCGCACCGCCCGTGGTTGTGCCCTCGGCCGCGCGATCGAGCCCGTGGCGGCCGAGATCGCCCAGGACCGGACGGCGCTGCTGGACATCATGCGGGACCTGGGCGTCCCCGTGCGCCGTTACAAGGTCTGCGCGGGCTGGGCGGCCGAGCGGCTGGGACGGCTGAAGCCCAACGGCCACCTGGTACGTCCCGCACCGCTCGGCACCCTGCTGGACCTGGAAGCCCTGCGGCTGGGGGTCGAGGGAAAGGCGGCCTGCTGGTACACCCTGCGCCGGCTCGCCGCGACCGACGGGCGCCTGGACCCCGCCCGGCTCGACACCCTGCTCGAACGGGCCCGGCGGCAGCAGGAGAGGATCGAGGAGTGGCGCGTCCGCCAGGCGGAGGAAGCACTGGCCGCGGCGGCCGGCTGAGGCACGCCGCGCACTCCGGCGCGGGTGCCGCGCAGGCCCGGAGGGCACGGGACGCCCACCTGCCCGGGCGGCGGAAAGGCGATGCACGACCCTATTGACCGACCGGACGGTATGCCATCCTTCGGGGCAGGACCAGACGGGCGGCAGCCACCGCACGGACCCGGCGGCCCGCCGTGAGCCGCCGGGCCCGCGGTCGCGCCACCGCCGAGCCGGCTTCGGGGGGACGACCGCGATGCACCAAGCTGTACGGACACCGACGGCGCCGCCCGGCGGCCCGGCCGGCGTACGCCGGCCCCGGCCGCCGCTGACGCGCTCGGTGATCGACGCCGACGCGGCCGGCGTGCTGCACCGGGCCGCCCGGGCGCTCCTGGACGATCTGGCAGGGCTCACCGACCGCCTGCTCGCGGTGCTCCAGGACCAGGAACCGGCGTACCGGTCGGCGCTGCGGACCGACCCGCACAGCACCCGGCGGGAGGCGCACCGCTCGCTGCGGCACAGCGTGACCTCGCTGATCGACCCGCGGGGCACGCGCGACGCGGCCCGGCGCTGCTCCTGGCAGATCGGTGCCGACCGCGCCGAACAGGGCCTGCCGCTGGACGCGTTGCTGCACGCCTTCCGGCTCGGCGGGGCGATGGTGTGGCAGGGACTGGTCGAGGAGACCGCCCGGACGGCACCCGAGGACGTCCGGCTGCTCGTGCACGTGGCGGCCGACGTGTGGAACTTCGTGGACGAACACTGCACCCTCGTGGCCGACGCCTACCGGCAGGTGGAGCGGCAGCTGGCGTGGCGGCGCGAGAACCGGGTCCGGCTGCTGGCCGCCGCGCTGCTGGACGGCACCAGCCGCATCACCGACCTGCCCGAGGCGGCCGAGGCCCTCCGGCTGCCCGAACGGGGACGGTACGTGGTGGTCGCGGTCGCCGGCGGGCGTCCCCCCGGATCGGCCGGCCCGCGCGCCGCGCTGCCGGAGCGGTCACCGCGCGCCCACTGGCACACCGGAGTCGACGTGGACTACGGCATCCTGCTCACCGAGGACGGCGAACTCCCCGACCCGGCCGCACGTCCGGCGCCGGGCACCCGGATCGGGGTGGGCAACGTGGTCCACGGCCTCGCGGCGGTCGGCGACGGCCGGACCCAGGCCGACCTGGCGCTGAGCCTGTGCCCCGCCGACGGCGGCACCGTCCGGCTGGCGGAGCACCTGCCGGCCGCGATGGTGGTGTCCGCGCCGGAACTGGCCGCGGCGCTCACCGAGCGGGTCCTCGGGCCACTGGCCCGTCTCGAACCGGCCGACGCCGACGTACTGGTGGAGACCCTGGCCACCTGGCTGGCCTGCGACGGCTCGGCGCAGCGGGCCGGGGAACGCCTCTACTGCCATCGCAACACCGTCCTGAACCGGCTGCGCCGCTACGAACAGCTCACCGGGCGCTCGCTGTCCCGGCCGTCCGACGTGGTGGAGATCAGCCTCGCCCTCACCGCGCGCCGGCTGCCCCCGCGCTGACCGCCGGCCCCCGGGGCGCCCGTGCCGGTGCGGCCTGCGGGCCGTGGCCACGGCCCCTGCCGCCCGCCGTCCCTCACCTGCCGCCGGGCCGCCCCGCGACCGGTACCCACCGGTGGGGCGTGAGCGGTGTCCGCCGTCCACCGCGAGGCCGTTCTCCGCCGTCGCGGCGGCGCCGGCATCGCCTGCCGCCGCGAGCTGCTGCCGCCGGACCGGTCCGGGCCTGGCCCGGCCGCGTCCGTGCCAGCCCCGGACCCCCGCCGCTCGGTCTCGGATGCCCGCCACCCGGCCTCGGACCGGTGCCGCTCGGCCTCGCCCCCCACCGCCCGGCCGGAGCCGTCCCTACGTTGGCCCGCCCCGGCCCGGCGGCGGCGGTGCGCCCGTGTCTGTGGCACCCCGTTTCCTCGCGGTCCGCCCGCCTCCTCCTGGCCCGAGCCGCGCCCCGGTCCGCCGGAGCCGTCCCTACGGCGGCCCGCCCCGGCTCGGCGGCGGTGCGCCCGTGTCTGTGGCACCCCGTTTCCTCGCGGTCCGCCCGCCTCCTCCTGGCCCGAGTCGCGCCCCGGTCCGGCCGGAGCCGTCCCTACGTTGGCCCGCCCCGGCTCGGCGGCGGCCGCGCGCCCGCGTCTGTGGCACCGTGTCTCCTCCTGGTCCGCCCGCCTCCTCCTGGCCCGAGTCGCGCCCCAGTCCGGTCGGCCCCGTCCCCTCCCCGGCGCAGCACACCCCCTTCCCACACCCGCCCCTTTCCCGCGGGCACGCCCCGGCCGCCCCCGCTGGGCCCGCGCACAGGTCCGTGCCCTCCGTACTGGGCCGGCGCACCGAGCGGGCCGGGACGCCTGTACCGCCGGTCGCCGGGTGTGCTGTCGTGAGTGCCCCTTGCCCGCAGTCCCCGTGCCGCACCGGCACGGACCCGAGGAGCCGCGATGCCCCCAAGACCCCTGGACGGCCCGCCCGCGCTGACCGTGGAACACCTCGACGTGACCTACGGACGTGCCGTGTCCGCCCTGCGCGGCGTGTCCCTGACCGTGCCGCCCGGCGAGGTGGTGGCCCTGCTCGGCGCCAACGGAGCCGGAAAGTCCACCCTGCTGCGTGCGGTGTCCGGCACCCTGCGGCTGCACCGGGGCGCCGTCACCGCGGGCCGTATCGCTTACGGCGGCACCCTCCTGGACGGCCGTGACCCGGTCGCGGCGGTCCGCGCCGGTGTGGTGCAAGTACCCGAGGGCAGACGGGTGTTCGCGAGTCTCACGGTGGACGAGAACCTGCGCAGCGGCGGCCTGGGCCTCAGCCGGCGCGCACCGGACGGGCAACGGCAGGCCAGGGACAGGGTGTTCACACTCTTCCCCCGGCTGGCCGAGCGCCGTCGGCAGGCGGCCGGGCTGCTCTCCGGCGGCGAGCAGCAGATGCTCGCCATGGGCCGCGCCCTGATGGCCGCCCCCCGTCTGCTCCTGCTCGACGAACCCTCCCTCGGCCTGGCCCCGTTGATGGCCGAGCGGATCGCCGAGGTGATCCGGGAGATCAACACCCAGGGCACGGGCGTGCTGCTGGTCGAGCAGAACGCCGGGATGGCCCTGTCGCTGGCCGGCCACGCCCACGTCCTGGACGTCGGCGAGGTACGGCTGTCCGGCCCGGCCGCCGAACTCGCCGCCACCGACGCGGTGCGCCGCCTCTACCTCGGCGAGGAAACCGGCACCTCCGGACGGGGGGCCGCGTGAACGGCCCCCCGGACCCGCCGGCCGCCGAGGGCACCGCGCCGCCCGCTCCCCGCACCCCGCCGGCCGGCCGGGACGTCCCGCCCCTCCACGTCCGCGACCTCACCGTCCGCTTCGCCGGAATCACCGCCCTGGACGGCGTCTCCCTCACCGTCGCCCCCGGCACCGTGCACGCCCTCATCGGACCCAACGGCGCCGGGAAATCCACCTGCTTCAACGTCCTGTCCGGGCTCTGCCGACCCGCCTCGGGCACCGTCCGCCTCGGCGGCACCGACCTCACCCGGCTCGCCCCGCACCGCATCGCGGCCCTCGGGGTGGCCCGCACCTTCCAGAACATCGTGACCACCGAGGGCACCGTCGCCGACAACCTGATGGTCGGCCGCCACGCGCTGAGCCGCGCCGGGTTCGCCGCCGGGGCGCTGCGTCTGCCGCACGCCGTGCGCGAGCAGCGCGAGCACCTGGAGAAGGTCCGGGAGATCGCCGAACTCACTGGTCTGGGCCCCCACTTCGACCGGCCGGTGGCGCTGCTGCCGTACGGCGACCGCAAGCGCGTCGAACTCGCCCGCGCCCTCTGCCTGGAGCCCCGGGTGCTGCTCCTGGACGAACCGGTGGCCGGCATGAACGCGGGGGAGCGGGCCCGGACCGCCGAGGTCGTCACCGAGGTCCGCGCCCGGCTCGGCGTGTCCGTGCTGCTGGTCGAACACGACATGGGCCTGGTGATGCGCCTCGCCGACGAGGTCACCGTGCTCGACTTCGGCCGCCTCGTCGCCCAGGGCACCCCCGACGAGGTCCGCGCCCACCCCGAGGTGCTGCGCGCCTACCTCGGCACCCCGAGCGACCGGGAGGACAGCGCGTGACCGTCTTCCTCACCAGCCTGCTCGACGGACTGTCCCTGGGCGCCGTACACGCCCTGGTCGCGCTCGGCTTCGTGATCATCTTCAAGGCCTCCGGCGTGCTCGACTTCGCCCACGGCTCGCTGCTGCTGCTCGGCGGCTACCTCACCGCGGTCTGGCACCCCCACCTCGGCTTCGCCGGCGCGCTCGCCGCGGCGGTGCTGGTCACCGCGGCGGTCGCGGGAGCCGTCGACCGGTTCCTGCTCCAGCGCGGCGGCACCGGCCCGCACGCCGCCCCCGCGCAGACCATCCTGACCATCGGTGTGGACGTGCTGCTGCTCACCGACCTGTCCCGCCGGATCGGCGGCGACCTGCTGCCGCTCGGCGACCCCTGGGCGGACTCGGTCACCCGGCTCGGCCCGGTCACCGCCGCCGACAGCCGGCTTGCCGCGATCGTGGTCTCCTGCCTGGTCATCGGCGCGGTCTTCGCCGCCTTCCGCTACAGCAGGTGGGGGCTGTCGCTGCGCGCCGCCGCCGAGGACGCCGAAGCGGCCGCCCTGATGGGCATCCGGCTCTCCCGGGTGCGCACCGGAGCCTGGTGCCTCGCGGGCGCCCTGGCCGCGGTGGCCGCCGTGTTCCTCGCCGCGTTCCCCGCCCCCGGTCTGGAGCGCACCACCGGCCAGCTCGCGCTGGCCGCGTTCCCCGCCGCGATCCTCGGCGGTCTCGCCTCCCCCGTCGGCGCCCTCGCCGGCAGCCTCCTGATCGGGCTCACCGAGGCGTTCGCCGCCGGCTACCAGTCCGAACTGCACGTGCTCGGCGACGGGTTCGGCGGCGTGGCGCCGTACGTGGTGATGGTCGTCGTCCTGATCGTCCGGCCCCAGGGCCTGTTCGGCGCGAAGGGTGCCGCCCGTGTCTGACCTCCTCCCGCGCCGTGCCCGCCGGGGCCTCGCGGTCCTCCTGGCGGCCCTGCTGCTGTGCGCGCCGCCGTTCTACCTCGACGCGTTCTGGCTGCGCGTCGGCCTGTTCGCGATGGCCGCCGCGACCGGCGCCGTCGGACTGGGCCTGCTCACCGGAACCGCCGGCCAACTCTCCCTCGGCCACTCCTTCTTCCTCGCGATCGGCGCGTACGGCTACACCTGGCTGGCCGGCGAGGAGCCGGGCGCCGGACTGCCCACCGTCCTCGCCCTGGTCGCGGCGGTCCTGCTGGCCGGGCTGGCCGGCGGACTGTTCAGCCCCGTCGCCGGCCGGGTGCGCGGTGTCTACCTGGGCGTGGCCACGCTCGCCCTGGTGTTCCTCGGCCACCACGTCCTGGTCAGCGCCGAGCCGGTCACCGGCGGCTTCAACGGCCTCTCCGTGCCGCCGCTCTCCGTGGGGTCCTTCACCTTCGACGCGAGCGGCCCCGAACTCGTCGTCCTGGGCGTCCCGTTCGGCGCCGAGGAACGCCTGTGGTACCTGTGCCTGGCCCTGTTCGCGGGCACCTGGTTCACCGCGCGCGGCCTGCTGCGCTCCCGGGCCGGCCGCGCCCTGAGGGCACTGCGCGACAGCGAGACCGCCGCCGCCGTCATGGGCGTACCGGTGGCCCGCTACCGGGCCGGGGCGTTCGTCGTGTCCTCCCTGTACGCGGGCCTGGCCGGCGCCCTGCTGGCCCTCGCCTTCCGCCGGGTCGTGCCGGACTACTTCGGGCTCGCCCTGTCCGTCGACTACCTCGCGATGATCGTCATCGGCGGTCTCGGCTCGGTGGCCGGCGCCACCGCCGGCGCGGTCTTCGTCACCGCGCTGCCCCCGCTCATGACCCGGTACGCCGACCAGCTCCCGCTCGTCGCCGCGCCCGGCTCGGCCGGCCACGCCATCGGCCCCACCGAGGCCTCCCGCTACCTCTACGGCGCCGCCGTCGTCCTCGTCCTCATCTTCGCACCCGACGGTCTGAGCGGACTCCTGCACCGGCTGCGCGCCCGCGTCCGGACCCGGCGCCGCCCCGCCGCACCGCCCGCCGCCCCCACGACCGTCGTACGAACCAAGGAGCACACCCCGTGAACGTCAGGAACCGCACCACCCGCGCCGCCCTCGCCCTGTCCCTGGCCCTGCTCGTCGCGGCCACCGGCTGCAGCTCCAAGGCGAAGGGCGGCGACGGCGACGGCGCCGCCGCCACGGCCGGCGGGGTGCGCACCGGACCCGGCGTCACCGCCGACACCATCAGACTCGGCGCCCTCACCGACCTGACGGGCCCCTACGCCACCCTCGGCAAGAGCATCGTGCAGGCACAGCAGCTGTGGGCCGACCAGACCAACGCCCGGGGCGGGATCTGCCACCGGAAGATCGAGATCGTCGTCAAGGACCACGGCTACGACGTCCAGAAGGCCGTCACCGCCTACGCCGACCTCGCCCCCGACGTCGTCGCACTGCCCCAGGTCATCGGCTCGCCCGTGGTCGCCGCCCTCCTCGACGACATCGAACGGGACCAGATCCTCACCTTCCCGCAGGCCTGGTCCGCCTCCCTGCTCGGCAAGGACGCCGTACAGGTCCTGGGCACCACCTACGACATCGACACCCTCGCGGCCGTCGACTACCTCACCCGCACCCGGCACATCAAGAAGGGCGACAGGATCGGGCACGTCTACTTCGAGGGGGACTACGGCGACAACGCGCTGGAAGGCTCCACCTGGGCGGCGAAGCGGGCCGGGATCACGGTCGTCGGCCAGAAGATCCAGGCCACCGACACCGACCTGACCGCGCAGGTCGCGGCGCTCGCCAGGGCCGGTGTCAAGGCCGTCCTGATCAGCGCCGGGCCCGCCCAGACCGCCTCCCTGGCCGGGGTGGCCGCCGCGACCGGCCTGAAAGTCCCGGTGGTCACCAGCGCGCCGGGCTACGCCCCGCAACTGCTGAAGACCCAGGCCGCGCCCGCCCTGGTCGCGATGGTCAGCATCGTCAGCGCCGCCCCGAGCCTGGACTCCGGCCTGCCCGGCGTCAAGGCGATGGTCGCCGCCTACACCAGGAAGTACCCGGGCTCCACCGTCGACTCCGGGGTGCTCTCCGGCTACAACGCGGCCCGGCTCATGGGCGAGGACCTGAAGAAGGCGTGCGCGGCCGGCAGCCTGACCCGCGCCGGCCTGGTCGAGGCGCACCGCGCGCAGACCCACCTGGACACCGGTCTCGGCACCCCGCAGGACTTCTCCGACCCGTCCCGCCCGGCCGCCTTGTCGACCTACGTCCTCAAGCCGGACCCGAAGGCGGCCGGCGGAACGACCGGTGTCGAGGACGCGCACCGGGCACCGGGCGTCGAGGAGTACCTCGGGCAGCGTTCCTGACCGCTTCCGCGTCAGCGGGGGAGCGCCCGGTCCGGCCGGCGGCGCCGGCGCTCCGCCCGGCCGACGACCGCCGGACTGACCGCGCCGGTCAGCAGGAACGCACCGGCGAGACCGGCCGGCCCCGCCGGACCCGCGGCGAGCGCCCACCCGATCAGGGCGGGGCCCGCCGCCTTGGCGGAGGCGTCGGCGACGAGCTGCCACACGCCCTGGTACTGCCCGAGGAACTCATCGGGGGCCAGTTCGTACGAGAGGGTCCAGCCCGCCGCCGCGCCCAGGATCTCCCCGACCGCGAGGACCAGACAGGCCGCGACGAACAGCGGCCACACCAGCGAGGGCCGCTCCCGCAGGGTTCCCGCCGCGGCGAGGGCTGCGCACCCCGCGGCGGTCAGCAGCCCCGCCCACAGCAACGACCGCCGGGAGCGCGCGATGTCCCTGGCCTGACCGCTGAGCGGCACCTGGAGCAGGATCACGGCGCACGTGTTGAGGATCATCGCGCCGGACACCGTCCAGCGCGGCAGACCGGAGGCATAGACCACCCACAGGGGGATGCCCAGGGAGACCACCGACCGGTTCAGCGTGTGCACGGCGTTGAGCAGGCTCACCGACACATAGCCCCGGTCGCGCAGCGCGTCCCCGGCCAGCCCGGGCCGCCGTACCCCGCGCCCCGCCCCGGGCAGCCGGGAGGTGGCGTACGCGCCGAAGCAGAACGTCGCCGCGTCCAGCAGCACCAGCCCGTACAGCGCGGCCCGGCCGCCGGCCGTCATGGCGGCGGCCGACAGCAGGGCGCCGAGCGAGAACCCGACGTTGGTGACCGCACGCTGATAGGCGCGCAGCGCGGACCGCTCGCCGGGCGGGACGACGCGGCCCATGAGGGTGGCGCGGGCGGCCGTGTTGCCGCTCGTCGCGAGCTGGCGCACGGCCAGGCACAGCGCGCACCCCCAGGCGCCCGGAGCGACCGTGAGCGCCACCATGGACGCCGCGCAGACCAGCTCGGTCACGACGGCGACGCCCCGCGCCCCGTACCGGTCGCCGGCCTGCCCCAGGGGGACGGCCCCCACCACCCCGATCAGGCCGCTCGCGGTGAGCAGCGCGGTCGCCTGGGCCAACGGCAGGTGCCGGACCTCGGCGAGGAAGACGACGAGCGCGGACAGGGTGGCTCCGGTGCCCGTCATGTTGACGAGGTTGCCGACGGCCAGCCACCGCTGGTCGCGGCCCGCGGGCAGCAGGGGCACGGTCAGCCCCCCAGCGGCCGCGGGTCCAGGCGCACCACACGCCGGCCCGTCACGGTCAGGGCACGGCCGCCGTCCGGCCGGTCGCGCAGGCCGACCGTGGCGACGCCCCCCGGGTGGTGGATGGCGAGTTCGGCGTCGCCGGGGACGGCGCCCGCCACCAGCGTGGCGACGGCGACCTGGCCGGTGAGCGCGAGCCCCGGGTGCCAGTCGTCGGTGGACAGGGCACGCGTGTAGAGCGTGCCGTCGCCGGTGCGCAGCAGCAGCGCGGGCTTGGGCAGTACGGCGGAGACCGCCATGCCGAGCCGGGGTGCCAGCTGCCGCCGTACCCGCCGCAGGACGTCGCGCAGGACGGCGCCCGGCGCGCCGAGCAGCGCCGGGCCGTCGGTGAGGCCCAGCGCCGTCGCGTCGACGAACGCGTACGGGTTGCCGCTGTCGACGACGGTCACGGGCAGCCGGCGCGCGCCGACGGACACCGACAGCGGCTGCCTGCCGAGCGGGAACGCGCCGTCCAGGTCGTCCAGCGGAAAGCTGAGCCCCGCCTCGTGGATGCCGCGCACCGGGTCCAGCGCGCGGATCTCGCAGCTGACGACGCGACGCGTGCCGGAGCGGTGGGTCAGCAGCCGCAACGCGCCCCGGCCGGGCGGGACGTGCCCCTGGGCGACCAGGTGGGTGGCGGTCGCGAGCATCGAGTGCCCGCACTCCGGGGTGAGATCCAGCACCTGGCCGCCGTCCCGGTCCACGACCTGAGCGAACACATACTCGGCGGCGACCTCGGGCATGTCCTCGGCCGGGTGGGCGAGCGCGACCTTGGCGACCGGGCGGCCCACGGTGGCGACGGCGGTCTCCAGCACGGGCAGCGGATCGGTGACCCGGCGCGTGCTGGTGACGACCAGGGTCGGCGCCGCCGCGCCGCCGACACTCCACAGGCCGACGCCGACGCCGACGGCCCGCACCCGTTCGACGGGGACCGCGGGCGCCGCGGACGCGTCCGGCACGGCGGTCACGGCGGTCACAGGGAGCCTCCGCCGGTCTGCCGCAGCCACAGTTCCAGGACCAGCAACGCCCAGACGGCGTGGGCCAGTCGCTCGGTGCGGCGCTCCTCGAACTCGGCGAGCAGCTTCTCCACCCGGCCCGGGTCGAACAGGGCCCGCCGCGCCACGGAGGGATCGGTCAGGACCTGCCGCGCCCAGCCGAGCGCGACGGCGCCCTCGTCGAGGAGGTGGTCGCTCAGCCGGAACGTGAACGGCTGCTTGGGACGGCCCAGGATCTCGGCCGGCGCCCAGGCGTGCCGGGCCGCGGCGTTCGCGAGCACCACCTTGACGGTGCCGTCGGGACCGATCTTGCGGTCCGTGCCCAGGGAGCGGCCGAGGGCCGTGACACCGTCCCGGCAGAACGGCACCCGGGCCTCGACGGAGTGCGCCGCGCTGAGGTGGTCCACCCGCTGGAGGTGGTAGACCGGCAGGCGGTGGCGCAGCTCGAACTCGGCGGCGGCGCCCGCCGGGTCCCCGGCGCCGGGCACCGCCCACGGCCCGGCGTCCGGGCGTCGTACGCCCTCCAGGTGCTCCCGGGCCCCGGCGGTGTACAGCGAGTGGTGCCAGGAGACCGGCATGCCGGACAGCGCGTCCCGGTAGGCACCGCTGTCGCCGCTGTGCGCCAGCGCCCTGAACCGGTCGTAGCCGCCGAAGAGTTCGTCGCTGGCGTCACCGGTGAGCGCCACCGGGAAACCGGCCGCCCGGACCGCCTCGAACAGCCGGTAGGTGCTGACGATGATCGGGTCGGAGTTGGGCTGGCCGAGGCTGCGCACCACGGCCGGGAGCACCTCGGGGACATCGGCGCCGCCGACGCGCACCTCTTCCAGACGGGCACCGTTGACCCGCGCCGCCAGCCGCGCGAAGGGCAGCTCGTCGTAGGCGGACGCGGTGCGCGGCACGACCGTGAAGGCGGTCAGCGGACCGCCCGCGCGGGTCGCGAGCGTGGTCACGACCGTCGAGTCCAGGCCGCCGGAGAGGACCGCGCAGTACGGCACGTCCGAGGGCAGCATGCCGGCGACCAGGTCCGGGAGCAGCCCGGCCAGGCCGGCCTCGGGGTCGTCGTGGGGGGTGGGGGACACGGCACCGGCCGCGGTGAGCCGGGGCGCGCCGCCGGGGGCCACCTCCAGGGCGTGCCCGGGCGGCAGCGTGTACACGCCCTCCACCAGGGTGGGGTCCCCCGGCGCGCCGGGGTCGGGCACCGCCCCGAACGGCGCCTTGAACCGCAGATAGCGGTCGAGGGCGTCGGCGTCCAGGCGGACGGCGGTGCCGCGCAGCCGGAGCAGGGCGGGCAGTTCGGAGGCGAAGCCGAACCGCTCCCCGTCGGCGAACACGTAGAGCGGCTTGACGCCGGCCCGGTCGCGGACGAGGGTCAGGCGCCCGGTGCGGTGCTCGTAGGCCGCGATGGCGAACATGCCGTCCAGCAGCCCGGCGGCGGCCGTGCCGTGCCGGGCGAACAGCGGCGCGATCACCTCGCCGTCGCACCGGGTGCGGAAGCGCACGCCCTCGGCGGCGAGCCGGCGGCGCAGTTCCGGCGCGTTGTAGATCTCGCCGTTGTAGAAGACGGTGAAGCCGTCCGCGGTGAACGGCTGCCAGCCGTGGGCGGGGTCGGAGATGGCCAGGCGGGTGCCGCCGACCAGCACTCCGTCGAAGACCCGGTGGGCGTGCCCGTCCGGGCCGCCGTGCTGCAGGAGCCGGGCCGCCTCGTCGCCCAGGCGGTGCAGTTCGTCGTGGCCGAGGCGGGAATCGAGCAGGCCGAAGACGCGGCACATGGTGCGCACTCGTCCTTTCGTCTGGTGCGTCTGTCCGACTGGTCGGTGCTCCCCGGGCGCCCGTCGGTGCCGGGCCGCCGCGAGGGAGCCCGCGGTCAGTGACCGGTGAGATCGGCGTGGGCCCGCAGGAACGAGGCCCAGTCCGGCTGGGCGTACCACGTGTCCAGGGTGTCGTCGGCGGGGCAGCGGCGCCCCTCGGCCAGGACGCGCAGGGCGTCGAGCGGAGCGGTGTCCAGGCCCTGGTCGGCCAGGCCCTTGGCGGCGCGGGCCAGCGCGTCATCGACCAGCGCACCGCCGTCGACGGGCTCGAAGTGCCGGTTCAGCAGCGGCGCCTGGTACCCATGCAGGGCGGCCTGCCGCATGTTGTGGTCGGCGAAGGGGCTCGCCACGTGGTCGAAGTCGCCCTTCTCCAGCATCAGTCCGGCGACCAGCGCGGTGTAGCCGCGGACCAGGTCGAGCCGGTGGGTGATGTCGAAGCAGGTGACTTCCTTGCGGAAGTACTGGTCGTCGCGGAAGTACAGCGGGCGCCGGGTGAAGCTGCGCCGCCAGGAGCGCTCCGACTTGCCCACGACGCCGTCGACGGTCCACGGTCCCTCCCCGCGCACCGGGGTGTTGGCGCTCAGGAGGATCAGGGCCGGGCCGAACCAGTCGAACTTGGCGTGCAGATAGTCCCGGTCCAGCTCCGCCTCGACGGCCTCGGGGAAGCTGACGTTGACGTGGATGCCCCAGGTCATCATCGCGGTCTCGGCCGCGGCCCAGCCCTCGACGCCGCGCCCGCCCCGCGGGCCCCGGTACTCGCCGGGCGTCGCGTGCGCGCCGTACGCGCTGCCGGTCAGGCCGATGCCGGCGAGCAGGGCCTGCATCTCCTGGTAGTGCTGGACGAGGTACTCCTGCTGCTCGTACACGTCGGCCGCGATGGGCGTGCTGATCTCGATGCCCTTGACGTGCAGGTCGGTGATGTCGCCCTGCTCGTCGGTGAGGTCGTAGCCCTCCAGATAGAAGCTGCGCTGGTCGGAGCCGGGGTACTTCACCGCCATGTACGCGTTGCGGGGGGCGTTGGACCGGGCGATGAGGTCCTTGAGCTGCGGGAAGGACAGGTCCTGCCAGTGCTGCGGCCGGCCGTCGGCGGTGATGAGCTGGTATTCGTACTCCACGCCCATGCGGAAGCTGTTCGGGTCGTATCCGGACATGCCGAACTCGCCTTTCGTCTGAGGAATGCGGGGGAGAAGAACCGAGAGGGGGAAGGGGAAGGGAAACGCGGGGGGAGGGGGAGAGAGCGGCCGGCCCGGTCAGGCCCCGGTGACGCCGGCCAGGAACCACTCGTACAGGGCGAGCAGCCGTTCACGTGTCTGCTCCCGGCTCTCGCCGAGCGCGACCCCGCTGAGCAGATAGGCGGAGGAGGCGACGTCGGCCGCCTCGCCCGTGGCCGGCGGCAGCACCGTCTCGTAGTGGCTGATGCCGGGCACGGGGCAGTCGGTCGGGGCGAGGCCGCGGGCGCCGTGGGTGTCGTAGAGCAGCAGGAAGCCCGCGGTGGGTGCGGCGCGGTGCGGCACGAGCGCCTCGGGCGAGGAGCACGTCTGGTGGCGGGCGGCCAGTTCGACCAGGTCGATGCCGTGCAGACGGCGGAGCGTGGGCTGGATCCGGCCGCCGCCCACCCGGCTCGCGGCCTCGTTGACGACGATGCCGTGGGCCGTGTCGAAGAACTCGATGTGGAAGGCGGTGGCCCGGGGCGTGGGCAGGGCGCGCAGGGTGCGCTCGGCCAGCCGGACCACCTCGGGCCCGCGCGGGTCGCCGGCGTCCAGGGTGATCGCCATGGTGGGCACGGGGCGGTCGCGGACGTCCAGCATGGTCGTCGACCAGGACCACACCTCGCTGAAGACGACCCGCCCGTCGGCGAACACGCCGTCACAGTGCAGGAGTTCGTGCGGGGTGAACGCCTCGGCGAGGTGACCGTCCAGCTCCCCGCCCCGGTCCGCGGCGAAGGCGCGGGCCTCCCGGTCGTCCGCCAGCCGCACGATGCCCTGGGAGCCCGTCCCGGTGCGGGGCTTGGCGAGCACCGGATACCCGGCCCCGGCGGCGAACCTCTCGAGGTCGCCGGGCTCGCGCAGCGCCGCGTACGGGACGACGGGCAGTCCGGCGGCGTCCAGGAGCTGCTTCATGCGCAGCTTGTCGCGGTAGGCGTGCGCGCTCTCGCTGCCCTGGCCGGCCAGCCCGAACTCGTCGCGCAGGAGCGCGGCGCGCAGCACGTCGTGCTCCGAGAACGCGATGACGGTGTCGATGCCGTGCGCGCGGATCCACTCCCGCGCCGTCTCGGTCACCGCCGGGTTGACGGTGTAGTCCTCGAATTCGGCGATCCGCGCGTACCGCGCGCGGATGGCGGCCGCCTCCGGGTGCCGGTCGACGGCCCGGGTCGCGCAGTTGATCAGATACAGCTCGTGCTCCGGGTCGAGCCAGCGGTGGAACGCGGCGGACTGGAGCCGGTAGCGGTTGAGGACGAGGACCTTGCTCATATCTCCTCCTGTCCGTCCCCGGTGGCGGTGCGGATGACGAGGTTCGCCGCCAGGGCGTCCGCGGCCGCCAGGGCACCGGCGCGGTCCGGGGCGAACGCGACGACCGCGGCGCGCATCTCGTTGCCGTTCTCGATCGGGGCGAGCCGGTCACCGGGGTGGACGAAGCAGCGGGTCAGCAGGTGCCGGCTGGCCAGCTCGGCGGACGGCGCGCCGACATCGACCGCCTCCACCAGACCGGCCGCCTCGGAGACACAGCGGCGTACCGCGAACCCGCGCCGCTCGACGTCGAGCCGCGGTGTGCGGCCGTGCAGCACGTCGTACCACGCCTGGTACAGGTCGATCCCGGTGACGGCGCGCACCATGTGGCTGATGAACACGCCGCCGATGCGGCCGTTGACCTCGACGATGCGGGGACCGTCGGCGGTGAGGCGGACCTCCGTGTGCGCGGGACCGTCGAGGAGCCCGCAGGCGAGGACGGCGTCGGCCGCGACCCGCTCGACGGCGGCACGGTCCTGCCCGTCCAGCGGGGCGGGGATCTCCGCGTCCAGTTTGAGGACCCCGGTCCGCCCGCCGATGCCCTTGCCGGTGACGGCCACGGTGGTGACCCGGCCGCCGGCGACGATCGCCTCGACGCTGAACTCCGGCCCGTCCAGGTACTCCTCCACGAGGACGTCCCGCTCCCAGGACTCGGCGAACGCGGCGCCGACGGCCCGCTCCAGCGCGGCTTCGTCGCGCACGACGGACACCGCGCAGCTCGCCGCCCGGTCGGCGGGCTTGACCACCACCGGCCAGCCCGCGGACTTCGCGAAGTCCCGGGCGGCGCCGGTGTCCTGGCATACGGTCCAGCGCGGCTGCGGTACGCCCGCCCGGTCCAGGGCCGCCCGCTGCAGGCGCTTGTTGGAGCAGGTCAGCCCGGACCGTTCGGTGTGACCGCGCAGCCCGGCCCGCTCGTTGATCCGGCCGACCAGCGGCAGCAGATAGTCGAAGTCGGCCATGACCGCGGTGAACGGGCGGGTGGCGTGGAACGCGAGGATGCGGTCCTCGAGTTCGCCGACGGTGCCGGTGCGGAACGCGGTGGGGACGCGGGGCAGCGGCAGTTGCACGTCGGCGAAGCCCGACAGGTCGTTGTCCGGGTGGTCGGCCACGACGATCTCCGCGCCGGTGCGCGCCAGGGTGCGCAGGGCCGCCTCGCGCTCCTTGGAGGGGCGTATCACCAGCACCCGGGGGTCGTGCGTCATCTGTCAGTCTCCTTACGGCCTTCGGTACGGCGGGCCCGCGGGGGAACCGTGGGCGGGGGCCCGCCGGGTCACAGGTGCGGCAGGACGTGCTCGCTGAGCAGGGCCACCGATTCCAGGGCCTCCGCCAGGGGCGCGCCGGCCCAGTGCACCCGCAGGATCAGCTCGGTGGCACCGGTGCGCCGGGTCCACTCGCGCAGGGTGGCCAGACAGTCGGCGGGGTCGCCGATGGCGAAGCGGTCCTGGGAGAGGGCGGCCAGGTCGGCGGCGAAGCGGTCGCCCTCGGGCAGGACGGTGTCCTGGCCCCACGCCTTGTACGTGGCGTACTTGGCCGCCAGATGCCGGCGGGCCCGGGCGAGGGCGGTGGCCCGGTCGGGGGCGCAGACCACCTCGCGCATCAGCGGCACGTCGGCCGGTGCGGGCAGTCCGGCCTCCGACCGCGCCTGCCGGTACAGCGCCAGCTGGCGTTCCACGGTGGGCATCGCGGCGTGCGGGTTGATCATCCAGGCGTCACCGAGCCGTGCCGCCCGGCGGACCGCCCGGTCGCTGTTGGCGGCGAGCCACACCGGCGGCGCGGGCCGCTGCACGGGCAGGACGCTGAGGCGGGCGCCCTTCAGCCGGCACCAGGGCAGGTCCGCGTCGACGCTCTCCCCGGCCCACAGCCGGCGCACCAGGTCCAGGTTGCGGGTCAGCCGGGTGACCCGTCCCGTGGCGCCGATGCCGAAGGCGTCGTACTCGGTGTCCCGGTAGCCGAGACCCGCGCCGAAGACCAGCCGGCCGCCGGTCAGCACGTCCGCCGTGGCGTAGGCCTCGGCCGCGTCGACGGGGTTCTGGAGGGCGAGCAGGCAGATGCCGGAGCCGAGCCGCATCCGGCCGGTGACGGCCGAGAGGCGGCCGAGCAGCGGCAGCGGCTGGAGATGGGCCAGCTCCTCGCCGAGGTAGTGCTGGGCGACGAACACCGAGTCCCAGCCGGCCTCCTCGACGGCGGCGACGAGCCGGAGGTGGTCGTCCAGCGCCCGGCCCGGGTCCTCGCCGGGCAGGTACTGGAGGGTGAGGTTGAGCCCCACGCGTACGGTACTGCTCCTGTTGTCCATCAGTGGTCGGTACCTATGTCCCTCAGGGTCCGGGCCGGTGTGGCCGCGGTCCGCGGTCCGTTCAGCCGGCGCGGGTCGCGGGTGAGCGAAATCGTCTTCAGCCAGCCGCCCGGAACCGCCGGCCCCGACACGAGCGCCTGGAAGGTGTCCACGAACAGCAGGTCGCCGGGTTCCAGCACGATCTCCTGACGGCAGCCGAGGAGCCCGTCCCGCAGCGCGCCGAGCGCGCGGCCGGCCTCGTGGTCGCCGTCGCCGGCCGTGGCCCGGAAGGGGTCCAGGCACAGCAGCGGCGCCCCGGGGGCACCGGCCAGCACGGGCCCCGAACCGGCCGCCGAGTGGAAGCGCGGCTGCCGCAGCACCGCGGCGTGCGCGCCGGCCAGACGGACGTCGGGTACGGCGGCCAGCGCCAGGGTCGTGCCCGACGGGCCGCCGCGCAGGGAGAGGAGCCCCAGGTAGTCGCAGCGGTCCGGACCCGCGCCGCCGGCGACGGCCAGGGGCCGGTCCCCGGCGGGGGCCGTCGGCAGCAGGTCGCCGACGACTCGGTCCCCGCGGCCGACCGCCTCGGCCAGGCCCATGGAGACCACGGCCAGGTACATCTCCTCCAGGCGGGTCCGGGTGAAGCCGTGGGCGGCCGGCCCGTCGGCGGGCGGTTCGCCCAGGGCGGTGTCGTCGATGTGCATGCCGCGGATCAGACAGGCGGGCGCGGACGCCGCGGTGCGCAGCTCGTACAGCACCCGGCGCACCCCGCCCGGCAGCAGGGCCGGCAGCTCCCAGCCCAGGCGGTACAGCGTGTCCTCGGCCGGGTCCAGGCGGCTGTCGAGCAGGTCGTCCAGGAGGTCGGCGACCTGCCGGCGTTCGGCGATGCCCAGTTCGTACACCCTCACGGTGCCGGGCCGCGCCACCGGCTCATCCCCAGCCGAGGTCGTCCGCCGGGGCGGCGTGCGCCGCGGCGGCCTCGGACACGGCCCCGCCGGCGGGTCCCGGCTGCGGCGGGGCGGACACGGCCAGGGCCGCGAGCCCCAGGACCATGGCGGTGACGACGGTGGTGACCAGGGTGGTGATGCGTCGCTTCATGTCTCCCCCAAAGTGCCGCGCACCGCTGCATGGGGTGCGGTGGCGTGTGGTGCGGTGGCGTGTGGTGCGGTGGTGGTGTGGTGCGCGGCCCGCGGAAGCGCTGCCGGCGCCCTCCGATCATGCCAGCGGCCGATGAATAGTCATCCGAGATCACGTATCTTTTTGCGTAGATGCAATTTCGGACGGGTGAATGAACGTGGATGAACAGGTGGAAACCGGCATCATTGGTCTCCCTCACCTGGGGCCGGCGGAGCGACGGGTGTATGGATGTGCGGCTCAATTCGTACGGTTCTCCCTGGACGACCTCGCCCACAGAACGGATCTGCCCAGGGCGGACCTGGAGCGCGCCGTCCGGAACCTGGTCGAACTGCGCCTGCTGCGGCGCAGCGCCGACCATCCGGAGCTGCTGACGACGGTCTCCCCGGACAGCGCCCTCGACCAGCTGTCCCGGCCGATCCGCCGGCACATGTCCGCGCTGCAGGAGAGCGCCGACCGGCTGCGCGACGAACTCTCCCCACTGGTCCCGGTGTACGACGAGGGCGCCGCGCACCGGCTGCGCCGCGAGGGCGTCGAGGCCGTGCCCGACCTGGACGAGGTGCGCGGACGGCTCACCGAACTGTCGGAGAACGTGCGCACCGAGGTGCTCACCTCACAACCCGGCGGCGCGCGTTCCGAGGAGGTGCTGAGGGAGGCCATGGAGCGGACCAAGGCGGTGCTCGCGCGCGGCATCAGGATGCGCACGCTCTACCAGCACACCGCCCAGTTCCACCAGACCACCGTCGCCTACGTCGACCAGGTCACCCCGCTCGGCGCGGAGATCCGCACGCTGGGCGACGCGTTCTCGCGGACCATCGTCTTCGACCGTGACGTGGCGGTCGTCCCGCTGCGAGGCAACCCGCGCGGTGCCGCCCTGATCCGCGACCCGCACGTGGTGGACTTCGTCGCCGCCACCTTCGAACGCGCCTGGGCGGCAGCTGTTCCCTTCCCCACCGAACACGGCCGGTCGCAGGCGATCGCGGCCTCCGAGGGCATCAAGGCGGACGTCATCCGGCTGCTCGCGGCAGGGCACGACGACAAGGCCATCGCCCGCCGGATGGGCATGACGACCCGCACCTGCCAGCGGCACATCACCGAGATCATGAACCGCCTCGGTGCCCACAGCCGCACCCACCTCGGATACCTCATCCACCAGCAGAGGCTGCTCGACGACCGGCAGTGACCCGCGACGGGGGTACCCGGGACACATGTCGAAACCGTTGCGCACAGCAGGCGTTGTCGTGGGGATGTACGCGCTGCTCGTCCTGGGGATCCGGTTCGCGGGGGGAGGCGTCGGCTGGGGGCCGGCCCTGCTGATCGCTCTCGTGCTGACACCACTGGCGCTGTGGCTGACCTGGCTGCGCCGCCGCATGAGCGAGCGGGCGCGGGAGTGGGGGCAGCGCAGGTTCCGCCCCTGGCCCGAGGAGCGGCACCGCTGAGCCACCCGTGCCTCCACGCCCCCTTGCCCTGCGCGGCTCTGATCCCGTATCGAACCCCGCCGGCCGGAGCGGCCGGGCCCGCCTCGACCTGTAGCCGGGCGCCCCGGCCGCACGCGTGCCGGTGCCCGTGTCACGCGTGCTCGGCGCGGGCGGCGGTGCCCACGGCCCGGTGGACGGCGCGGGCCACGCGCGCGCCCCACAGGGAGCGGGGTCCGGCGAAGGCGTGGACCTCGGCGTCGGCGCGCGGGGAGCGGGCGGCCACGCACACGGCGTCCGTGGGGGTGCCGGAACAGTCGTAGCCGGCCGCGAGCAGCGCCTGCACCTTGGCTTCGGTGGCGGTGGCCACGGCGTTGACCAGGGCCGCGTCGGTCAGGGCCGCCGGCACCGCGACGATGATGTTGACCGTGCCGGGTCGGGGCGCCGCGGCCGTGCCCTCCGCCGGGGAGGCGGCCCAGCCGCGTACGCCGAGGCCCGCGGTGGCGACCGCCTCCACGCCGCCGTCGCAGGCATGACCGTACGCCCGGACATCGGCGGCGGTCATCAGCCCGACCCCCGGCCCCCGGGTGCCGGAGGCGCGGGCCAGTTCGGCGAGGTGGCGGTCCGGGTCGGTGCGCCGGTAGCCGTGGGACACCTGGGCGTTGAGCACCCAGGACCGTTCCCCGATCCCTCCGCCGAGCACGGCGCTGCTGATCATCCGCCAGCCGTCGCCGGCCCGCCACAGCAGGCTGTGCAGCCACGTGCCGTCCTCGGCGCGGGTGTGCCGCCGCACGTGCAGCAACCCGGTGGCGGGGCGGGGCGACGGCAGGGCGGCGGGCATCGGACTCCTTGCGGGGCGGGACCGGTAGATCGTACGCCGCGCCGTCCGGCCCGGTCCCGGTGCGCGGCCATGCACGGGGTGGTTCCTTTTGTCCGGGTTCGTCGGTGCGGTGCGGGGAACTCCGCACAGTGCCACGCAGGCCGGGGCAGGAAGGACCGAGCGCGTATGACGGTGCAGCGCGACGACCGCGGCGAGAGCCGGGACCTGGAGATCAACCCGATCTTCAGCCGGGAACCCGTCCGCGTGCCCCGGTACGCGATGCCGGAGGCGGGAATGGAACCGGACACCGCCTACCAGGTGGTCCACGACGAGCTGATGCTCGACGGCAACGCCCGGCAGAACCTGGCGACGTTCGTCTCCACCTGGGCCGAGCCCCACGCCCGGCGCCTGATGGCGGAGTGCGCCGACAAGAACATGATCGACAAGGACGAGTATCCGCAGACCGCGGAACTCGAGACCCGGTGCGTGCACATGCTCGCCCGGCTCTGGCACGCCGAGGACCCGCGCCGGGCCATGGGCTGCTCGACCACCGGATCGAGCGAGGCGGCGATGCTGGGCGGCCTGGCACTGAAGCGGCGCTGGCAGCACAAGCGGCGCGCCGAGGGCAAGCCCACCGGCCGGCCCAACCTGGTGATGGGCATCAATGTGCAGATCTGCTGGGAGAAGTTCGCCGACTACTTCGAGGTCGAACCGCGCTACGTCCCGATGGAGGGCGACCGCTACCACCTCACGCCGGACACGGCGGTCGGGCTGTGCGACGAGAACACCATCGGTGTCGTCGCCGTGCTCGGCTCCACCTTCGACGGCAGCTACGAGCCCGTCGCCGATATCGCCGCCGCCCTGGACGACCTGGAGAGCCGTACCGGCCTGGACATCCCCGTCCATGTCGACGGCGCGTCCGGGGGAATGATCGCCCCCTTCCTCGACCCCGCACTCACCTGGGACTTCCGGCTGCCGCGGGTCGCCTCCATCAACACCTCCGGCCACAAGTACGGCCTGGTCATGCCCGGCGTCGGGTGGGCACTGTGGCGCGATGGGGAGGCCCTGCCCGACGACCTCGTCTTCCACGTCAACTACCTCGGCGGCGACATGCCGACCTTCGCGCTCAACTTCTCCCGGCCCGGCGCCCAGGTCGTCGCCCAGTACTACAACTTCCTGCGCCTCGGCTTCGACGGCTACCGGCGGGTCCAGCGGACCTGCCGGGACGTCGCCACCGGGCTGGCCGCCGAGATCGCCCGGCTCGGCCCGTTCGAGCTGATCACCGACGGCAGCGAGCTTCCCGTCCTCGCCTTCCGGGTCCGCGACGGGACCGACGCCTTCAGCGTCTTCGACGTCTCCGCGGCGTTGCGCGAACGCGGCTGGCTGGTGCCCGCCTACACCTTCCCCGAGCACCGCACGGACCTGGCCGTCCTGCGCATCGTGGTCCGCAACGGATTCAGCCACGACCTGGCCGACCTGCTCCTGGAGGACCTGCGGCGCGCCCTGCCCCGCCTGCGCGTGCAGCACGAGCCGCACCGCGACGCCGACGACGCGGGCGGTTTCGCCCACGGCGCGGAGACCAAGAACCCGCGCCGCCCCGGCCGCCACTGACCACGCGCCACCGCCGGACACCCCACGCACCACCGCCGGACACCCGGCCGGCCGCCCGGCGAGCGAGGAGAGACACCATGTGCCGCCTGTTCGGCCTCAGCAGCGCGCCGCAGCGCACCCGTGCGACGTTCTGGCTGCTGGACGCCCCCGACAGCCTCAGCCGGCAGAGCCGGCGCGACCCCGACGGCACGGGGCTGGGTCACTACGCGGCGGACGGCAGCCCGCGCGTGGACAAGGCACCGATCGCCGCCTACGAAGACCGCGCCTTCGCCGAGGAGGCCCGCCGGGCGGAGTCGGCGACCTTCGTCGCCCATGTGCGCTACGCCTCCACCGGCAGCCTGGACGCCCGCAACACGCATCCCTTCGCGCAGGACGGCCGGCTGTTCGCGCACAACGGCGTCATCGAGGGGCTGGACCGGCTCGACGGCCACCTGGGGGAGGACCGGTCGCTGGTCGGGGGCGACACGGACTCCGAGCGCTTCTTCGCCCTGATCACCCGCGAGACCCGGGAGAACGGCGGCGACCTGGCCGCCGGCATCCGGCACGCCGCCCGGTGGATCGCCGGGCACCTGCCCGTCTACGCGCTCAATCTCGTCCTCGTCACCCCAGGCGGACTGTGGGCGCTGCGCTACCCGGACACCCACGAGCTGTACGTCCTGGAGCGTCCGGCGGGCGGCCGGCACGGCACCCGCCACCTGGACCACAGCGGCGGCCACGGCCGGATGCGGGTCCGTTCCTCGTCCCTGGCCGGTCATCCGGCCGTGATCGTCGCCAGCGAACGCATGGACGAGCATCCCGGCTGGCGCCTGATGGAACCGGGGGAACTGCTCCACGCCGGACCCGGCCCGCACACCACCCGTGAGGTGATCCTGCCGGAGCCCCCGGCACACCGGCTGACCCTGGCGGATCTGCGGCCCGACGCCGCGGCCTCCCAGCAGGCGCCGTGACCCCGCACAACCCGGCCGCCGGGATGCGGGCGGCTGTTCCGTACGCTGGCCGTATGCGTATGCGCCCCACCCTGAGCTGGACGCCCACCGAGGACCCCCTGCCGGGCAGTACGGACCTGGAACCGGTCGTCCAGGCGCTGAGGACCGGTGGTGTGCTGGTGCTCAGCGGGGCGGGCATCTCCACGGAGTCGGGCATTCCCGACTACCGGGGCGAGGGCGGGAGCCTGAGCCGGCACACCCCGATGACCTACCAGGAATTCACCGCGAGCGCGCGGGCCCGGCGCCGGTACTGGGCGCGCAGCCACCTGGGCTGGCGCACGTTCGGCCGCGCCGAGCCGAACGCCGGGCACCGGGCGGTGGCGGCGTTCGGGCGGCACGGCCTGCTCTCGGGGGTGATCACCCAGAACGTCGACGGCCTGCACCAGGCCGCCGGCAGCGGGGACGTCGTGGAACTCCACGGAAGTCTGGACCGGGTCGTCTGCCTCGCCTGCGGTGACCGCAGTGCGCGCCGGGAACTCGCCCGGCGGCTGGCGGAGGCCAACCCGGGGTTCGCGCCGGTGGCCGCCGGCATCAACCCGGACGGCGACGCCGATCTCACCGACGAACAGGTGGGGGATTTCCGTGTGCTGCCCTGCGCGGTCTGCGGCGGCGTCCTCAAACCGGACGTGGTGTTCTTCGGCGAGGCGGTGCCGCCGCGGCGGGTGGAGCACTGTCGCGAACTGGTCCGCGAGGCGACCTCGGTGCTGGTCCTCGGTTCCTCGCTGACGGTGATGTCCGGGCTCCGGTTCGTCCGCCAGGCCGCCGGGGAGGGGAAACCGGTGCTGATCGTGAACAGGGACGCGACCCGGGGAGACCGGCATGCGGTCACCCGGGTCGCGCTTCCGCTGGGGACATCCCTCACCGCCGTGGCCGGCCGGCTGGGCCTTCCGGCCGACGGCTGGGGGGCGGCCCGCTTGGGGCCGTGACCCCCGTCGTCCGTCATGGACCGGCATGCGGTCGGCCTCGCCGGTCAGGCGTGCCGGTGGGAGTGGCGGCTGCTGCCGGTGACGAGGCGGTAGAGGGCGAGCAGGATGACGGAGCCGACGATGGCGGCTATCCACGTGGACAGCTCGAAGAACCCGTCGACGGAATCGACGCCGAAGATCACCTTGCCGAGCCAGCCGCCGAGCAGGCCGCCGGCCACACCGATGAGCATGGTGACGATGATGCCGCCGGGGTCCTTGCCCGGCATGAGGGCCTTGGCGATGGCACCGGCCAGCAGGCCGAGGATGATCCACGCGATGATGCCCATGGTGGGGGTCTCCGTTCCGTCGTTTCGTCGGACAATGCTTGTTGCTCATCGTGTGTACCGTCTGCGCTCGTACAAACGTCCTCTTTACGTCCGAGGTGCCGGCCGGGTGCACCACTCCTCGATGAGGGACCGTGCCCTCTCCCGGGTCGCGGCCCGCTCGAAGCGGTCCGTTCGCCAGGTCACCGAGCGGATGCCGCCGCGGTCGCGGTAGGCCCGCATGATGCGTACGTGGTCGGGGCGGGCGACGAAGCCGCGCAGTCCTTCCTCGTCGCGCCAGACCGAGACCGACCCGGAGCACGGGTGCAGCAGGCCCGGGCCGCTCCACAGCCACAGCCCGACCGCACCCTCGGTGGCGCCCCAGCCGCGGCGCAGGGTGAAGCCGGTCAGATAGACACCCACGGAGGTCCAGGGGCGGTGCGGGGTGAAGGCGGTGACACTCACGACTGCCGCCCCCTCTGCCTCTCCGTCCGGGCCGGGCTTCCACGGGGCGAACCTGATCGGTACCGGCATGGCGTACTCACTCCTCGGGAACCAATAAAACTGAACGGTCGTGCGTGCAACTTATCAGCCTCCCGTTGTCCTGCCTGACAAGAAAGCGAACGAACGTCCGCACATGCTTATACTGAGGGTGATCGGCGCGGGAAGTCCCGTCCGGGAAGTGGGGTGCACATGGGCGTGGCAGGGACGCAGGCCGACGGCCGGATCGCGCGCGGGAACGAGACCCGCCGGCTGATTCTCCGGCGGGCCGTGGAGATCGCCTCGGTGGAGGGGCTGGAGACCCTGTCCATGGGGCGGCTCGCCAGTGAACTCGGCCTCAGCAAGAGCGGTGTGTTCGCCCTGTTCGGCTCCAAGGAGGACCTTCAGCTCGCGACCGTCCGCGCGGCCGTCACCGTGTACCTGGAACACGTGGTCCAGCCCGCCCTGGACCTGCCGGCCGGCATCGGCCGCCTGTGGCGCCTGTGCACGGGCTGGCTCGCCTACTCCCGCGAGCGGGTCTTCCCCGGCGGCTGCTTCTTCTACTCGGCCTCCGCCGAGTACGACGCCCGCGAGGGCAAGGTCCACGACGCGCTCGCCGCGGCCCGCGCCAACTGGTTCTCCCACCTGGAGCAGACCGCGCGGGAAGCCCAGCGGGCGGGGGAACTCGCGCAGGACACCGACGTGCCGCAACTGGTCTTCGAACTCGCGGCCTTCCTGGAACTGGCCAACGCCGAATCCGTCCTGCACGACGACTTCACGTGCTACGACAAGGCGGCCAAGGCCGTCCTCAACCGCCTGCGCTCCGGGGCCACGGATCCCTCACTGCTGCCGGCCGCCGGTCCCGCCGGGCTCCACTGACCCACGGAGGCGGGACGGGCGGCGCCGGCAGCGGCGGGCGGGCTCGCTCAGGCCCGTTCGGCCTTGTTCAGCGCCTTGCTGATGAGACGGGTGGCGAACTCACGGTCGTCGGTGAGCTGGTTGATGTGTTCGGCGAGCAGGAACGCGGTGGCCTCCAGGGGGTTCATCTCCTCCTTGGTCCACTTGCCGTACTGCTTGCGCCACAGGCTGGGGCTCAGGCCCATGCCCGCCGCGACGACCAGGCCGGCCATGGTGGGGATGGCCTCCGGGCGGATGCTCTTGGGCATCATGCGCATCGAGGCCACCAGGCTCGGCACCACGTACTCGACGACGTCCTTGTCGTGGTCCTCGTACGCCATCCGCAACCAGGTCATGAACATGTAGATGATCGTGCACGCGCCGTCCACCAGGTCGTGGATTCCCTTCGGGCCCAAGGACGCGGTGAACTGGTCGATCAACTGCTGCTGCTCGGGGTCGACCTCGGTCGTGCCGTCGTAGATGGCCTTGAGCCGGGAGTCGATCACCATGAGCGCTCCGCTCACATCGCCGGCCGGGGCGTACCGGGGGTCGCAGACCGATGTCACAGGGGTCCCTCCTTAGGTGACCGCGGTACACGGCGCGGCCTACGCGTACCGTAGACGGCCGATCACACAGCGTCTGCCGAATGGTGCGCAAGGACCCGATGGGGGTGCCCGAGGGGCCGGACGTCCTCACCCGATCGGGTGAGGTGCCGGTTCACAGCAGGTCTTCCCGCCGTATCGGCAGCCTGCGCGGGCGCCGCCCCGTGGCGTGGTGGACCGCGTTGCCGAGGGCCGCGGCCACGCCGACGAAGGCGACCTCGCCCAGTCCCTTGACGCCCGGCGCGTTCAGCCGGAAGTCGGGCTCGTCGATGAACTCGACGTCGACGCGCCCGATGTCGGCGTTGACCGGGACGACGTACTCGGCGAGATCGGTGTGCACGAACCCCCCGAAGACGGGATCGGGTTCGTTGCCCTCCCGCAGTGCCGCGCCGACCCCCCACACCACGCCGCCGCGCACCTGGCCGGCCGCGGTCACCGGACTGGCCACCCGGCCGCAGTCCACGACGCTCACCACCCGGGGCACCCGGACCCGCCCGGTGGCCGTATCCACCCGGACCTCGGCGAAGTGGGCGACGAAGCTGAAGGCGGAGAACTCCGGATACCCGGGCCCGGCCGGCGCCGACGCCCCGGCGCGCATCCGGTCGTCGGCCTCGGCCGCCTGCCCAGGCCCCCGGGTGCCGGCCTCGGCCGTCACCACGGGTCCGCCCGTCGCCGCGACCGCCGCCGCCAGGTCCACCGGGCCCGTCTCCGGCGCCCCGAGGCGGCCGCGCAGCGCCCGCACCGCCGCGTGCACGGCCGTCAGCGCCGTGGCGGTGCCCCAGGACCCGGCGGTCAGGTGCTGCGGGACCCCGCGGGTGTCGCCGAGCACCGTGCGGACCCGGTCCGCCGGCACGCCTAGGCCGTCGGCCGCGGCGAGCGTCACCGCCGTGCGCAGGCCCTGCCCCATCTCGTGGCCGGTGACGTCCACCGTGAGGTGTCCGCTCGCGTGCGCCGTCAGCCGGGCGACGGCCGGTGCCATCGAGGCCCGGTACGCGCCGGCCGCCACCCCCCAGCCGACGAGGGACCCGTCGGCCGCCCGCATCGACCCCGGCCGCGGCGAGCGGGCCGCCCAGCCGAACCGTGCCGCGCCCCGCCGCAGGCACGCGGCGAGGTGCCGGGAGGAGAAGGGCCGCCCCGTCACGGGATCGGTCGCCGTGTCGTTCGCCAGGCGCAGGGCGACCGGGTCACGGCCGGTGGCGCAGGCGACCTCGTCCACGGCCGTCTCCAGCGCGAACACCGCGACATGCTCGAACGGAGCGCGCATGAAACCGGGTGTCTGCACATCCGTCCGCGTCAGCCACTGGACCCCCGAGAAGTGCCGGACGCCGTACAGCCGCGAGGTGACGGTGAGGAAGTCCGCGGGGAACAGGTCGTGCCGGGAGGTCTGCTGGCGGGCCTCGTGGAGGACGGCCGTCAGCCGCCCGGAGCGGTCGGCGCCCACCCGCATCCGGTGCCGGCTCGCCGGGCGGAACGTGGTCGCGTGGAACGTCTGGGACCGGGACATGACGAACTTGACCGGCCGGCCCAGGCGGCGGGCGGCCACCGCCAGCGGCGCCAGGTGCGACGGGAGCCAGGTCTTCTGCCCGAAACTTCCCCCCACCTGGTGGGAGACCACGTCGATCCGGGACGGGTCGATGCCCAGCTGGCGGGCCAGGCCGTGCCGCACGGCGCCGGTGTTCTGGGTGCTCTCGTGCACGATCAGCCGGTCGCCGTGCCACTCGGCCACGGCGGCCGGCAGCTCCATCGGGACATGGTGCTGGGGCGCGAAGTCGAACACCGCGTCGACCCGGACCGGGCTGCGGGCGAAGACCGCCTCCGCGTCGCCCGTCGAGACGTCCGCGAACCGGGGTCCCGCCAGCGCCCGGGCCTGCGCCACCGTCTCGGCGCCCTCGGCGTCGAGGGTCACCGCCACGGGCCGCGCCGCGTACACCGCGCGGACGAGACCGGCGGCCTGGGCCGCGGCGAGCGGGGTGTCCGCCACCACGAGGGCGAGGGGCTGGCCGCGGTAGGCCACCCGGTCGTCCAGCAGCGGCTGGAAGCTCTGGAACCCGTACCCCCCGTCGGCGGCCGGATAGCCGGGGGAGCGCACCTCGTCGCCGTCCAGCCGGGTCAGCACCAGCCGTACACCGGGCACGGCGCGGGCGGCCGAGGTGTCGATCCCGAGAACCCGGCCCCGCCCGGCCGTCGCGGTGGCCAGCGCGGCGTGCAGCAGGCCGGGCCGGGTGAGGTCGGCGGTGTAACGGGTCCGCCCGGTCACCTTGTCGTACGCGTCGACGCGTCCCCGGGACTCCGGCGGGCCGGTCACCGGGTCCACCGGCCGCGGGCGACGCGCAGGGCCTCGGCGACCGTGCGCACCCCCAGTTCGGTCTTGAAGCCGTTGTGCGCCCCGGCGCGCGCCCCGGTCAGCGCGATCTCGCCCGCGCGCCGGGCCGACGCTCCGGTCAGGGGGCCGCCGAGCAGCGAGCGTTCGGCGGCCGGCACCCGCCAGGGCCGGGTGGCGAGTCCGCCGAGCGCGATCCGGCAGTCCACGACGGTGCCGCGGCCGTCGAGTTCCACGGCCACCGCGGCGGAGGCGAGCGCGAAGGCGAACGACTCGCGGTCCCGGACCTTGTGGAAGGCGGAGCCGCGCCCGGCCGCGGCGACGGGGACGCGGATCCGGACGATCAGTTCGTCCCTGGCCAGCGTGTGCTCGTGCCCGGGTGTGTCCCCCGGTGCCCGGTGCAGGGCGGACAGGGCGATGGTCCGCGCACCCGAGGGGCCCAGCAGGTCCAGCCGGGCGTCGAAGGCGAGCAGCGCGACGGCCCAGTCACCGGGGTAGGCGGCCGTGCAGGACGCGCTCGTGCCCAGCACCGCCTGGCCCCGGTCCGGTCCGTGCCGGGCGGCGCACCCGCTGCCCGGCACGCGTTTGCCGCACGGGTACGGCGGGCCGGCGCGGAAGTACGGGCAGCGGGTCCGCTGCAGCAGGTTGCCGCCCAGGGTGGCCATGTTGCGGAGCTGCGGCGAGGCGGCCTTGGCCAGGGACTCGGCCAGGGCCGGGTGGTCCCGCAGCAGCACCGGGTCCTCGGCGACGTCGGCCATCCGGGCGCCGGCTCCGAACACCAACTCGTCCGGGCCCGAGGTGTCGAACCCGGCCAGCTCGGGCAGCCGCCGGATGTCGACCAGCGCGCGGGGCCGCTCGACGCCCAGCCTCATCAGGTCGTACAGGCTGGTGCCGCCGGCCAGGACCCGCGTGCCGGGGCCGCCCCGGGCCAGCGCCTCCACGGCGTCCGCGAGGGTGGCGGGGGCCGTGTACGCGAACTCACGCATCCGCCCCGCCCCCGAGGCGGGCGGCGGCCTCGCGGACCGCGGCCACGATCTGCGGATACGCCCCGCACCGGCACAGATTGCCGCTCATGTGCTCCCGGATCTCCTCGTCGCAACCGGCGTGCCCCTCGGCCAGGCAGGCGACCGCCGACATGATCTGTCCCGGTGTGCAGTAGCCGCACTGGAGGGCGTCGTGGTCGATGAACGCCTGTTGCACCGGGTGCGGTGTGCCGTCCGGCGCGGCCAGGCCCTCGACCGTCGTCACCTCGGCGCCCTGGGCCTGTACCGCCGGCATCAGACAGGCGAGGATCCGCCGGCCGTCCAGATGGACCGTGCAGGCGCCGCACTGGCCGTGGTCGCAGCCCCTCTTGGCACCGGTCAGGCCCAGCCGTTCGCGCAGCACGTCCAGCAGCGACTCGCGCGGATCCACGACGCACCGGACCGGTGCCGCGTTCACCGTGAAGACGACGCCGGCCCCCGCCACCGGCGTGCCCCGCTCCTCCGCCCGGGGTGTCATGACGCCAGCGCCCCGACCAGGGCGGTGGCGATGCGGGCGAGGATCTCCCGCGACGTGGCGAAGTTCAGGCGTACGAACCCCCGGCCCGCCGCGCCGAAGAACGCCCCGTCGCTCAGCCGGAGGCGGGCCTCGCGCAGCAGGAAGCCGGCCGGATCGGCCAGGCCGGTGAAGGAGCAGTCCAGCCACGCCAGATAGGTCGCCTCCGGCATCGCGTAGCGCACCTGGGGCAGCCGGTCGCCCAGCACCCGGGCCAGGAAGCGCCGGTTGCCGTCCAGGTAGCGGACCGCCTCGCGGCGCCACGGGTCGCCGTCGCGGTACGCCGCGATGCTCGCCGCGATGCCCAGGGTGCTCGCCCCGTGCCGGGAGTGGAACGGCAGGGCACGCCACCGCCGTACGTCACGGTCGCTGCCCAGCACGGCCTGCGCGCACTTCAGCCCGGCGATGTTCCAGCCCTTGGCGGCGGAGACCAGGGTGAGGGTGTGGCCGGCCGCCTCCGGTGAGACGGAGGCGTACGGCACGTGGGCGTGCCCGGGGTAGGTGAGCGGGGCGTGGATCTCGTCGGCGACGACCCGGGCGCCGTGCGCGGCCACGCAGCGGCTGAGCGCGCGGAGTTCGGACCGGGTGAACACCCTGCCCAGCGGGTTGTGCGGGTTGCACAGCAGCACGGTCCCCGCCCCGGCGGCCAGCGCGGCGCCGATCGCGTCGATGTCCAGCGCCGGCCGCGCGCCGTCGGGGACCAGCGGCACCTCGACGGCGCGCCGGCCCTGCGCCGCCACGACCTCCAGGAAGGGCGGATAGGCCGGAGTGGGAACCACCACGGCGCTGTCCGGGCGGCTGTACGCGCCGATGCCGAGGCCGACCCCGGTCAGCACGTCGGGGATGAGGAAGACGCGCTCGGCCGGTACCGTCCAGCCGAACGAACGGGCCAGCCAGTCGGCGCAGGCCTCCGGCAGCCCGGTGCGGATGTCGCGCAGCGGGTAGCCGGTCTCGCCGCGCTCCACCGCCTCGTGCACGGCCCTGCGTACGACGGGGGCCACGGGGAAGTCCATCTCGGCGACCCAGGCGCCCAGCACCTCCCCGCCGTGCCGCCCCCATTTGAGCGTCCGGCGCGCCACCAGCGCCTCGATGGCGATGTCGTCGAACCCGGGCGCCGCGGCCTGTTCCGCCGCCGGCGGAGCGAGCCGTGTGCCGTCCGGTGCCTCCGCTTCCACAGGGCCTCCGCGTCAGTGGCAGAACAGCCTCAGTCCGGTGCGGACCAGGGCGATGGAGTGTTCCTCGCAGGCCGCCGCGACCTCCTTGCCGCGCGCCGACCCGCCGCCCTCGACGATGCAGCGCACCCCGTGCCCGGCCGCGACGTCCACGTTGTCCCGGAAGGGCAGATAGGCGTCGGAGACCAGGGTGCACGGCGGGTGCCCGGCCAGCCAGGCGCCGCGCTCGGCGGGGTCCAGGGGCTCGGCGGGCAGTCCGGGGATCCGCCCGGCGGCAGCGGACGGGGTGCCCGGTGCCGCCTCGATCAGCCGCATCACGCTGTTCACCCGGTCCTGGATCGGCATCGTGCCGGGGAACCGGGCCCCGGCGAGCCGCGGGTGGCGCCGCAGCCGCCAGCGGTCGGCCTTCTGTCCGGCCAGCCGTACACAGTCCACCCGTGACTGCTGGCCCGCCCCGATGCCGATCGTCCGCCCGTCGTGGACACAGGCCACCGCGTTGGACTGCGTGTACCGCACGGCGACCAACCCGAGCACGGCGTCCCGCAGTTGCCGTTCGGTCGGCGCGGTGCCACCCTCGGCGCACCCGGCCAGTGTGCCGGGGCCGATCACCAGCGGGTCGGCGTCCTGCGTGATCCGGATCCCGAACACGTCCCTGACCTGCCGGGCGGGCGGCTCGTGGGCGGGGTCCACGCGCAGCACGAGGAAGGCGCCCCGCTTCTTCCGCGACAGCACCTCCAGCACACCCGGCTCGTAGTCCGGCGCGATGACGCCGTCCGACACCACCCGGGCCAGCAGGGAGGCGGTGTCCCGGTCGACGGGGTGCGACAGGGCGACCAGGTCGCCGTAGGAGGAGCGGGGGTCGCAGTCCCGGGCCCGGGCGTAGGCCGAGGCCAGGCCGGACAGCTCCGTGTCCAGCCGGAAGGTGGACCGGGCGACCGGGTCGACCTCGCCGGCGACGGCCACACCGGCGGGGGAGACGTGCTTCATGGACGCGGCCGCGGGCAGGCCGAGCGCACGGCTCGCCTCCCGCACCAACTGCCAGCCCTGCAAGGCGTCCAGCAGGTTCACGACGGAGGGCGTGCCGCACAGGACGGACAGGGGAAGGGGACCGCCGTCGGACGACCGGGCCTCCGCGTCGCGCTGCTGGGGGTTGAGGCCGTACTTCAGACGCAGCCGCGCCGGGTCACCGACCATTGCCGCCTCTCCGGAAAGCAATACCGACGCCGGTCGCGCGGCGTCTACCGACGTGAGCCGCGCGGGAATCCGGCATACCGGCCTGCGGATCCGCCCGGTTCCTTTTCCGCCGGGCGGTATCCCCCCGGCCGTGTCCGCGTTCCAGGAAACCGGGCTCTCGCGGCAGCCGTCAACCCCGCCCGCCGGACGGGTATTTCAGCGGGGTGATCGAAATGCGGGATGATCGAAATGCGGGGGTGATCGAAATGCGGCGGCGGCCGTATTTCCGTGCCGACGGACCGCCGGACGATCCGTACCGGCCACAGGGTGCGGAATTCGGATGACCGTTGTCCGTTGTCCGTTGCCCGTTGCCCGTTGTTCGTTGTCCGGATCTTTTCGGTCGGGAAATCCGCGGCGCCCGTCCCCACGTCAAGTCGCCCCCGGCGGGCCACCCGAATGGTGCCTTGCCGCCCGGCAGCACCCCGGATAGGCTCCAAGTTCCGTGTATCCCCGATCGATCCAGGTGACCGGCCCGTGAAGAGCGACGCGGACGACGCTGTCCGGACCGGGCGGCCGGAGGCCGCCGAGTCCCCCGGGACCCCGGCGTACTGGCCGCGGTTCGCGCTGCTCTACGGCTGCGGGATGCTGGCGGCCACCGGGCTCGGGAAGATCGCCCCGATCGCAGTGGACCTGCGCGCCGCGCTCACCCTCTCCCTCGACCAGGTCTCGCTGGTGACCTCCTCCATCACGGCGGTCGCCGCCGTGCTCGGGCTGCCGGTCGGCTATCTCGTCGCGCGCACGGCGCCCCGCCGGGCCCTGCCGGCCGGCTGCGTCGTGATGGCGGCGGCGGGGCTGCTGGAGGCACGGGCCGGCGACTTCTGGCCGCTGCTGGGCGCGCGCCTGGTGGAAGGGGTCGGGTACGTCGCCGTCGTCGTGGCCGCCCCCGCGCTCATCATCGCCATGGGCGGCGGCCCGCGGCGGATCACCGCGCTCGCCGTGTGGGGCACGTACTTCCCGGTGGGCCTGGCGCTGGGCCTGTTCCTCGGCGGGGTGCTGTCGGCGTTCCTCGGCTGGCGCACCTGGCTGGTCGTCCAGGCGTGCGCCCTGCTCGTCGCCGGGGCCGCCACCGTCCTCGCGCTCGGCCGGCGGACCACGGCCGCAGCCGGGCCGGCACCGGCCGAAGCCGCGCCGGTGCCCACCCGGCGCACGGCGCGCCGCCTGCTGCGGCCCTTCCTGCTGTCCCTGGGCTTCGCCACCGCCAGCGGCACCATCGTCGCGGTGGTGTCCCTGTTCCCCACCTATCTGCACGAGATGCTGCACGTGCCCACGTCCGCCGCCGGCACCCTGACCGGGGCGGTGTCGCTGACCGGCACCGTCGGCGGGTTCCTCAGCGGCTGGCTGCTGCGCCGGGGGGTGCCGGTGCGCCGGCTGTTCACCGGCGCCCTGCTGATGCCGCTGGGCACGGCCGTCGCCTTCCTGCACGGCGGCGGAACCGGCCTCGCCGCCGCCGGCGCGGTCCTCGTCGCCCTGGCCAACGAACTCGTCGTCGCGGCGGCCTTCGCGATGATCCCCGCCGTCGTCGCGGACCCCTCCGACATCGACCTCGCCAACGGTCTCCTCGCCCAGGTCGGCAGCCTCGGCTCGCTGCTCGGCCCCCCGCTCGTCAGCTTCGCGGTGCTGGCGGCCGACGGCTGGTGGGCCGTGGCGCCCACCGTGCTCGCCGCCTGCCTCCCCGGCACGCTCCTGCTGCGCGCCTCGGTGCGGCGCGCGGCCGTATGAGCCCGGAACCGGCCGGAGACACACCCCGTTCGACAGACGGAAAAAGCCCGGCGCGGACGGGCGGCACGCGACTGAACGATATGAGCCAAAAAAAACGATCAATCGGATTCCGTATCGGCCCGAGCCCGGCCTGACCCTAGACTGACTGCACCAGGCAACCGGTGATCCTCTTTCACCCGGGCCCGGTTCTCATCGCGTTCGCACCGCCCGACACACGTGCGCGAGGGTCCCTTGTACGCGGGCCCGGCTTCTTCACATCCGATCACGCGGTTTCCGCGGTTCGACGAGCGACGGATGGTACGACCGAGTCCTCGGAGGTAACCGGCAGGTGGCAGGGAATCGGGAATCCGGGCAGACAGCGGAACTACGGCAGGAGATACGGGACTGGCTCCGCGAGAACTGGAGCGAGGAACGCGCGATCGGCGACTGGTGGCGCATGCTCGCCGAGGCCGGATACGCCTTTCCCACCTGGCCCGCCGGAATGGGCGGCCGCGGCCTCGGCCGCCGGGAGGCCCGGGCGATATCCGAGGAGATCGCGCACGCCGGGGCGATCGGCCCGCCCGGCGGCGTCGGACAGATGGTGGGCGGCCCGGTCCTGCTCGAACACGGCACGCCCGAACAGCAACGCCGCTGGGTCCCCGCCCTGGCCGCCGGGACGGAGTCCTGGTGCCAGCTGTTCAGCGAGCCCGGCGCCGGATCGGACCTGGCCGCCCTGCAGCTGCGCGCCCGCCGCGACGGCGACCGCTGGATCCTGAACGGCCAGAAGGTGTGGTCCCGCGAGGCCGAGGACGCCGACCGCGGCCTCGCCCTGGCCCGCACGGACCCCTCCGTCCCCAAACGCAAGGGCATCACCTTCTTCGTCGTCGACCTGGACCAGCCCGGCGTCGAGGTCCGGCCGATCCGGCAGATGAACGGCCGCGCCACCTTCAACGAGGTCTTCCTCACCGACGTGGTGGTGCCCGCCGGGCGCGTCATCGGCGCCGTCGGCCAGGGCTGGCCGCTGGCCGTGGCCAGCCTGGCCCACGAACGCGAGGAAGTGGGCGGCGGCGGCGTGCTCCGCCCCGCGCGGATCGCCCGGCCCGGCCGGCGGGCCGGCCTGCTGCACCGCCCCATCGCCGAACTCGCCGAGGAACACCGCCGGGCGGAACGGGCCGCCGGCGTCCGCCGCGGAGTGCGCACCCCCGAGGCGCTGATCGCCCTCGCCCGCGAACTGGGCCGGTCCGAGGACCCCGTGGTCCGCCAGCGGCTCGCCGCCCTGTACACGACCGCGCGGACCAACCGCCTGCGCAACCAGCGGGCCCGCGCCGCGCGCCGCCCCGGGCCCGAGGCGTCCCTCGGCAAACTCGCCGGCTCCGCCACCGGACGGCAGGCCCGCGACACCGCCCTGTCCCTGCTGGGCGCCGAAGGGATGCTGACGGGCCCGGAGACCACCGGCGACGGCGCCTTCCAGCAGATGGCCCTGTCCGTGCAGTCGCTGTCCATCGCGGGCGGCACCGACGAGATCCAGCGCAACCTCCTCGGGGAGCGCGTGCTCGGACTGCCCCGGGAACCGGAGGCCGACCGTGACGTGCCCTTCCGCGAGCTGCGGGTGGGGACGCAGCGCGAGTAGCCCGACGACCGCAGCGACCGACCGAAGGGGCAGGCGTGGACCCGAACGGTTACTGGAACCCCCGGCACGAGACCCTGCCGAGACCGCACCTCGAAGAACTCCAGCTCACCCGGCTGCGCGCCGCGGTGGCCCGCGCCCGGGCCGCCCCGGGACCGCAGGGCAGGCTGCTGCGCGAGGCCGGCGTCCGCCCGGAGGACCTCACCCGCCTGGACGACGTCCGGCGGATCCCGTTCTTCACCCGCGACGCCTGGATGGACGCCCAGCAGGCCGCCCCTCCCTACGGCGGTCTCACGGCCGCGCCGCCCGACGCCGCGGTGCGCCGCCATCTCACCTCCGGGACGAGCGGCAAGCAGCCCCTGCGGGTCCTCGACGGACCCGAGGACTGGGAGTGGATCTCCGAGATGTGGTGCTACGCCTTCTGGGGCTTCGGCGTCCGGCCTCGGGACCGGGTGTTCCTCGCCTTCGGCTACGGCAGCTTCATCGGCTTCTGGGGCGCCCACTACGCCTGCGAGAAGATCGGCTGCCTCACCCTGCCCGGTGGCAACATGACCACCGAGACCCGGCTGCGCCAGATCCTGGACGACGAGGCGACGGTGGTGTGCTCGACGCCGACCTACGCCCTGCGGCTCGCCCAGGAGGCCCGGCGGCTCGGCATCGACCTGGCCGCGGGCCCGGTCGGCCGGGTCCTGCTGTCCGGGGAGCCCGCCGGGTCGATCCCGGCGACCAAGCGCCTCATCGAGAGCGAGTGGGGCGCCCGCACGGCGGACACCGCGGGCATGACCGAACTCGGCACCGTCTTCATGTTCGAGTGCGAGAACCGGCCCGGCGGCGGCCACATCATCGAGGACAACTTCCTCGAAGAGGTGGTCGACCCGGTCACCGGGGAGCCCGTGCCGTACGGACGGCAGGGGGAGCGCGTCGTGACCTCGTTCGGCCGCGGCTTCCTCCCGCTGCTCCGCTACCGCACCCGCGACCTCGTGGTGCGGGCCCCCGCCGGCCGGTGCGGCTGCGGGCGCACCTGGGACCTGTACGACGGCGGCATCCGGGGCCGCGTGGACGACATGCTGCTGGTGCGCGGCACCAACGTCTACCCCCGCGCGATCGAGGCGGTCGTACGGGAACACCCGGAGATCGACGAGTTCCAGATCCACCTGTACACCCGCGACGGCATCCGCGAGGAGATCGACGTCCTGATCGAGGTCCCCGGCCACCGGGGAACCGACGGGAACCTGGCCGCACGGCTCGCGAAATCCCTCGGTGCCGCCGCCGGCGGGCTGCGCGTCGGCGTCCGCGAGGTCGCCGCGGGATCGCTGCCCCGCTTCGAGCTGAAGGCCCGCCGGGTCCGGGACGAACGGATCGTCATCGGCGGCGGCGACACGAGGGAGGCGACCGGGTGAGGAATCGTCCCGGCACCGGGATCAGCGGCCCCGAGCAGGACGTGGTCGTCGTCTACGAGAAGCTGCGCCGCCTCCTGGAGGAGCATCCCGGCGAGCTGCCGCCGTATCTGGAGCGCAACGTGGTCAAGGCGCTGGCGTGTCTGTGGCAGGTCATGCACGGCCTCGGCATGGAACCCCGGCCCCTGCGCCATGCCGGCCGCTGAACCCGGCCCCGCCGGGGCCGACGGCCGCCGGACCGGGACACCGGCCGGCGGTCCGGGCACGGGCCCCGCGGCCCCGGCCGCAGCGCGGTCCGTCGAGGGCGAGGGCGGCGAACTCGCGGTCGCCGCCCTGCGCGCACACGGCGTGGACACCCTGTTCACCCTGTCGGGCGGCCACATCTTCTCCGTCCTGCACGCCGCCGCCCGCGCGGGCCTGCGCATCGTCGACGTCCGCCACGAACAGACCGCCGTGTTCGCCGCGGAAGGCTACGCCCGGCTCGGCCGCCGCCCCGGGGTGGCCCTGCTCACCGCCGGACCGGGCGTCACCAACGGCATCAGCGCGCTGGCCACCGCCCAGGCCAACGGCGCGCCCGTCGTGGTGCTGGCCGGGCGGGCCGCGCACAAGCGCTGGGGCTCCGGCGCTCTCCAGGAGTTCGACCACATCCCCCTGGTCGCACCGGTGACCAAGGACGCCCGGACCGTCACCCGCACCGACGCCATCCCCGGCGCACTGCGCGCGCTCACCGCGACCGCGGCCACCCCGCACCGCGGCCCGGTGTTCCTCGACGTCCCCCTCGACGTGCTGCACCGCCGGGCGCGCGCCACCGTGTGCCCGCCGCTTCCGGCCGCGCCGCCCGACCCCGACCCCGACGAGATCGCCCGGGCCGCCGAACTCCTGGCCACCGCCCGCCGCCCCGTCCTCGTGGCGGGCGGCGACGTCTGGTCCGGCGGGGCCTGGGAGGCGCTGCGCCACTGCGCCGAGTCGCTGCGCGTGCCGACGTTCGCCAACGGTCAGGGCCGGGGCTGTCTGCCCGCCCGGCACGAGCTGGCGTTCAGCCGGTCCCGCGACGCGCTGAAGGAGGCCGACGTCGTCGTGGTGGCCGGCACGCCCCTGGACTTCCGGCTCTCCTTCGGCCGCTTCGGCGACGCACGCGTGGTCCACGCCGTGGACCACCCCGCGCTGCGGGCCACGCACGTGCCCACGGCCGCCGCCCCGGCCGGTGACCTCGGGCGGATCCTCGACGGCATGGCCGCCCGGTCCGGGCCCCGGGCGGACCACGAGGAGTGGATACGGCGGCTGCGCGCGCGGGAGCGGGCCCTGCGCGCGGCCGAACGGCCGGAACGGGAACACGCCGGCACGCCGATCCACCCGGCCCGCGTCCTCGGCGAACTGATCGCCCAGCTCGACCACGACGCCGTCGTCATCGGCGACGGCGGTGACTTCGTGTCGTACGCGGGCCGGCTGCTGGACTCCCACCTGCCGGGCCGCTGGCTCGATCCCGGCCCGTTCGGCTGCCTCGGCAACGGCATCGGCTACGCGATCGCCGCCCGGCTGCTGCACCCTGACCGGCAGGTGGTGCTCCTCCTCGGCGACGGCGCCTTCGGCTTCTCGGCGGGCGACGTCGACACGCTCGTGAGGCACCGGCTCCCGGTGGTGATGATCGTCGGCAACAACGGCGCCTGGGGGCTGGAGAAGCACCCCATGCGCGCGCTCTACGGCGCGGACGTCGCGGCGGACCTGCGGCCGGGCAGCCGCTACGACCAGGTGGTCCAGGCGCTCGGCGGGGCGGGCGAGACCGTCACCGACCCGTGCCGGATCGCCCCGGCGCTGCGCCGGGCCTTCGCGGCGGGCGAACCGTACCTCGTCAACGTACTCACCGACCCCGAGGTGGCCTACCGGCGCTCGGCGAAACTGGGGTGACTGGCATGACGACAGCGGACCACGGCCGACTGCGCTTCGGCGTCCTGCAGTTCTTCTCCTGGCCCGGGCGCCGGACACCGCCCGAGACCGTCTACCACCGCGCGCTGGAACGGATCGACCTCATGGAGCGGTCCGGGGCCTACGACGCGGTGTGGCTCGCCGAACACCACTTCACCACCTACTCCGTCTCCCCGTCGGTGAGCATGATGGGCACGATGGTCGCCGCCCGCACCCAGCGGCTGCGCATCGGCACCGCCGTCTCGCTGGCCGCGATGCACCACCCGCTGCGGCTCGCGGAGGAGATCGCGCTGCTGGACGTGCTGTCCGGCGGACGGGTCGACTGGGGCGCCGGCCGCGGCAACGACCCCACCGAGTTCCGGGTGTTCGGCCTCGACCTCGAGCGCAGCTACGCGCTGTTCCGGGAGAACGTGGAGGTCGTCCTCGGCGCGTGGCGGCAGGAACGCCTCACCCACCGGGGCCGGTTCCACACCTTCGAGGACATCGAGGTGCTGCCCAAGCCGCTGCAACGGCCGCACCCGCCGGTGTGGATGGCCGCCTCCTCGCCCCAGGCGGTCGCCTGGGCCGCCTCCGCCGGCTTCTCGATCCTGATGGACCCGCACTCCAGCCACGCGGACATCGGCGTCAAGTACCGGGCCTACCGGCAGGGCCTGGCCGACGCCGGCCACCCCGTCGACGGCCGGGTCATCCCCATGGCACGGCTGATCGCGGTCGCCCCGACCGACGAGGAGGCCCGCCAGGTCGCGCTGCGCGGCGCGCGCTGGTCCCTCGGCGCGCTGAGCGACCCGGCCCGGCGCGACTACTCCCGCGGCATCCGGCCGGCCGGGACGAGCGGGCCGGGACACGACCCCCGGGACCGGGCCGAGCGGTACGCGGACGACGTCGTGATCCACGGCAGCCCCGCCCGGGTCGCCGAACGGATCAGGGCGCTTCAGGAGGAGATCGGTCTGCACTACCTGCTGTGCGCCCCCCTGAGCCACGCCTCTTTCCTGCTGCTGACCCGGGAGGTCATTCCGAAACTGCTGTAATGGGAAGCGCCCGAGACTTTTCCGACGAAGCGGCCGGGAGGTCCTCTTGGAAATCGATCACTGTCTTCTCCCCGACGGGGACGACGCGTTACGGAAAAACGACACCCGCTGCGCGCGGGTGATCGGGAAATTCCCCGGACCGTACCCGACGGGGGAGCGCTTCTGATGGCGCCCGCGAGTCTGGTCGCACTCGGGGACGCCCTGGCCGACCTGGTGGTCGCCGTCCGGCCGGAGATGTGCGCCCGGCTCGGCGCGGAACCGGGCGCCGCGGACTTCCTGGAGTTCGACGCGCTGGCGGAGGTCGTCGCCGGACTGGAGCGGGACGGCGCGCGGGTCGTGGTCTCGGCCGGTGGCAGCGCCGCCAACACCTGCGTCGCCTTCGTGGCCGACGGCGGCCGGGCGGCGCTCGCCACGGCGTCCATGGACGACCCCCTCGCCCGGGCCGTCCGGGACGACCTGGCCGGACGCGGGGTGACGGTGCCGGTCCGCACGCCCGGCCGGGGCCGCACCGGGCGCTGCCTGGTGCTGCTGCTCCCCGACGGCGAGCGGGCCTTCCTCATCTGGCAGGGCGAGCGGTGGCGGCTGCGGATGCTGCCGGACGCGGTGGAGGCGTGCCTGGCCGACGCCGGCCCCTGCCACGGGATGCTGGTCGAGGGGTACCTGCTGGCCTCCGAGGACGGCCGCGCGGCGGCCCGCGACGCCCTGCGGCGCGCCGTCGCGCTCGGCGCCCTGCGCATCCTCGCGCTCTCCGACCCGGCGCTCGTGCGCACCCGCCGCCGGCGCTTCGCCGAACTGCTGGCCGCCGGGGTCGACGTCGTCCTCGGCAACGAGGCGGAGGCCACCGCGCTCACCGGCACCGACGACGCCGAGGCGGCGGCCGCGGTGCTCGCCCGGCACGGCGTGCTCGGCGTCGTCACCCTGGGCGCCCGCGGCGCGCTCGTCCACGGGCCGGGCGGCCGGCACCGCGTCGCCGCGCCCGGCTCCCCGGTGACCAGCGCGGTCGGCGCCGGCGACGCGTTCGCCGGCGGCTTCCTCAACGGCCTGCTGTCGGACCTGAGTCCCCCCGAGTGCCTCGCGCTCGGCGTGGCCAGGGCCCGGGCCGTCCTCACCGTACGGCAGGCGCGGGCGCCCGTGCCCGTCCGAAGACCCTGAACGCACCCGAGTCGTCCGGCCACGGTTTCCCCGGCGGGAAATACGGAGAACGGTGCGGCGATTTCCCCTGCCGTAATTCAGCGGAAAACAGGCGGGGTTGGCAGTCCGTCCCCGGTGTGATACTCCTTCAGTCGGGCGGAATACGGTTTCGCGAGAGGGGTCGTTTTTCATGACGCTTACCGTGCGCACCGAAGGTGTCGGCCCGTCCGCCGTCTTCGCGCTGCCCTGGCTGGTCGCCGACGAACTCGGTTATTTCGCCGAGGAAAACGTCACCGTGGAATTCATCCGCAACCGCGCGGAGCAGAGGCTGACCGAACCGGTGGCGGACCACGAACTGGTCGACTCGATCCGCAACCACGTGCCCTTCGAGGAGGGGCAGGTCGACCTGTACCGCGCCTGCGAGTGGGGGCAGATCCGGCGCGCCCACGACAGCCGCCGGGGAGCGCGGATCATCGGGAAGCGCTCGTCGGTCGCCGTGATGGCCCTCATGGCGGCGCCCGGCTCGGCGTACCTCTACCCCCAGACCCTGGCGAACGCCCCCGTGGCGGTCAGCTTCCACAACGGCAACCACTACGCGGCCATCCAGATGCTGGAGGGCTTCCTGGAGGCCGACGAGATCAAGACGGTGGGGTACCACACCATCGACGGCTACCGCGCCGTCCAGTCCGGCGAGGCCGCGGCCGTCGCCCTGTCGGAACCGTGGATCACCCTGGCCGAGAAGCAGGGCTTCCAGAAGGTCATCGAGACCCACTACGCGGGACTGGAGCTGGTGGCGCCGGACTTCGACCGCGCCGTCTACGCCGCCTGCAACCGGGCGGTCGTCCGGGCGGTGGCCGCGCTCGGCCGGGACAAGCGCCCCTACCTGCACTACCTGATCGACTCGCTGCCCGAGGAGTTCGCGGGCCGCATCACCCCGGACGACTTCCACCTGCCGCGGCTGCGCTACGTACCCCCGGAGCCGTACACGCGACTGGAGTTCGAGAGGGCCTACGCCTGGATGCGGCGCTGGGGCCTGATCGAGCCGGGCGCCCGGTACGAGGACCTGGTGGTCGAGGACGCGCAGACGGACGCGGTCCGCTGAGGGACACCGACGAGACTGGGGAGACGCCATGTCCGAGGCCCTGTCGCAGGAATGGGGCGTGCGCGTCCGCACCGGATGCCGCGTCAGCTTCACGCTGATCGACCTGAACGGCGAGACCGGCCGCCGCAACGGCATGGCGTCCATGGCGCTGCGCTCGCCGGGCCTGGAGGCCGTCGTCCTGCCGCACCACGAGAACGCGGTCGAGGCGGACGAGAACGGCTCGGCCCACCGGGAGGCCGTCGGCGCCCTGCTGGACCGGCTCAGGGAGGCATGGGGCGGCCCGCCGGCGAAGGTGGTGATCCGTAAGGGGCTCCCCCCGCACACGGGCTTCGGCTCCGGCACCACCACGGCCGTGGCCGTGGGCCGCGCCTACGCCCAGTTCGCCGGGCTCTCGGTCGGCACCGCGGAGATCGCCCGGGCCGCCGGCCGGGCCGGCACCTCGGGCGCCAGCCCCAACCTCATAGAAAGAGGCGGCTTCCTGGTCGACGGCGGCCATCTCAACCCCGGCGACTTCGCGGAGGACCCGAAGCGCTACCTGGTCCCGACCCGGTTCGCGGGCGGCGGGAAACGGCCCCCCGTGCTGATCTCGGCGCCCTTCCCCACCTGGCCGGTCCTGGTGATCATCCCCGACGGGCACCAGATGCACGGCGAGACCGAACGGCAGTTCTTCGCCCGGACCCTGCCCATCCCGGCCGAGGAGGCCCGGCGCACCGCCCACGCGGTCCTGATGAACCTGGCCACCTCGGTCCTCGAGGCCGACTACCCGTCCTTCTGCCGCGCGGTGAACTTCCTGACGTACGAGAGCCACTTCAAGCAGAAGCAGATCGACATGCAGTCCTCCCAGGTCAAGTACCTGCTGGAGGAGGCGCGCCGGGGTCAGGAGATCGACGCCGTCGCGATGAGCTCCGAGGGACCGATGTGCTACGCCTTCACCCGGCGCCCGCGGGCCGCCGTCCGGTGGCTGTCCGAGCTGCGGGACTCGGGCATCGTCCGCGCGTTCTGGTTCAGCGGCGCCCGCAACGTCCCCGCCGACGTCGACTGGATCCCGGTGCTCGACGACGACGGCCGCACCACCGTCGCCTGATCCGGCAGGAACGCGCACGCGAGGAGGCAGTAGTGCCGAAGAGGTTCTCCACCAAGGATCTCGACGTCCGGCGGGAGCCGGCCGGCGGACGCAGCGGAGTGGGCAGCTTCCGGTTCACCGACGACTACTCGGTCTTCCACTACGGCAAGATGCCCGACTCCGTCCCCGGCAAGGGCGAGGCCTGCTGCCGCATCGCGGCGTTCAACTTCCGCCTGCTGGCCGAGGCGGGCGTGCCCAGCCACTTCCGCGCCTTCCACCCGCCCGACCGGCTGGAGTTCGACCTGCTGAGGGTCATCGACCCACGGGAGCGGGCGCTCGGACCGGCGGACGTCAACCATCTCGTGCCGCTCCAGGTCATCTTCCGCGCCATGCTCCCCGAGGGCTCCTCGGTACTGCGCCGGCTGAGGCTGGGCCGGCTCGAACCGGCCGACATCGGCCTGGCCGGGCTCCCCGCCCCGGGCACCGTACTGGAGCGCCCGGTCATCGAGTACACCACCAAGCTGGAGGAGATCGACCGCTTCGTGGGCCGGGACGAGGCGGCGGCCATCGGCGGACTGGACGCGGAGCAGCAGGCCGAACTGGAGGACCGCACCCGGCTGGTGGCCGACGTGGTCGGCGAACACGCCCGGCGCGTCGGGCTGGTGCTCGCCGACGGCAAGGTCGAGTACGGCCGGGACGCGCGCGGCCGGCTGATCCTGGTCGACCACGCGGGCACCCCCGACGAGGCCCGGCTGCTGCTGGACGGCGCCCACGCAGACAAGCAGGTGCTGCGCGACCACTACGCGGCCGGCGGACTGCAGTCCCGCGTGGAGGAGTGGGTCCGCGAGGGCCGCCCCCGCTCGGCCTGGCCCGCCCCCGACCCCCTGCCGCGCGAGGTGGTGGAAGTGGTCGGCGAGATGTACCGGTCGCTGTGCGAGCTGTGGACCGGCACCCGGATCTGGGGCGCCGAGGATCTGGACCGGGTCCTGGCCCGGCTGGCGTCCCTCGCCCCCGGCGCCCGCTGTACCGAGCCCGGGACGGGTGCGGCATGGACCTGATCACCGGGACCGGGAACGGGACACCGCCACCGGCCCGGCCGACGCCGCTCCCGCGCGGCGGCCGGGCCGTTGGGGCGGAGGGCGTACGGCGGCTGGGACCGGCCGGCACCGGTCGCCCCGCCTGCGTGTCCGGCCCTGGGACCGCCGCGCGTGCGGGCCGGTGCCACGGGTGCACTGTCCCGCCGGGCCGGGCGCCCTTCCCGGTGCCCGCGACGCCGCTCCCGCGCGGCGGCCGGGCCGCTGGGGCGGAGGGCGTACGGCGGCTGGGACCGGCCGGCACCGGTCGCCCCGCCTGCGTGTCCGGCCCTGGGACCGCCGCGCGTGCGGGCCGGTGCCC
>NZ_JBEZUP010000017.1:146809-166961 GCF_040636485.1 Streptomyces sp. NPDC038707
ACGGGTGCACTGTCCCGCCGGGCCGGGCGCCCTTCCCGGTGCCCGCGACGCCGCTCCCGCGCGGCGGCCCGGCCGCCGGCCCGGAGGCGCGCCGTGCCCGTTGAACCGGCGACGGCCGGCGCCGTGCCCGGGGAGTCCGCGACGGCCGGCGCCGTGCCTGCGAAGTCCGCGACGGCCGGCGGTGCGACCGTGGAGCGGGCGTGCCCCCCGCGCCGCCCCGCCCGGCCGGCGCCGCACCCGTACGCCGTCGTACCCGGTGAGGAGGGGCGAGGGTGAACGAGCGGGAGCGCACCGGCCGCCTGCTCATCACGGCCGACCGGGTCTGGGACGGGGCCGCCACCGCACCCGTCCGGCACGGCTTCGTCCTCCTCGACGGCGACCGCATCGCCGCCGTCGGCCGCCGGGCGGACCTCGGCGACGGCGACGCGACGGCCGGCCCCCGGCTCGACCTGCCCGGGGCCACCCTCATGCCGGGGCTCATCGACGCCCATGTGCACCTGACCCTCAGCGGATCCGACGTGCCCGTCCGCGACTACCAGCGGGAGGCCCGGGCCGGCGCCGCCGTCCTCGCCGTACGCGCCGTCGTCAACCTGCGGGCCGCCGTGGAGGCCGGCGTGACCACGGTCCGCGACCTGGGCACCCTGAACGAGGTCGCCTTCCCGCTGCGCGCCGCGGTGGCCGACGGCCGGATCCCCGGACCCCGGGTGCTGACCAGCGGCCGGCCGATCACCGTCACCGGCGGCCACTGCCACTGGTTCAGCCACGAGTGCGACTCGCCCACCGACATCCGCAGGGCCGTCAGAACCCAGGTGCGCGACGGCGCCGACTGGATCAAGCTCATGGTCAGCGGCGGCAACCTGACCCCCCGCACCAACCCGATACGCCCCCAGTTCAGCGCGGAGGAGGTCCGGGCCTGCGTGGACGAGAGCGACCGGCTGGGCCGCCCGGTCGCCACCCACGCCTACGACCCGCTCAGCATCCGCCGGGCCGCCGCCGCGGGCGCGCGCACCATCGAGCACTGCCTCTTCGAGACGGCCGACGGCATCGCGTACGACCCGGCCACCGCCGACCTGATGGCCGCCCGCTCCATCGCCTTCGTCCCCACGATCAGCGGCGCCCTGCACCGGATGCGGGACGGCACCGACCTGATCGCGCCCCGGTTCCGGGACCGGCACCAGCGCGTCCGCGAGGTCTTCCGGCTGCTGCTCGCCGCCGGGGTGCCCCTGCTCGCCGGCTCGGACGCGGGCGTCCCGCACCGCACCTTCGCCGGCTTCCCGGCCGACCTGGCGGCCCTGGTGGGGGAGGACGGCATCGGGCTGACCCGCCGTCAGGCCCTGGTCGCCGCCACCTCCGGCGCCGCGGCCGGGCTCGGCATCGAGGACGCGGGCGTGCTGACGCCCGGACACCGCGCCGACCTGCTCGCCGTGGACGGCGACCCGCTGCACGACATCGGGGCCCTGCTGCGACCGCGCCTGGTCGTCGCCGCCGGGCGCCTGGTGCGCGGGCCCGGGGCACCGGCCGGCTGACACACCCGGCGGCACCGCACGCGGCCGGCCACGGGACGAGCCTGAGGGGAGCACGCATGAAATTCGGCATCTTCTTCGAACTGTCGGTGCCCCAGCCGCTGGGCCACGCCGACGAGATACAGGCCTACCAGGACGCCCTGGAACAGAGCAGGCTGGCCGACGAACTGGGGTTCACCACGGCCTGGGCGGTCGAGCACCACTTCCTCCAGGAGTACTCGCACTGCTCCGCCCCCGAGGTCTTCCTCACCGCCGTCGCCATGTCGACGTCCCGGCTGCGCGTGGGCCACGGGGGCGTGGTGTGCGTGCCCCAGATCAACCACCCGGTACGCGTCGCCGAACGGGCCGCCGCCCTCGACATCCTCTCCGGCGGCCGGCTGGACCTCGGAACCGCACGCGCCTCCACGATCACCGAACTCGGCGGCTTCATGGCCGACCCGGACACCACCAAGATGTCCTGGGACGAGTACATCGACGTACTGCCCCGCATGTGGACCGAGGAACGCGTCCGCTACGACGGCACCACCTTCACCCTGCCCGAGCGACCCGTGGTGCCCAAACCAGTGCAGGACCCCCATCCTCCGCTGTGGGTGACGGTCACCTCCCCCGGCACCGAACGCGACGCGGCCGACCGGGGCATCGGCTGCCTCGGGGTCGCCGCGGCGAGCTTCAAGGAACAGGAACGGCGCACCGGCGAGTACCGCAAGCGCATCCAGCAGTGCGACCCGGCCGGCCGCGCGGTCAACGACCAGGTGGCCACCATGAACTACCTCTTCTGCCACGAGGACGACGCCACCGCGAGCCGGGTCGGCGGCGCCATGTTCGACGCCTTCGGCATGCTCAACAGCCAGCTGCTGTGGGCGCGGGAGGTCTATCCCACCCCGGCGTACCGGTCGCTCGGCAATCTCGCGCCGGGCGGCGTCGACCGGGTCCGCGACGACGACCCGGCGGGCCGGCGCCCCGTACCCGAGGGCGTCGCCATCGGTGACCCGGACCGCATCGTCAAGGCCATCAAGATCTGGGAGAGCATGGGCGTGGACGCGATCAACTTCCTGCTGAACACGGCGAATCTGGTGCCCCAGGACCAGGTCCTGGCCAGCATGCGGCTGTTCGCCGCCGAGGTCATGCCGCACTTCGCACAGGACGGCGACTGATGCTCAGCGGAACCGCCGACCCCGACGCGATGGCCGCGCACGCCCCCTACGTCGCCGCCCCCGCCACCGAGCCGCTGGCCTGCCACGGCGCACAACTCCTCCAGCTCGTCTACCAGGTGGACGGCCACGCCCGGCAGGAGGTCCTGCCCCCGGCCCTGCACCCGGTGAACCCCCCGGTGATCACCGTGACCGTCCTGCGCGCCGCCGAGAGCGACGCGGGACCGTTCACCCTGGCCGAGACCCGCGTCGTGTGCCGGAGCGGCGCCCGCGGCAGGGGCTTCCACGTGGCGGCGTTCGTCGACGGCGAGCAGGCCGCCCGGCTGCTCGCCCGGCGATGGGGGTACCGGGTCCGCCCGGCCGCCGTCGGACTGCGCCTGCGCTACCACGGCGCCGCCGCCGAGGTCCGCGCCGACGGCCGTCTCCTGCTGGACGCGCGGCTGCTCGACCCCGTCCCGCTGGCCGCCGCCGACCTCCGGTTCACCGACGCCATGCACCTGGCCCGCACCCCGCGCGGCCCCCGCCTCCTCCAGGTGGAACGCGCCCACGACATCACGGACGCCCAGCGCGGCCGCCCACGGCTCGCCGCCTTCGACGCCGCGGACTGGGGCGAGCCCCGGCTGCGCCCCTCGCACCCGATATCGGCCGTCTCGCTCACCGGTGACGTGGTGTTCCGGCCGGTCCGGTACGTCTGCCGCGCCGACGTCAGCGCCTCGGAAGGGACGGAACGCCTTGACCACGCCTGACCCCGCACCAGCGCCCGACGGCCCAAGCGCCCACCTCACCGGCCACGAGCACGCCGCGCCGATGCGGCCGGGGCCCACCGGACCGCTGAAGGGCGTCCGGGTGGTCGACCTGACCCGCGCCGTGTCCGGCCCGTTCTGCACGATGATGCTGGGCGACCTCGGCGCCGAGGTCATCAAGATCGAACCGCCCGCCGGGGACCTGCCCCGGTTCGCCGGCCCGTTCACCAAGGACGACACCGGCCGGCACTACGGCGGCCTGTTCGCCAGCATCAACCGCAACAAGCTGGGCATCGTCCTGGACCTCGGCGTCCCCGCCGACCGGGAGCGGCTGCTGAGGCTCGTCGACACCGCGGACGTGCTGGTCGAGAACTACCGCTCGGGCGTGATGGAGCGCTGGGGGCTGGAGTACGAGGCGCTGCACGCCCGCAACCCCCGGCTGGTGTACGCGGCCATCCGCGGCTTCGGCGACCCGCGCACCGGAGCCAGCCCCTACGTGGACTGGCCCGCCTACGACATCGTCGCGCAGGCCATGGGCGGGCTGGTCAGCATGACCGGGCCGGCCGGGCACGAGGGCGTCCGGACCGGCCCCACCATCGGTGACCTGTACCCCGCCACGCTCGCGGCGGTCGGCGTCCTGGCCGCCCTGCACCACGCGCGGGCCACGGGGGAGGGCCAGCTGGTCGACGTGGCCATGGTCGACTCGGTCGTGTCCCTGTGCGAGACCGCCGTCTACCGCTGGTCCTACACCGGCGTGGTCAGCGTCCCCACCGGCAACAGCCATCCGCAGCTGGTGCCGTTCGACATCTTCCCCACCAAGGACGGGCAGTGCGCCATCGCCGCCCCGACGGACAACCACTGGAAGGTGCTGTGCGAGACGATCGGACGCCCCGACCTCGTCGCCGACGAGCGGACCCGCACCAACGGTGACCGGGTCGCCAACGCCGCCCTCGTGCACCACGCGGTCGCCGGCTGGACACGGGAGCGGACCACCGCCGAGATCGCCGTGGAACTCGGCGGCCGGGTCCCGCTGGGGCCGGTGAACGACGCCGCCGACCTGTTCACCGACCCGCACGTCCGGGCCCGGGACATGCTCGTCGCGGTGGACCAGCCCGGCGACGCCCGCCCGGTGGTGTTCCCCAACTGCCCGATCCGCTTCACCGCGACCCCCTCCGGGGTGTACCGGCGGCCACCGGTGCTCGGTGAACACACCCAGGAGGTCCTGGCACGGCTGGACGAGGACGGCCCGGCGCGGGGGTAGCCGGCGCCGCGGTGCCCGCGCCGGGGCGGGTCAGGGGCGGCGGCCGGCCAGGGCGAGCAGCCGGGTCTGCGGGTCCGCGCCGGGCTCCACCGCCACCTCGGCGAACCCCCACTGGGCGAACATCCGCGGGCGGCTGTCGAAGAGTTCCAGGCAGGCGTCGACCAGAGCGGCCGGCAGCCGGGGGGCGGGTTCCAGCGCCCGGCCGATGTCCCAGCCGTGGAGGAGCACGTCCACGAACCGCTGCCTGGCGTACACCCGGCCCGGCCGCTGCCCGTAGGAGAGCGGCCACAGGCGGTCCAGGGCGTCCTCGGCGGCGAACGCCTCGGTCGCCGCCGCGACGGAGGCCGCGTGCGCGGCGGCCGGGTCGTCGCCCAGCAGGTCCCCGTCGAGTTCCGTGCCGACCTCCTCGATCGTCCGGCCGCGGCCCAGCTCGCGCACCCACAGGTTCCCGGCCACGAGATGGTTCACCACCTGCCGTACGTTCCACCGCTCGCAGGGGGTCGGCGCCTGCCACCGGCCGGCGCCGACGGCTGCGACGAACCGGTCCGTGGTGAGCAGGGCTCGGGCGTGCAGGGCCCGGATGTCCATGGCGGGAACCACCGTTCTGGAGGTCGTGGGCGGGGCGGCCGGGCGGTGCTCAGGGCCGGGAGTGCCCCGCCGGGTTCTGCGCGGGGCGGGCGAGGAGCCGGTGGATCGACCGGTCGTAGGCCGCGGTACGGACGAACGCCTTCACGGCCAGCCGGCGCCGGAACTCCGGGTCGGTGGCGCCGACCCGGCCGCCGGCGGCGGTCAGGGCGCCGAGGACCGCGCCGTAGTCCGCGGGGTCCACGACGGGGAGCACGTCGGCGTGGTTCTTGGCGGCGGCCCGCACCATGGCGGGACCGCCCACGTCGATGGAGTCCAGCACGGCCTCGGAGGCGTCGTCCGGCGGCAGGTCGCGGAAGTTGCACACCAGGACGTCGATGCGGGGCACGTGGTGGTGCCGGACGTCCGCCTCGTCGGCCGGATGCCCCCGGCGGTACAGCAGTCCGCCGAAGACCGACGGGTGGAACGCCCGGACCCGGCCGCCCATCAGCTCCGGCACCCCGGACAGCTCGCCGATGACCGTGGCCTCCAGCCCGGCCTCCCGCAGCAGGCGGGCGGTGCCGGCGGTGGCCGCCAGGCGCAGGCCCAGACGGCTCAGACCGGCCCCCAGCTCCGTGATGCCCGTCTTGTCCGTCACCGACAGTACCGCGTACATCTGGGGCCTCCGGCCGGGTCAGTCCGCGAGCAGTGGCTCCACGCGGGACAGCGTCTCCTGGATGTTCTCCTCGGTGATCACCCGGCGTGCCTCCCCGGGCGTCAGCCAGCGCAGCGGCGCCTGCGGGTTCTCCGGGCGGATCGCGTCGGGGGTGTCCGTGGCCAGCACGAAACGGATGTCGGCGTGTTCGTGCGCCGCCTCCCGGGAGTTGGCCGGCACCGGCACGATCACCAGGTGCCGGACCCCGGCGTCCGGCCAGGGCACGAGGTCGGTCAGTCCCGTCTCCTCCCGCCCCTCCCGCAGGGCGATGGCGAGCGGGTCGGACTCCTCCGGATCGGCGTGCCCGCCGACCAGCAGCCAGGAATCGTGGCGCTGGTGCCAGCGCAGCAGGACCCGGCCGCTGTCCGGGTGCACGATCAGCGCGGACCCGGTGACGTGCAGCGGAGTCGACCGCCGCCACGGATCGCCCGACGCGACGAGGGAGCGCACCCGCTCCACGTCCGCGTGTTCCGCGGGGCTCTCCGGTGCGTAACGGGCGAGGAGTTCGAGGACGGTGTGCGGGGCTGTGGCCATGCGCGGCATCCTAGTGACGGGGAGCGCGCCGGACCGAGCATTTCGCTCCGCGGGCAGCCCCAGGAGCCGTTCGGCGATGATGTCCCGCAGCACCTCGCTCGTACCGTCCCCGATCGTGTCGCCCCGGCCCGAAAGGAACAGCCGCTGCCAACGGCCCGCCGGGTCCCCGGCCTCTTCCCCGGGGCCCGCGCCGAGCAGCCCGGCCGCGCCGGTCACCGCGAGGGCCGTCTCGCCGAACCGGCGGCGGTACTCGGCCCGCAGCAGTCCCGTCACGGCCGCCCCGGCACCCGGCGCCCCGGCCGCCGGCGGATCGGCGACGGTCAGCCGCAGCAGTGCCAATCGCGTGTAGGTTCGCGCCAGTTGGTCTCTGACCAGGGGGTCCCGCGTTCTCCCGGCCTTCTGCGCCTCCCGGACGAGATCCCGGAAGGCGGCCTCGAAACCGGTGAGCGAGGCCAGCGCGCGCCCGGCCCGCTGGTGCGCCAGGGCGGTCATCACCACCGGCCACCCGCCGCCCAGGCCGCCGACGACATCGCGCAGCGGAGCACGGGCCCCGTCGAACTCCACCTCGCACAGGTCCTGAGTCCCGTCCGCCGACCGGACCGGACGCACCCGGGTGCCGTTGCCCTCGTCCAGCCGCACCGCCACGCACGACAGGCCCCGGTGGCGCTCCGCGGCCGGGTCCGTCCGGCACAGCACCAGCGCCGTGCCGGCCCGCCGGGCACCGTGCACCCACGTCTTGCGGCCACTGATCACGATCTCGTCGCCCACCACCGTGCCCCGGGTCCGCACGGAGGCCGGGTCTGATCCGTGGGACGGCTCCGCGTACGCCTGGCAGTACGTGTCCCGGCCGGACCGGATCCCGGGCAGCAGCCGCGCCCGCTGCTCCTCGGTGCCGTGGGCCAGCAGGACCGGGCCGACGACCAGTTCACCGGTTCCCCGCCCGATCCTCGGCACGCCGGCGCGCGCGCACTCCTCCTCCAGCACCAGCACCTCGGGCACACCGAGCCCGGCCCCGCCGTACCGCCGGGGCCACGCGGGGCACACCAGCCCCGCGCCGAGCAGCCGGCGCTCCCACTCCGCGTGCGCCGCCGGCCGGCCGGGCACCGTGAGGCCGGGCGGGACACTGGCCGAGATCCAGGCCCGCACCCGGCGGCGGAACGGCCCGGCGCGGAACGGGTACGGGAACGCGGGCGTGCCCGGGGCTGCTTCCAACGTCTCCTCCGGTCAGACTCCGATCCGCCGAGCCAGCAGCTCGCGGTGGTGGGCGGCGTCACCGAAGAGCAGTTCGCTGCTCTTGGCCCGCCGGAAGTAGAGATGGGCGGGGTGCTCCCAGGTGAAGCCGATGCCCCCGTGGATCTGGATGTTCTCCGCGGCGGCGTGGAAGTACGCCTCCGAGCAGCAGGCCTTGGCCAGGCTCGCCAGGACGGGCACCTCGTCGTCGTCCTCGGCCACCGCCCAGCCCGCGTGGAAGGCCGCGGCCCGCGCCGACTCCACCTCCAGCAGCATGTCGGCGCACTTGTGCTTGATGGCCTGGAAGCTGCCGATGGGCCGCCCGAACTGCACCCTGAGCTTGGCGTACGCGACGGCCATCTCCAGCACCCGCTGCGCCCCGCCGGCCTGTTCGGCCGCCAGCGCCACGGCCGCCAGGTCCAGCATCCGGGCCACGGCGGGCCGGCCCTCGCCGTCGGCCCCGACCGGGCGGGCCCGCACCCGGTCGAAGGAGAGCCGGGCGAGCTTGCGGGTCGGGTCGAGGGTGGGCACCGGGGCGGCGGTGAGACCGGCGGCGCCCCGCTCCACGGCGAACAGCGACACCCCCGCCCGCGTCCTGGCCGCCACCAGCACCAGATCGGCGACGTGGCCGTCCAGGACGTAGTGCTTCTCTCCCGACAGCCGCCACGCCCCGTCCGGGGTGCGGGCGGCCTCCAGGGCGATGCCGCTCACTCCCCAGTCTCCCCGCCGTTCGGCGAGCGCGACCGTGGCGATGGTACGGCCGCTCGCGATGCCGGGCAGATAGTCCGCCCGGGCCGATTCGTCGTGCGAGGCGAGCAGCAGGTTCGCGGCCAGCGCCACGGTCGCGAAGTACGGCGCGCACAGCAGCGCCCGGCCCATCTCGTCGAGAACGACGCACAATTCGGCGTACGAGTAACCGGCCCCGCCGTATTCCTCCGGAATGATCAGCGCCATCAGTTCCAGTTGTTCCGCCATCTGCCGCCATACGGCCCGGTCGAACCCGTCCGTCCGCTCCATCAGGCGCCGGACCTCGGTTTCCGGTGATTTATCGGTGAGAAAACGGCGTACCGCGTCGCGCAACTGCTCGTGATCGTCACTGAAGGGGTGGGCCACGGCAACCACTCCCGCCGGCTGCGGCAATTCGTGGCAGCAACGTAATCGATGGCCGGGCGGGGCGGAAGTACGCGGCCGTATCAGGCCGGTTGTCGCTGCCCGGGACGCCCGTCGACGGTGCCGATCCGGCCAAGGGCGAACAGGCGGTGATCGCCTGGAGACGACTCCTTGACGGGTGCACCGGCCCGGGGAGACTCTTTTGCCCTGTGCGAGGCCATCGGCGTGTTCCGCAAACGCTCGTTTGGAGTGCCAGTGGGTGTTCCTCCGATGAAGCTCAGCGGCCGTATCCCTTCGATTAGCACGGACAATGCGGAGGCGGACATGCGGTCCGCGGCCGGGGACATCAGAACCCAGCTCACCGACTGGGGTTTCATGGCCGTCGAGGTACCGGGTATCGGCGCCCGCGTCGAAGAACTGACCCGCGCTTTCTCCGAGGCCTGCGACTCGGCCGCGCCCCGCCTGTCCGACTACGCCTATGAACGGGTGCCGCAGATCTCCAGCGGCGGCACCCACGGGTTCTTCCCGTACCTCTCGGAGGTGCCACGCCTGGCGCGCGGCGTGGCCGACCCGAAGGAGTTCATCCATGTGAGCGGCGCCATGATCGCCGACCGGCCGCCCGGCGCCGCACACGTCCTGGGCGCCTTTCCCCGGTTCGGCCGGGCGGCCGCCGGCGTCTTCGAAACGGCCTTCACCCTGGTCCGGCTGTTCGCCGAGGTGATCCACGGCATGCTGCCGCCCCACGCGCCCCCGCTCGAGCTCTCACGGGACGCGGCCAACCTCCGGGTCATCCGCTACCGGGACACCGACGGACGCGAGGTCCTCGCCCACGAACACTCGGGCATCCAGCTGCTGGGCCTGCAACTACCGCCCAGCGACCAGGGGTTGCAGTACGTCCTGCACGACGGCAGCTGGGTCGAGCCGGTGATCGCGCACACGGACGTCGTGCTGTGCAACATCGGCAGGATGCTCGCCAGGGCCTCCGACGGCCGCTTCCGCCCCTCCACCCACCGGGTGCACCGCCCGGACACCCGGGCGGGCTACGAACGGCTGTCGGCCGTGCTGTTCGCCTACCCGCCGCACGACGCGCGCCAGTGGCGGATCACCGCCGACGGGCACCTGACCGTCCTGGACTCCACCTGGGCCGACTTCATCGCCGACAGATTCGCGGGACTGGGCAGCACGCCCTACTGACCACCGCACAGCGCCCCGGCGTCCCGACAGACCCGTGAGCGGAAGGCAACGACATGGACACCGGCCCCCTCGCCCCGTACGACGCCGAGCAGTTGACCCGGCTGGCGGAGACGAGACCGCCCGACATCACCGGCCGCAGCAAGCAGCTGTGGCTGCTGCCCGACGACCTCTGTCTGGTCCGGCTCATCCCCAGCCTGCGCAGCTTCACCTACGCGCGGGACGAAATGGTGGACGAGACCGGCCCGTTGCGCCTGGACTTCTACGAACGCGCCGCCGCCCGACTCACCGGGGCGGGGGTGCGCTGCGCCTTCCGCGGCCGGGTCGCCGCGACCCTGTACCTGGCGGAGTACCGGCCCGCCCCGCCATTCGAGGTCATCGTCAAGAACGTGGCGACCGGCTCCACCACCCGCAAGTACCCGGGGCTGTTCCCGGACGGGCAGCCGCTGCCCCGCCCGGTCGTGAAGTTCGACTACCGGGTGGACCCGGAGGACCAGCCCATCGGCGAGGACTACCTGCGGGCGCTCGGCCTGCCGGTCGGCGCCATGCGGGACCAGGCGCTCGTCGTCAACGACGTGCTGCGCGACTGGCTCGCCCCCTTGCAGGTCTGGGACTTCTGCCTCATCTTCGGCACCGGCGCGGACGGCGGGCTGTGCCTGATCTCGGAGGTCTCCCAGGACTGCATGCGGCTGCGGCACGCGGACGGCTCGCCCCTCGACAAGGACCTGTTCCGCGACGGCGTGCCGGGCGACGAGATCGTGCACCAGTGGAAGCGGGCCTTCGATGCCCTCTGAGGCGCAGGGCCCCGTGGCGCTGGTGACCGGCACCAACCGGGGCACCGGCAGGGCCGTCGCCGCCGCCCTGCACCGGCGCGGCTACCGGATCCGGTCGCTGAACCGCACCCTGTCCGGCGAGGACTGGCTCGGGGAACTGCGCTGCGACCTCACCGACCCGGAGGCCGTCGCCGGGTGCGCCGCCGAGGCCGTCGCCGGGGCCGGGGGGCTCGACGTGTGCGTCGCCAACGCCGTCGACCGGGCCTTCGGTCCGCTGGCCGACCTGCCCGCGGGGGACTGGGACCGGCTCGTGGCGACCAACCTGACATCGGTGTTCCACCTGATCCGGCACACCCTGCCGGCCCTCCGCGCGAGCCACGGCCTGTTCGTCGCGATGGGCAGCCACGCGGCGACCCGCTTCTTCGAGGGCGGGGCCGCCTACAGCGCGACCAAGGCGGCCCTGAAGGCGCTGGTGGAGACGCTGCTGCTGGAGGAGCGGGGGAACGGCGTCCGCGCCTGCCTGATCTCCCCCGGTGCCATCTCCAATCTCGACGGGGACGAGACGCCGTACAAGATGAGCACGGAATCGGTCGGCGACTGTGTCGCGGCCGTGATCGACGGCTGGCCGCGCGACGTGGTCGTCGGGGAGCTGGAGATCCGTCCGGCCCGGCTCCCGGCGCCCCCGGTGACCGGGATCGACCGGCTGCTGCACGTCTGATGCCGGGGCGCGCCCGCCCGGCCGACGGCCCGGGCGGGGACGGCGCCGCCCTGTTCGACGGAACGCACGTCCGCAGACCGCTTACCACGCTCGGGGTGAAGACATGGTCTTACTCGCGCTCCCCACCGGCTCGCTGGAAGCGCCCACGCTCGACCTCCTCGCCGCCGCGGACCTGCCCGTGAGCAGACACGCGCCGCGCGCCTACCGCGGGACCATCGGCCATCCGGCCGTCGACCGGGTGGTCTTCCACAAGCCCCGGGAGATCCCCGTCGTCGTCGCGGGCGGCACCTGCGACATCGGGCTCACCGGAGCCGACTGGGTCGCCGAGACGGGCGCGAAGGTCGAGGTGGTGGACACCCTCGACTACTCCAAGTCCACCCGCTCCGGGTGGCGGCTGGTCCTGGCCGTGCCCGAGGACCACCCGGCGCGGACGGTGGCCGACCTGGCCGACGGCGTGCGGGTGGCGACGGAGTACCCGGCCATGGCCCGGGAGTACTTCCGGCGCTCGGGCGTACGGGCCACGGTCCTGCACTCGCACGGGACCACGGAGGCCAAGATCCCCGACCTCGCCGACGCCGTGGTGGAGGTCGTCGAGACCGGTTCGTCGCTGCGGCAGAACGACCTCCGGGTGCTGGACACGGTCAGACGGTGCGGGGTGAATCTCGTCGCCAACCCCGCCGCCTGGGCCGACCGGAGCACCCGGGCGACGATCCGTGCCCTCTCCGCCCTGCTGCGCGCCGCGTACGCCGGCCCCCTGCACCGGTTGCTGACCATCGTCCTGCCCGCGGACCGCTGGGACCGGGCCGAGCCCCTGCTGCCGCCGCGCTGGTGGCGCCTCGACACGGGCGCCGCCCCGGGCCTGATGGTCCTCCAGGGGGTCTGCGCCGCCGCCGAGGTCGCCGGCGTGGTGACCTCCCTGGTCGAGCAGGCCGGCGCGATCGAGATCGTGGAGACGCCGATCCGCAAGCTGGTCCGGAACGCCCCGGAGTGAACCCCGCCGGGCCGCCGAACACCCGTTGACCGCTCCGGCGGCTCTGGATAACCTCGCCGGGATCATTCGAACACCGAAGCGAAACTTTCGCTCCACGCCCCAGGCGCGGGTCATCCCGGAAAGGACTCGATGTGCCGAGCGCGCCCGAGAGCGGCCTCAGCCTCAGCGACCCCGTGATCCCGGGATTCCACCCCGACCCGAGCGTCTGCCGGGCCGGCGAGGACTACTACCTCGCCTGCTCCAGCTTCGAGTACTACCCCGGCATCCCGGTCTTCCACAGCCGCGACCTGGTGCACTGGACCCAGATCGGCAACGCCCTGGACCGGCCGGGCCAGCTGCGGCTGCCGCCCGGCGCGCCCTCGTCCGGCGGGCTCTACGCCCCGACGCTGCGCTTCCACGACGGCCGCTTCTGGCTGATCGTGACGAACGTCAGCGGCGACGGAAACCTCCTGTTCACCGCCGCCGACCCGGCCGGCCCCTGGTCCGACCCGGTCCGGCTGCCCGGGGTGCACGGCATCGACCCGGACCTCGCCTGGGACGACGACGGCACCTGCTGGTGCACCGTCGCGGGCGTCAGCCAGGTCCGCATCGACCCGCACACCGGCCGGACCCTCGGCGAGCCGCGGCGCGTGTGGTCCGGGACGCCCGGTGCCAAGGCCCCGGAGGCGCCGCACCTGTACCACATCGGCGACTACTGGTACCTCCTGATCGCCGAGGGCGGTACCGAGCGGTGCCACGCCGTCTCGGTCGCCCGGGGCCGCACCCCCGACGGCCCGTTCGAGCCCTGCCCGGCCAACCCCGTCCTGACCCGTCGCGGCACCGACCACCCCGTCCAGAACACCGGCCACGGCGACCTGGTCCAGGGGCCCGACGGTTCCTGGTGGCTGGTGTTCCTCGGGGTCCGGCCGCGCGGCGGGTCGCCCGGCTGGCACGTGCTGGGCCGGGAGACGTTCCTGGCCCCGGTGACCTGGGTGGACGGCTGGCCGGTCATCGGCGAGGGGAGACCCGGCCAGGCCCCGCCGCCCTGGCCGCTCCAGCCGCCCGCCGCCGCCCCGGCCCGGGACGACTTCGACTCCGGCGCCCTGGCCCCCGGCTGGATCTCGCCGCGCGCGCGGCGCGAGGAGGACTGCACCACGGGGGAACGCGCCGGCTGGCTGAGCCTGCGCGCCCGCGGGGCCTGCCTGGACGACCCCGACGTCACCTTCGTCGGCCGCCGCCAGCAGCACCTGTCCTGCCGCGCGCGGACCCTGGTCGACCCGGCCGACGGGAGCGGCGGGCTGGCCGTACGCCTGGACGAGCGGCACCACTACGAGATCGAGGCCACGACGGGCGAGGTACGGGTGATCGCCCGGATCGGCCCGCTGCGGTCGGTGGTGGCCTCCCGCCCGTCGGCCGGCGGCCCGGTGGTGCTCGGCGTCGAGACGACCCCCGCGCAGGGGTTCACCGACCCGCGCGAGGGACCCGACACCGTCGCGTTCGGCGTGCGGGAGGCGGACGGCACGTTCACGGAACTCGCCCGGCTCGACGGCCGGTACCTGTCCACCGAGGTCGCCGGCGGCTTCACCGGCCGGGTGATCGGCCTGTACGCCGCGACGGGAACCGTCCGCTTCGACTGGTTCGACTACGAGCCGTACGGGGACTGAGGCGGGGCGGGCCGGGCCGGCCGCGCCCGGGAATACCCGCCGCCCGGCACCGGTTCGGGGAGGAGTTGGTTGATGTATCAATCAACGGCCGCTCAGGACCGAGGGAGGACTCATGAGCGACACCTTCCGCGACCACCCGGCGACGGGCGGAGTGGCGCCGGACCGCTGGGCGAGCGCCCTGCACCTGTTCGACAACGGCCCCGGCGTCCCGCGCGAGGAGACCACGGCCGAGCGCTGGGAGCGCGCCCTGCTGCTGTTCGACGCCAAGGACTACACCGGGGCGGCCAGGCTGCTCACCACCGTGGTCGAGGAGGTCCCGGAACAGACCGCGCCCCGCCTGCTGCTGGCCCGCGCCTACTACCACTCGGCCCAGCTGCGGCGGGCCGAGGAGCAGCTGCGGCGGATCATCGACCGGGACCCGGTGGAGCACTACGCCCACCTGATGCTGGGCCGCACCCTGGAGCGGCAGGGCCGTCCCGAGGAGGCCGCACCCTGGCTGCGCCTCGCCGCCGCCTTCGCCGGCGAGGCCCCCGCGAGGGGCTGACGGTCGCCGCCGGTTCCGTCCGGCGCCCAGGGCATCCTCCGGGGCCGGGCCGGGCCGGGCCGTGTGCGGCGGCGGACAGGGGCGCGCGGACGTCGGTGGCGAGGTCGTGGAGGCAGCCGGCAGCCGAGCAGGCCGCCGGCCGGCCCTTCGCCCCGCCGCCCGCCGCGCTGGGAGTCGTGACGGTGACGGGCGCACCGGCATCGCTGACGACCGTCGCCGTGGTGGCGAACGGCCACGCACCAGGACGTGTCGCAGCCACCCGGCCGCGGCCCGGCCTCACCGGCGGTGCGACACGGCCAGCTCGAAGAGGTAGCGCTTCGTCACCCGGCCGCCGTACCGCCCGTCGATCAGGCCCGCGACACAGCCGAGCAGACCCTCCCGGGCGGCCGGCGGCAGCGCCCGGTGACCGGAGTAGGTGCGCAGCAGGTCCAGGTACTCCGCCGTGCTGTAGGTGATGTCCCGCTCGTGGCGGCGGAAGACCGTGGGCCCGAACCGGCCGCTGCGCGCCACCTCCGCCGCGTGGTCCGAACCGTCGAGGCCGGCGGCCCTCGGGGGCAGCAGCCCGGGGCGGGTGTCCGGGTCGAAGCGTTCGTAGCAGCGCTGGACCTCGGCGAAGAACCGCTCGGTGCCGCCCCGCACATGCTGGGTGCGCACCACGGCGAGCGCCCCGCCCGGGCGCAGCGCGTCCGCGGCCCTGGCCATGCGCACCGCCGGGTCGATCCAGTGGAACGCCGTCGCCGAGACCACCGTGTCGAACGGCCCGGCCGGCAGCGGCCAGCGCTCGAACCGAGCGGTCACCACCTCCACCGCCGGATGGCCGGCCAGCTTGCGGCGGGCGACCGCGGCCATGCGCGGCCCCGCGTCCACGGCCGTGATCCGGCAGCCCCGCGCGGCCAGCGGCACCGTCGCCTGGCCGGTCCCGCAGCCCACCTCCAGCACCCGGCTGCCGGGGCGGACATCCGCGAGCTCCGCGAGATCGTCGTACAGCCGGGGCGGATACCCGGGCCTGGCCCGGTCGTACAGCTCCGCGTCCTCGTCGAAGGTCCGGCTCAGCCGGGCCCTCCGGGACTCCGCGGGCCGGTCGTCGCGTCGCGCGGCAGCGGTGTCGTCGGGCATGTGGAGCAGGGTAGGCGGCCGGCCCGAGCCGCGGTACCGGGTCTCGCGGTGCGGGCGGCCCGGGGGACCGCGGCGGACGAGCCGCGTGCGCGGGCTCACGGGCGTCGGAGATGCCTGGGGATGCCCGGTGCCAGGGGGTCTGTCGGGGGTCTGTCGGCCGTCGGGGGCGGGTGGCTGGGGCGTGTCACAGGCGCGAGGTCTTCCGGCGTGGGAGGGCATACGGCTTCCCGGTGTCGGAGACGTACGGTCCCCGGGAGCCGTCACCCCTCGGCCGGGCCCGGGTCGGCCAGGCGGCGGGCGGTCTCCACCACCGCGGCGCGATGCCGGGCCAGATGCTCCGGGGACGCGGGACCGCCGTCCCCGTCCGTCCAGAACCAGGCCTGGGCCGCGGCCAGGACCATGGTCAGCAGATCGGCGGGCGCCATGGCCCGGGACAGCTCGCCGCGCGCTTGCACGGCGGCCACCTCGGCGGCCCGGCGCCGGAAGCCCTCCGCCTCGGATCCGAGGCCGGCGGGGCGCTCCAGCAGCTTCCACAGCCGTAGCCGCAGCAGGTCCGGCCGGGCCACCAGGTGGTCGAAGACGGCGCCGGCGTATCCGGGCAGGTCGTCCGCGTCGAACGGGACGGACTCGGGGCCCGCCTCCGCCGCACGGCGCAGCACCTCGTCGAACAGCCGCTCCTTGCTGCCGAAGCAGGCGTAGATCAGCCGTTTGTTCGCCCCGGCGGCCGAGGCGATCCGGTCCACCCGGGCGCCGGCGATGCCGTGGGCGGCGAATTCGGCGATGGCGGCGTCGAGCAGCCGGGCTTTGGTCGCGTTCGAGTCCCGGGGCATGCCCGCCACCCTAACCAGTGAGATCCGCTTGTTGACCCGTCTGCGGCCGGGGACCGAGGGCCGCGCACACCCGGCCACCACACCCTCCCCGCCCCGCCGCCGTGGCCGTCCCCGGTCCCGTGCCGCATCGTGGAGATGGCTGCTGATCTGTGGGGACGACCGTCTCGGCCGCCCGCGGGACGAGCCGGCCGCACCGGTGGCACCGGTGGTGCGGCCGAGGGAAGGAGCGCGTTTCCATGAGTCGAGAGAAGCGGCGCCCGGAGCAGGCCGGCTCCCTGACGGGCGCCGCGGCCGACCCCAGCGGGCTGCTGGACCTGCTGGGCGTCGCCGCGGTGCTGCTGGAGGCCGACGGAAAGATCGACATGTGGAGCCCCCAGGCCGAGGAACTGTTCGGTTACACCCGCGGCGAGGCGGTCGGGCAGTACGCGGCACCGCTGCTCCTCCACCCCGAACACCAGGACGCGGCGGTCACCCTGTTCGCCGAGGTGATGGAGACCGGCCGGCGCTGGGCGGGAGCCTTCCCCGTCCGGCTCAAGGACGGCAGCAGCCGGATGATCGAGTTCCGCAACGTCCGGCTGACGGACAGCCTCGGCGACCACTACGCCCTGGGGCTGGCCGTCGACCGCGTCGCCCTGCGCCAGATGGAACGCAAGCTGGCCCTGTCCAACCGGCTGGTCACCCAGGCGCCGATCGGCCTGGCCGTCATGGACACCGAGCTGCGCTATGTCGCCGTGAACCCCGCCCTCGCGGCCATGCACGGCGTCACCGAGGCGGGCCACGTCGGCCGCGGATTCCGCGAGATCCTCTCCGACCCGGCCTTCGAGGACGCCGAGGCTCTGATGCGGCGGGTCCTGGAGACCGGCACCCCCGTGGTGGAGCAGCAGGTCGTGGGCCGTACGCCCGCCGACCGGGAGCAGGACCACGCCTGGGCGGTGTCCGTCTACCGGCTGGAGGACCACCGCGGCCGGGCCCTCGGCATCGCCAACGTGGTGGTCGACGTCACCGACCGGTACCGGGCGGCGCGGAAGGCCGACCAGGCCCAGCGGCGGCTGCGCCTGATCGCCGACGGCTCGGCCCGCATCGGCACCACCCTGGAGGTGGAGCGCACCGCGCGGGAACTGGCCGACGTCCTGGTGCCCGGCCTCGCCGACATGGTCGCGGTGGACCTCCTCGACTCGGTCCTGCAGACCGGCCGTACCGACCTGAGCGACGGCCCGGCGCTGTTCCGCGCCGTGGCGGTGAAGACCGCCTATCCCACCGACGCCGGCCGCGCCATGGTGCCGCCCGGCCGGCTCACCACCTACCACGCCGACCACCCCGCCTCGCAATGCATCCGCACCCGCCGCCCCCTGCTGATCAGCCACCTGGGCGGCGGCGACCACTCCCGCATCGCCGCCGACTCCGAGGCCGCCGCACTGCTCGCCCGGGCCGGCGTCCACACCGACATGGCCGTCCCGCTCATCGCCCGCGAGAAGATCCTCGGCGTCATGGGACTGGCCCGGGCCCGCAACCCGCTGCCGTTCGACGAGGACGACCTCACCCTCGCCTGCGAACTGGCCTCCTCCGCCGCGCTGAGCATCGACAACGCCGTGCTGCACCAGCACATCCGCAGCGCCGCCGAGACCCTCCAGCGCAGCCTCCTGCCCCAGCCCCCGCCCCGGCGCCCCGGCCTGGAGGTCGCCGTCCGCTACCGGCCCGCCCAGGCCCGCGACGAGGTCGGCGGCGACTGGTACGACGTGATCCCGCTCGACGGCGACCGCACGGCCCTCGCGGTCGGCGACGTCATGGGCAGCGGCATCCCGGCCGCCACCACCATGGGCCGGCTGCGCACCGCGACCGCCACCCTGGCCGATCTGGACCTCGACCCGGCACGGATCCTCACCCACCTCGACAAGATCACCCGCGAGCTGGACCCGTACATCGCCACCTGCGTGTACGCCGTCTACGACCCCCACCGCGCCCGGCTGCACGTGGCCTCCGCCGGTCATCTGCCCCCGGCCCTGGTGCGCACCGGCGAGCCGCCACGGCTGCTGGACCTGCCCACCGGCACGCCGCTCGGCGTGGGCGGCGTCCCCTTCGAGAGCACCACCGTCGACCTGAAGCCCGGCGATCGTCTGGTGCTCTACACCGACGGGCTGGTGGAGACCCGCGACGCCCCCATCGACGCGCGCCTGGAGGTCCTGCTGCGTCTCCTGGCACCACCGGACCGGTCCACCGAGGAGACCTGCGACCGGCTGCTGCGCCTGCTGCGGCACCCGGCCGACCGCGACGACGTCGCCCTCCTCATCGCCTGCGCACAACCCCTCGCGCCCGCCTGAGCGCCCCGGCGCCGCCCGGCCGGGTGAGGACGGCCACAGCGGCGAAGAAGCAGAAGCCCCAGGGGTGACCGATCCCGGCGGGCACCAGGGCCCCCGTGACCGACGGGCCGACGAGGGAACCGGCGCGGCCGATGCCGGACGCCGAGCCGAGGGCGGTGTTCCGGACGGCGGCCGGATAGAAATGCGTGACGTACGCGTACACGAGCACCTGTGCGGAGGTGCTCGTGGTACCGGAACACCGGCGCGCCGAGGACCAGGCAGAGATCGTGACCCGCCAGCGCCCGGCAGGCCGGCTCGATGCCCGCGGGCAGCCCACCGCGGAACTGCGGATGGCGGTTCGGGAACGGCAGCCGGAACACCGGGGGCGCCGCCCACACCGGTCCGCCGAGCCGCTCGGCCAGCCGCACAGCGTCATCCCGTCCGTGTCGATGTTCCCGCCCAGCACCGGGGCGGGAAGCCGCGCCGCGGCCACCGCCTCGGCCAGCCGGCGCCCCTGCGCCGGGCCGGGCACCCCCGCCCGCTCGACCCGGCGCTCCAGCACGGCCGGCGCGTTCTCGTCCGCGTCGGCCGCCCAGTCGTCGTACGGCACGGACAGGAAGGCAGGACCGCGCCGCAGCCGCGCCTCGAAGACGGCCTGGGCGAGGGCGCGCGGCACGTCCCGCGCGCACGCCGGCTCGCACGCCCAGCACACGAGCGGGCGCATCAGGGCCGGGGCGTCGACGTCGGTGAGGTGGGCCTCCGGGCCGATGGCCGGCCGCACCTGCTGACCGGCCAGGACGACCAGTAGGGGGTACGGGAGGCCACCGCGTTCGTCAGGGCGCCCAGCGCGTTCCCGGAACCGGCGGCCGAGGGCAGGCTGACCAGCGCGGGCCGGCCGGACGCCTGCGCGTAGCCGTCGGCCATGCCCACGACCGCGCCCTCGTGCAGCCCCAGGACGTACCGGAAACAGTCGGGGAGGCCGGTGAGGAAGGGCAACTCGCTGGAGCCCGGGTCGCCGAAGACGGTGGTGAGCTGCTGGCGCGCCAGGAACTCATGGGCCATACGGCGCACGGACGGCACGGGCGGCCCCTTCCGGACGGGCGGTCCCTCGCGAGGCGACGCGGCCCACGCGGCGCCCGCCCACGCGGCGCCCGCCCACGCGGCGCCCGCCCACGCGGCGCCCGCCCACGCGGCGCCCGCCCACGCGGCGCCCGCCCA
>NZ_JBEZUP010000018.1:0-153647 GCF_040636485.1 Streptomyces sp. NPDC038707
TGCTTCTCGACGGCGCGTTCCGAACCGGCGTGCGTCGCCTCGTGGATGCGCCGCTGGAGATCCGCGAGCTTCCCCGCGGTCGTGTGAATGTCGATCCCTTGGATCTCGTGACGCTCTTCCGGCTCGGACATCGGGATGCGGCTCCCTGCCTGCTCAAAAGGGGGGACGGTTACTCGTTCGTAGAGTAGTGGTGGGGCTACCGGTCGGCAGTGCGTCGTTTACCACACCTAGGGTGACTTGCATGACGCCGCAGAACTCATCAGACGACAGCCGTTGGTCCGACCTCGACCGTCCGCCCCTGAACGCCGGCGCGCTGCGACGCGGGCTGGTCCGGGAAGGGGGCCTGTACCGCGACATCGAGGTGGTGCCGCGGACCGGTTCCACCAACTCCGACCTCGTGGCGCGGGCCGCCGCCGGGGATGTCGGGGAGGGGCTGGTGCTGGTCGCGGAGGAGCAGACGGAGGCGCGGGGGCGGCTGGACCGGCGCTGGAGCGCGCCGCCGCGGTCCGGGCTGTTCTTCTCCGTGCTGCTCAGGCCCCGTGAGGTGCCGGTGGAACGGTGGGGGTGGCTGCCGCTGCTGACCGGGGTCGCGGTGGCGACCGGGCTGGCGCGGGCCGCGGGCGTGGACACGGCGCTCAAGTGGCCGAACGACCTGCTGGTGACCGTCGGCGGCGAGGAGCGCAAGGCCGGGGGCATCCTCGCGGAGCGGGCCGGGGACGGCGGGGTCGTCATCGGCGTCGGCATCAACGTCAGCCTGCGGGCGGACGAGCTGCCGGTCCCGCAGGCCGGGTCGCTGGCGCTGGCCGGGGCGGCGGGGACGGACCGCGATCCGCTGCTCCGGGCGGTGCTGCGGGCGCTGGAGGACTGGTACGGGCGGTGGCGGGCGGCCGGGGGCGATCCCTCGGCGTGCGGGTTGCAGGAGACGTACACGGCGGGCTGCGCCACGCTCGGCCGGACGGTCCGGGCCGAGTTGCCCGGCGACCGTTCGGTGGTGGGCGAGGCCGTGGCGCTGGACGGGGACGGGCGGCTGGTCATCGCCACGGGGGAGGGGGTCCAGGAGCCGGTGGGGGCGGGGGACATCGTTCATCTGCGACCCGCGTGACCCTGGCCGGGGGCGGTGCCCCGGCCGGGGGCTTGGCGGGGGCGTGGGGTGCGGGGCCCCGGCCGGGGTTGGCCGGGGCGACGGGTGTGGTGTCTCTGGCGAGGCTCGACCGGGGTCCGGGTGAGGTGAGGTGTCGCTGAGCGGGGGTGGGCCGGGGCCCGGGTGAGGTGAGGTGCGTGCGGTGAGGTGCGTGCGGTGAGGTGTCCGGGTGCGGGTTGTGGGCCGGATGCCTGCGGCGCCTGCGGGGGCGCTTCGGTTCGGGGTGCGTGTCGTGCCTTGGGTGCTGGCGTGGGGTGGGGTGCCTGCGGCGCCTGTACGGGGTGCGTGTCGTGCTTCGGGTGCGGGCGAGGGGTGTGTACCTGCCGTGCGGCGCCTGTGCGTGCGTGTCGTGCTTCGGGTGCGGGCGAGGGGGTGGGGTGCCTGCGGCGCCCGTGCGGGTGGGCGGGGGCGCGCGTCGCGCCTGCGGTGCGTGGGGGGTCGGGGCCGCGCCGGGGGGTGTCCGTCCTCGGAACGGCGCGGAATCGGTCGGCCGCAGAGGTGCTCGTGTTGACGCGCCAACCGCTGCGGGCGGACACCCCCCGACACGTCCCCTTCCCGCCGTGCGCGACCACCCCACCGTCTCGGCGGGCGCCCGCCCCGGCGGACCCCAAGGGACGCGGGGAAGCGCGGGACCGGCCACGGTGAGCCCGCAGTGGGCGACCGGGCCTCACCGTCTCGGCCGCCGCGAGCACGTGGTCGGGGACGGTGGGACACCCCCGACCTGGCCCGTTCCGGTGGTCCCCGTTGTCCCGTCGGCCCAACCCGACGGAGTGAGCTGGCGCACACCTGCCGTAGAGTTGGAGGCCGGTCGATACCTGACCGCGGCAGATCGGAAGGGCAGCAGGCGTGACCGTCGACGACACGGGCTCCGGCGCTGGCGGGGACGGCCGGGTGGATCCCCACGCCCCCGACAACGGCGAGGACCCGCTGGCCCTGCGGCTCGAACAGCTCATCCTGGGTGCCGAGCGCCGTTACACCCCGTTCCAGGCGGCCCGCAGCGCCGGTGTCTCCATGGAGCTGGCGTCCCGGTTCTGGCGGGCCATGGGGTTCGCGGACATAGGGCAGGCCAAGGCCCTCACCGAGGCCGATGTCCTGGCCCTGCGGCGGCTCGCCGGTCTGGTGGAGGCGGGGCTGCTCAGCGAGGCGATGGCGGTGCAGGTGGCCCGGTCCACGGGGCAGACCACCGCCCGGCTGGCCGAGTGGCAGATCGATTCATTCCTGGAGGGGCTGACCGAGCCCCCGGAGCCGGGCATGACCCGCACCGAGGTGACGTACCCGCTGGTCGAGCTGCTGTTGCCGGAGCTCGAGGAGTTCCTGGTCTACGTCTGGCGCCGGCAGCTCGCCGCCGCGACCGGCCGGGTCGTGCAGGCCGCCGACGACGAGGAGATGGTCGACCGGCGGCTCGCCGTCGGCTTCGCCGACCTCGTCGGTTTCACCCGGCTCACCCGCCGGATGGAGGAGGAGGAGCTGGGCGAGCTGGTCGAGGCCTTCGAGACCACCGCCGCCGACCTGGTGGCCGCCCGCGGCGGCCGGCTGATCAAGACCCTCGGTGACGAGGTGCTGTACGCGGCGGACGACGCCGGTCTGGCCGCGGACATCGCGCTGCGCCTGGTGGAGACGCTGGCGAACGACGAGACGATGCCCGAGCTGCGGGTCGGCATGGCCTTCGGCACGGTGACCACCCGGATGGGTGATGTGTTCGGTACGACCGTCAACCTGGCCTCCCGGCTGACCTCGATAGCCCCCCGTGACGCCGTGCTGGTGGACAGCGCCTTCGCCGAGGAGCTGATCCGCACCGGCGAGGCGCCCGTCTCCGAGGCGGAGGCCGCGGCGGCCGAGAAGGAGGGCGAGGAGTCGCCGTCGTACCGCTTCGCCCTGCAGCCGATGTGGCAGCGGCCGGTGCGCGGGCTCGGTGTGGTCGAGCCGTGGCTGCTCAACCGTCGCGAGGGCCGGTCCTCCTAGCCGCCGGATCGCCGGGTACGTCCACGCGGAGGGCGATCAGGGCAGGCACATGCCGACCGGGGCGGGTGGCTCGTCGGGGGCGTGGGGTGAGGCGCCGGCGATAGTGCGGTGGGGGTGACGGGCGGGGTGGCCGGTGCGGGGGCCGCGGCCTCGGTGGTGGGTGCCGGGCGGGGTTCCGCGCGGGGCGGATGCGGGGTGGAGGTCATGCGGGTCAGGGCGAGCAGGGTCGCCGACAGGGTCAGTCCGGGGGTGGTGAGCGGGGGGCCGCGGGGACAGGGCTTGCGGTGGCGGTCGCGGCGTACGCCCGGCGTACTCGCCGGTGTGCGCTCCCCGTCCGCGCCGGACCGTCCAGGTGTCGGCGTCATGGCTGCGCTCCCCGTCGCCCGCGCGCTGTGCGCTGTCACTCGAACGGGCTTAGCCCTCCGGTCTTTTCCCGGATCGGGTACGACTGCGATGATCGGACCCACAGTGAGTTAACCCGCGTTAACCGGAGGGTGTCATGAGCGAGGAGCGGTACGGGGAGTTCGTGCTGGTACGGCGGCACGGGCACGTCGCGGAGCTGGTGCTGGACCGGCCCAAGGCGATGAACGCCGTCTCCACGGAGATGGCCCGCTCCCTCGCGAGCGCGTGCGCCGCGCTGGCCGGCGACCCCGCCGCCCGGGTGGTCGTGCTGACCTCGTCGCACGACCGGGCCTTCTGCGTCGGGGCGGACCTGAAGGAGCGGAACTCCTTCACCGACGCCGACCTGGTCCGGCAGCGGCCGGTGGCACGGGCGGCGTACACCGGGGTGCTGGAGCTGCCGATGCCGACGATCGCCGCGGTGCACGGCTTCGCGCTGGGCGGCGGTTTCGAACTGGCGCTCTCCTGCGACCTGATCGTGGCCGACCGTACGGCCGTGCTGGGGCTGCCGGAGGTGTCCGTGGGCGTGATCCCGGGCGGCGGGGGCACGCAGCTGCTGCCCCGGCGGGTCGGGGCCGCGCGGGCTGCCGAGCTGATCTTCTCGGCCCGGCGGGTGGAGGCCGGGGAGGCCGCCGGGCTGGGACTGGTGGACCGCTTGGTGGAGCAGGGCCGGGACCGGGAGGAGGCGCTGGCGCTCGGGGAGCGGATCGCCGGGAACTCGCCGGTGGGGCTGCGGGCCGCCAAGCGGGCGCTGCGGCTGGGGCACGGGATGGATCTGCGGGCCGGGCTGGAGGTCGAGGACGCGGCCTGGCGCTCGGTGGCCTTCTCGGGGGACCGCGCGGAGGGCGTGGCCGCCTTCAACGAGAAGCGCAAGCCGGAGTGGCCGGGGGAGTAGGGGTCCTGGGCGTCCGTGGCCCGGGGTCGTGTCGTCCACCTGTTCGCCGCCCCGATATCCCTTATATCGGTATTACTACCTAACCTGGAGTAATGGGTGAGGACAAGCGGCTGGCCGCGGTCGTGGCGCTGGCGCAGGGCATGGCGGCGGCGCACACCCCCCGGGAGTGCTGGCAGGCCGCCGCCCTCGGCGCCTGTCACGCGCTGGACGGCGGTTTCGCCGCGCTGTCGGTCTGGGAGCGCGAGCTGGGCCGGCTCCGGGTCCTCGTGAACGTGGGGGACCGCGCCCCGGACGAGGAGGAGTTCCCGGAGGCCGAGACCTACCCGGTGCACCAGTTCCCGGAGATCACCGAGTTCCTGCACGAGCGGTGGGCCGGCGGTGGGGGGCCCAATGCCTGGGTGGAGACCGCCGAGGGCGCGGCCGCCGGCACCCCCGGGTACTTCCACCAGCGGGTCACGGCCCTGCGCCGCCGGGGGCGCGGGTGCTGTGTCGTCGCCCCCGTCGTGCTGCACGGCCGGGCCTGGGGCGAGCTGTACGTGGCCCGCCCGGCCGGTGCCCCGGTGTTCGCGCGGGCCGACTCCGACTTCGCCACCGTGCTCGCCGCCGTCGTCGCCGCGGGGATCGCGCAGACCGAGCGGCTGGAGGAGGCCCGCCGGCTCGCGTACACCGACGCCCTCACCGGCCTGGCCAACCGGCGGGCCGTGGACGTGTGCCTGGAGGAGGCCGTCGAGCGGCACCGCGCGGACGGCGCGGTGGTCAGCCTGGTCGTGTGCGACCTCAACGGGCTCAAGCGGGTCAACGACACGCTGGGGCACGCCGTCGGCGACCGGCTGCTGGAGCGTTTCGGCTCGGTGCTGTCGCTGTGCGGCGCGATGGTGCCGGGCGCGCTGGTGGCGCGGCTCGGCGGGGACGAGTTTTGTTTGGTTGCGGTGGGGTCGCCCGCCGACGACGTGGTGAAGGCGGCGGACGAGCTGTGCCGCCGGGCCGGGGAACTGGAGCCGGGCGAGGGGGTCGCGTGCGGGGTCGCCTCGACCGCGGAGGCGATCGGCGAGGTGCGCGACGCCCGGCGGCTGTTCCGGCTCGCGGACGCCGCCCAGTACCGGGCGAAGGCGCTGCGCCTGGACCGGCCGGTGGTGGCCGGCCGGGAGGGGCCCGGCGATCCGGTCGTCCGGCTGGCCGACGAACCACCGCCCTCGCGCGCCGAGCGGCGCCGGTTCCGCGGGCGCCGGCCGTGAGGCGAAACCCACACCCTGAGGTAAGGGGTGACTGCGGTGCCCACTAGTGACACCGCCGCATTCAATGCGTACGCTCCTGAATATGGATATGCACACTGTGGTGGTGGGGACGTCCGGGGTCACGGCGTCCGACGTTCTCGCCGTGGCGCGCGGCGGTGCCCGCATCGAGCTGTCGGCGGAGGCGGTGGCGGCCCTCGCCGCGGCCCGGGAGATCGTGGACGCGCTGGCGGCCAAGCCCGACCCGGTCTACGGCGTCTCCACCGGCTTCGGTGCCCTGGCGACCCGGCACATCAGCCCGGAGCTGCGCGCCCAGCTGCAGCGCAACATCGTCCGCTCGCACGCGGCCGGCATGGGCCCCCGGGTGGAGCGCGAGGTCGTACGGGCCCTGATGTTCCTGCGGCTGAAGACCGTCTGCTCCGGACACACCGGGGTGCGGCCCGAGGTCGCGCAGACCATGGCCGACGTGCTGAACGCCGGGATCACCCCGGTCGTGCACGAGTACGGTTCCCTGGGCTGCTCCGGCGACCTGGCCCCGCTGTCGCACTGCGCGCTCACCCTCATGGGCGAAGGGGAGGCGGAGGGCCCCGACGGGCGCGTCCGGCCCGCCGGCGAGCTGCTCGCCGAGCACGGCATCCGGCCCGTCGAACTGCGCGAGAAGGAGGGCCTCGCCCTGCTCAACGGCACCGACGGCATGCTCGGCATGCTGATCATGGCCCTCGCCGACCTGGACACCCTCTACAAGTCCGCCGACGTCACCGCCGCGCTCACCCTGGAGGCCCTGCTCGGCAGCGACAGGGTCCTCGCGCCCGAGCTGCACGCCATCCGCCCCCACCCGGGGCAGGGCGCCAGCGCCGCCAACATGCTCGCCGTGCTGAAGGGCTCGGGGCTCACCGGGCACCACCAGGACGACGCCCCGCGCGTCCAGGACGCCTACTCGGTGCGCTGCGCCCCGCAGGTCGCCGGCGCCGGACGCGACACGGTCGCGCACGCCCGCCTGGTCGCCGAGCGGGAGCTGGCCTCCGCCGTGGACAACCCGGTGGTCCTGCCCGACGGGAGGGTGGAGTCCAACGGCAACTTCCACGGCGCGCCCGTGGCCTACGTCCTGGACTTCCTCGCCATCGCCGCCGCCGACCTCGGCTCCATCGCCGAGCGGCGCACCGACCGGCTGCTGGACCGCAACCGCAGCCACGGCTTGCCGCCGTTCCTCGCCGACGACGCCGGTGTGGACTCCGGGCTGATGATCGCCCAGTACACGCAGGCCGCGCTGGTCAGCGAGCTGAAGCGGCTCGCCGTACCGGCCTCCGCGGACTCCATCCCGTCCTCCGCCATGCAGGAGGACCACGTCTCCATGGGCTGGTCGGCCGCGCGCAAGCTGCGCACCGCCGTGGACAACCTCACCCGGGTCATCGCCATCGAGCTGTACGCGGCCACCCGCGCCGTCGAACTGCGCGAGGACCTCACCCCGGCGCCCGCCACCCGGGCCGTGATCGAGGCCGTGCGCGCCGCGGGGGTCCAGGGCCCGGGCCCGGACCGGTTCCTGGCACCCGACCTGGCCGCCGCCGACGCCTTCGTGCGCGGCGGCGAGCTGGTGACGGCCGTGGAGAAGGTCACCGGCCCGCTCCAGTGAACGAGGGCGGGGCCCCGCACCCGGTCCGGGCCCCGCCCTGTTCCTGGCGGACCGTCACGCGGGACGGATCAGAAGCCCAGGCGCTCGCGGCGCACCGAGTACACGACGAAGCCGGCGCCCACGCCGAGGAACAGGCTCCCGCCGATGACGTACGGGGTGGTGTCGAAGCCGCCCGTGTCGGCCAGTTCGGCCTCCTCGGCCGCCCGGTCCGTGCCGGTGGCGGGCGCCGACACCGCCGTGACGTGCGCGACCTGTGTGACCCGCGCGGGCGTCGAGACGGTCGCCGTCCCGCTCTCCTGGGTGGTCTGCGAGGCGTTCGCGGACGGGACGAACCACAGTGCGCACAGGAGGGCGGCCGCGGCGGCGGCGGTCAGCAACGGGCGGCGAGCGGATGACACGGAATATCGATCCCCTTGTGACGCTGGCGAATTGGCCGTGTGGGGCGATGTTAGTGAAAGGCGCGGGTCACAGGAAAGTCACGGGAGGTTTCGGCCGTACGCTCGCGCCATGAGCGCAGAAGAGACATCACGTTTTGTGCGGCTTCGGGTGGAGCTGGTGCTGGAGGTGCAGGACGAGGGCGCGGTGACCAAGGCCGCGCTGCGCCGTCTCGCCGGGGACGACGCGCTGCCGCAGGCGGAGCGCGCGCACGCCGAGTCCGCTGTGACGGAGGACACCGCGGAGGCCCTGGCCTATCTCGTGGACCCGTTCGACCTGGTCGGCGAGGTGCCCGGGGTGGAACTCCAGCAGGCGTCCTGGTCCAGCGAGCGCGTCGACTACGACCCCGATTCGCCCGAGTGGGACCTGGACGAGGATGATGAGGAGGACGACGAGGAAGAGGACGGCATCGGCTGAGCGTCCCGGGGCACTCATGATCCCGGACGGCACCCGCCGTCCGGGGTTTTCGTCGTCCCAGGGGACGCACGGCCCGGCGTCCGGCACCACCCGCGACGCGCCGCGCGCCGCGGACGTGGGATGCCCCACAGATCCACGGGGCGGGAACGGGACGAACCGGCCGTAGCGTTGATGGTTCCAGACGGGGGACTCTCGGGGTTTTCGCGACTCGGCAACGATGGAGAAGCTTGTGATGACGGACAGTAAGCGGCGCGGGCGCCTGACGGCCGCTTCCGCTCTGCTCGGCGGTGTGCTGGTGCTCACGGCCTGTTCCGGCGGCGACGCCGACGCCTCGGGCGGCGGCAGCGGCGACACCTCGCAGGCCACGGTCGACGAGGCGGCGGCCAAGAAGTCCTCCGAGGCGCAGATCACGATCACGCCCAAGGACGGCTCCGCCAACGCGTCGATCAACAACTCCGCCGCCGTCACGGTGAGCAAGGGCACCCTCACCGGTGTCACCATGACCACCCAGGACGGCAAGTCCGTCACCGGGCAGCTGTCCGCCGACAAGAGGAGCTGGAAGCCCAGCACCCCGCTGGAGCGGTCCACCACCTACAAGGTCGCCGCGGAGGCCAAGGACTCGGACGGCCGCATAGCCCACGAGAACGCCTCCTTCACCACGGTCTCCCCGGCCAACAGCTTCATCGGCACCTTCACCCCGGACAACGGCTCCACGGTCGGCGTCGGCATGCCCGTGTCGATCAACTTCGACAAGGCGATCACCAACAAGGCGGCCGTGCAGAAGGGCATCACGGTCAGCTCCACCAGCGGCCAGGAGATCGCCTGCCACTGGTTCAACGCCAACCGCATGGACTGCCGTCCCCAGGACTACTGGAAGGAAGGCTCCACCGTCACCCTGAAGCTGGCGCTCGACGGCGTCCAGGGCGCGAACGGCGTCTACGGCGTCCAGCAGAAGACGGTCACCTTCCACATCGGCCGCAACCAGGTCTCCTACGTCGACGCGCAGACCAAGCAGATGAAGGTCACGCAGGACGGCAAGGTCGTCAAGACCATCCCGATCTCCGCCGGCTCCCCCGACAACAAGACGTACGAGGGCCGGATGGTGGTCTCCGAGAAGTTCCAGCAGACCCGCATGAACGGCGCGACGGTCGGCTTCACGGACGACGACGGCAAGGGCGAGTACGACATCAAGGACGTGCCGCACGCCATGCGCCTGACCACCTCGGGCACCTTCATCCACGGCAACTACTGGGGCGCGCCGTCGGTGTTCGGCAGCGCGAACACCAGCCACGGCTGTGTCGGCCTGCAGGACGCGAAGGGCGCGAAGGACCCGAGCACGCCGGCGGCCTGGTTCTACAACCACACGCTGATCGGTGACGTCGTGGTCGTCCAGCACACCGGCGACAAGACGGTCTCGCCGGACAACGGACTCAACGGCTGGAACATGGACTGGGCGCAGTGGAAGGCCGGTTCGGCGGTCTGACGCCTCCTCGGCCCAAGCTCTCGACAGCCCAGCACACGATGCCGCTCCTTAGGGGGCGGCATCGTCGTCGGTAGCCATAACACCCTTTGGTTCCAAGGGACTTCGCGATCGTGTAACGGTGTTCCGGAGGGCGCGTAACAGTTTCCCGTCGTGCTTTCTCACCGTTCTCTCATCTATTGAGCCGCGAGATCACCCCCCGGCATACTTCGTGACCCGGGGGGTTGACGCGTGATTGTGCGGGTCCGCCCCCGGCCGGGTGAACGGGGAATTCGCCCGGTACCTCGTCTCCAGGGGGAGAACTTGCGCGTACAAGTGAAAAGAGCGGCCGCGGCCACCGTGGCAACGGCCGCCGCAGTCGCCCTCGCAGCGGGTATGACCAGCCCCGCGTCGGCGAAGCCCGCCCGCGCCACCGCGGGCGCCTCCGCGCTCACCGCCAAGCACCACGTCACCCTGATCACCGGTGACCGCGTCACCCTCGACGCCAAGGGCCGCGTCGTCGGCCTGGAGCGGGGCAAGGGCCGCGAGCACATACCCTTCCAGGTCCGCAAGGCGGCCGGACACACGCTGGTGATACCCGCCGACGCGGCCCGCCTGGTCGCCTCCGGCACGCTGGACCAGCGCCTGTTCGACGTCACCGAGCTGAACAAGGCCGCCACCCGCAAGGCCCAGAAGAACGGCCTGAAGGTCATCGTCGGCTACCGCGGCACCGCGGGCGCAGCCAAGGCCGAGGTGCGCGACGCGGGCACCCTGCGCCGCAGCCTGAAGACGCTCAACGCGGACGCCGTGCAGACCCCGGTCGAGGACACCGCCGCGCTGTGGGACGCCGTCACCAACGGCGGCCGGACCGCCTCCGGCATCGCGCACGTCTGGCTCGACGGGGTGCGCAAGGCCAGCCTCGACAAGTCCGTGCCGCAGATCGGCGCCCCCACCGCGTGGAAGGCCGGCTACACCGGCAAGGGCGTCAAGGTCGCCGTCCTGGACACCGGCGTGGACACCACCCACGCGGACCTGAAGGGCCAGGTGGTCGAGTCCAAGAACTTCACCACCACCGCCGCCGACGCCACCGACCACTTCGGCCACGGCACGCACGTCGCCTCCATCGTGGCGGGCACCGGCGCCAAGTCGGGTGGCAAGTACAAGGGTGTGGCCCCGGACGCCAAGCTCCTCAACGGCAAGGTCCTGGACGACTCCGGGTTCGGCGACGACTCCGGCATCCTCGCCGGCATGGAGTGGGCGGCCGGCCAGGGCGCCGACGTCATCAACCTCAGCCTCGGCGGCTACGACACTCCCGAGATCGACCCGCTCGAGGCCGAGGTCAACAAGCTCTCCGCCGAGAAGGGCGTCCTGTTCGCGATCGCCGCGGGCAACGAGGGTCCCCAGTCGGTCGGTTCGCCGGGCAGCGCGGACGCCGCGCTCACCGTCGGCGCCGTCGACGACAAGGACAAGCTGGCGGACTTCTCCTCCACCGGCCCGCGCAACGGCGACGGCGCCATCAAGCCGGACGTCACCGCGCCGGGCGTCGACATCACCGCCGCCGCGGCCCCGGGCAGCGTCATCGACAAGGAGGTCGGCGAGAAGCCCGCGGGCTACCTGACCATCTCCGGCACCTCGATGGCCACCCCGCACGTCGCGGGCGCCGCGGCCATCCTGAAGCAGGAACACCCCGACTGGGGCTACACCGAGCTCAAGGGCGCCCTGACCGGCTCCGCGAAGGGCGGCAAGTACACCCCCTTCGAGCAGGGCTCCGGCCGCATCCAGGTCGACAAGGCCATCGGCCAGTCGGTCGTCGCCGACCCGGTCTCGCTGAGCTTCGGCGTCCAGCAGTGGCCGCACACCGACGACACCCCGGTCACCAAGAAGCTGACGTACCGCAACCTCGGCGACAAGGACGTCACCCTCGCCCTGACCAGCTCCGCCCTCGACCCCAAGGGCGCGGCGGCCCCGGCCGGCTTCTTCAAGCTCGGCGCGGACCAGGTCACCGTCCCCGCGCACGGCACGGCCACGGTCGACCTCACCGCCGACACCAGGCTGGGCGGCACCGTCGACGGCGCCTACTCCGCCTACGTCACGGCGACGGGCGACGGCCAGACCGTCCGCACGGCCGCCGCGGTGCAGCGCGAGGTGGAGTCCTACGACGTCACGCTGAAGTTCATCGGCCGCGACGGCAAGCCGGCGCCGAACTACGACGCCGACCTCACCGGCGTGGCCGGCCTGGCCAACGGCGCCTGGATGAACCCGTACGACAAGTCCGGCACGGTGAAGGTGCGCGCGCCCAAGGGCACGTACATCCTCAACACCGCCGTCTACGTCGACCCGAAGAACGCCGCCAAGGGCATCGACTGGATCGCGCAGCCGAAGCTGACCATCGGCAAGAAGCAGACGATCACCGTCGACGCGCGCAAGGCCAAGCCGGTGGACATCACCGTCCCGGCCTCGGGCCTCAAGTCCCAGTTCGCCGCGCCCGAGTTCGACGTCACGATCGGTGACGGCGAGTACGGCTACGGCTGGTTCCTGGACACGTACAAGGGCTTCCGCACCGCCCACCTGGGCGCGCAGCTGCCCGCCGGCACGCTGCGCCAGCAGTGGGACGCCCACTGGACCAAGGGCGCGGCCGAGGAGTACGACGTCACCTCGGGCGGCCAGGTCAAGCAGCTCGCCACCGGCTACACCCGGCACTACAAGGCCGGTGACCTCGCCACGGTGAAGGTCGGCCTGGGTGCGGCGGCCCGCGGCAAGAAGGGCTCCGTCGACGCCATCGGCTGGCTGCCCGGCAACTCCGGCGCCTCCTCCATCAGCATCCAGCAGAACCTGCCCGGCACCCGCACCCTGCACCTGTCCGCCACGGGCGGCGTGCGCTGGGGCCTGGAGTTCGCCCAGTACGGCGGGGTGGACAAGGAGGGCTTCCCGGTCGTCGACGCCGCGTACTCGCTCGGCGAGTCCACCTTCAAGGGCGGCAAGAGCTACACCAAGAAGGCCAACACCGCGGTCTTCGGCCCGCATGTGAACAAGCAGTACGGCCTCTTCCGGGAAGGCAACGAGATCATCGGCGCGCTGCCGCTGTTCGCCGACTCGGCGGGCAACGCCGGGTACTCGGCCTACACCTCGGCGGTCACCACCCTGTACCGCAACGGCACCAAGGTCGGCAGCAACGACGACCCGCTGTACGGCAACAAGACCTTCAAGGTCCCGGCCGGTGACGCGGCGTACAAGCTGACCACCTCGGTCAAGCGGTCCGCGAAGGTGTCCGAGGCGTCCAGCCGGATCGACGCGACCTGGACCTTCCGCTCCAAGAAGCCGTCGGACGACTTCGTCCAGCTGCCCGTCTCCGCCCCGCGCTTCGGTGCCGCCACCGGCCTCGACAGCCGGGTCGCGGCGGGCAAGAAGGCCACCTTCCCGGTCACCGTGGAGGGCGCCGCCGCCGGCGGCAACCTGAAGTCCCTCACCGTCTACGTCTCCTACGACGGCAAGAACTTCAAGAAGACCACCGTCAAGAACGGCAAGATCACCGTGAAGAACCCGGCGAAGAACAAGGCCGTCTCGTTCCGCGCCAAGATCACCGACAAGAAGGGCAACACGTCGGAGGTCACGATCTACAACGCGTACTTCGGCAAGTGACCCCTCACTAGCCCGGCAGTCCGCACGAACGGCCCGCAGCAGGCACCCGCCCGCCGCGGGCCGTTCGCCCCTTCCCGCCCCGGCGCCACGCCGAGCGGCAACGGGCCGAGAGGCCGGGCGGGAAGGACACAGACGGCTGTCCGAGGAGAGGCGCGGTGCCTGTACGGCCATGAACCGGGCCTCGCGGCAGTTCCACACCCTGCGGATCCCGGACGCCTCCCGCTCCGTCAACGAGGTCCTCGCCCGCACCGGCGCCGTCGTCGAACGCATCGACCGGGACCTGGCCGGGGAGGGCGAGAGCGCCGCGGCCGCCCTGCTGTCCCTGAAGGACGCCGCGCCGCGCCTCACGGCGATGCGCCGGCTGATGCGGGCGGACCTCGGCGTCGGCGATCAGGCCGGGGACACCGCCCGGGTCGCGTCCGTGCCCCAGCTCGCCAGGAGGCGCAGGGACTCGGCGGTGGGGGAGTCCGGCTCGGCGTGGTAGGTGATCAGGGACTGGTCCGAGCCGTCCGTCAGGCGGAAGCTCTCGAAGTTCAGCGCGAGGTCGCCCACCAGGGGATGGTGCAGGTGCTTGACGCCATGACTCTTCTCCTTGACGTCGTGCGTGGCCCACAGCCGGCGGAACTCCTCGCTCTTCACCGACAACTCGCCCACCAGCGCCGACAGCTTCGGATCGTCCGGATGGCAGCCCGCGTCCATGCGCAGCGCGCACACGATGTCGATCGCCTTCTGCTCCCAGTCGACGAACAGCTCCCGGTACTCCGGGCGGAGGAACACCAGCCGGGCCCAGTTCCGCTCGGCCGCCGGCAGTTCGCCCCAGTCACCGAAGAGGGCCGCCGCCATACGGTTCCAGGCGAGGATCTCCGCACGCCGGCCCACGATGTACGCCGGCACGCTCTCCATGGTCCCCAGCAGCTGCCGCAGCGCCGGACGCACCTGCTGCTGACGCGCCCCTTGCTTCTTCTTCAGCGCCTTCGGCTTGGCCAGATGCGTCAGATGGGCGTGCTCGGCGTCCGACAGCCGCAGGGCCCGCGCGATCGCGTCCAGCACCTCCGCCGACACGTTGCGGCCATTGCCCTGCTCGAGCCGGGTGTAGTACGCCACCGACACCCCGGCCAGCTGCGCCAGCTCCTCCCGGCGCAGCCCCGGCACCCGGCGGTGCCGTCCGAAGCCGGACAGCCCCACGTCCTCGGGCTTGAGCCGGGCCCGCCGGCTGCGCAGGAACTCGCTCAGCTCCGCCCGCCGGTCCAGGGTCCGGCCGGAGAGAGCTGTCGTGTCCGGCTGTTCGTCCCTGCTGTCCATGCGTCCAGTATTCCTGGTCGTACGCCTGCGAGCCTGATATCGCTGGTGGTAGGCACAGCGGTCGTACGCAAAAGCGTGGTCTGGGTACGCGGCCGGACACGGGGCAGGCTGGATGCCGTGCCCGGCACCAAGAAGGCCGGGCGCGAGACCGACCGCTAGGAGAACCCCGGCATGACCACCGTTGCCGCATACGCCGCACCCGCCGCGAAGGCCCCGCTGGAGCGCACGACCATCGAGCGCCGCGCGGTCGGCGAGTCCGACGTCCTGATCGACATCAAGTTCGCCGGTATCTGCCACTCCGACATCCACCAGGCCCGCGAGGGCTGGGGCGAGGCGCTCTTTCCGATGGTCCCCGGCCACGAGATCGCCGGCGTCGTGTCGGAGGTCGGCCCCGGTGTGACGAAGTTCAAGGTGGGCGACCGGGTGGGCGTCGGCTGCCTGGTCGACTCCTGCCGCGAGTGCGAGAACTGCCGCGCCGGACAGGAGCAGTACTGCCTGAACGGGAGCATCGGCCCCACGTACAACGCCATCGGCCGCGACGGCACGCCCAACTACGGCGGCTACTCGCAGAAGATCGTCGTCGACGAGAACTACGTCGTCCGCATCCCCGACGGGCTGCCGCTCGACGCGGCCGCGCCGCTGCTGTGCGCCGGCATCACCACGTACTCCCCGCTGAAGCGCTGGAACGCCGGTCCCGGCAAGAAGGTCGCGATCCTCGGCATGGGCGGCCTCGGCCACATGGCCGTGAAGATCGCGCACGCGCTCGGCGCCGAGGTGACCGTGCTGTCGCAGTCCCTGCGCAAGAAGGAGGACGGCCTCAAGCTGGGCGCCGACCACTACTACGCCACCAGCGACCCGAAGACCTTCGAGGAGCTGCGCGGCACGTTCGACCTGATCGTGTCCACCGTGTCGGCCCCGCTGGACTTCAACGCCTACCTGTCGCTGCTGAAGACGGAGGGCGCGCTGGTGAACGTGGGCGCCCCCGAGGAGCCGGTCTCCCTCAACCTCTTCTCGGTGATCGGCGGCGGCAAGACCCTCGCGGGCTCCATGATCGGCGGCATCCGCGAGACCCAGGAGATGCTGGACTTCTGCGCGGAGCACGGCATCGGCGCCGAGACAGAGCTGATCGCCGCGTCCGAGATAAACGAGGCGTACGAGCGGGTGCTGGCCAGTGACGTCCGCTACCGCTTCGTGATCGACACGGCGACGATCTGACCCGCGGTCCGCGTGCCGTAGACCCACCGGGCCGTGATCCTGCCGGGCCGTGGTCCTTCCTGGGCCACGGCCCGGAGCGGGCGCTTCTCGGCGCCTACTCCAGCGCGAAGCCCTCGCCGGCGCCGTAGGAGCGTACGATCACGTCTCCCCCGGCGCCGGGCCGTACGACGTGGGCCCCTCCGGCACCGGACACCCAGGCCTCGTCGTCACGGACCGTGAGCAGCGTGTTCTCGTCCACGGCGACCCCGTACGGCACCTGCCGCCGCCCGACCGCCGCGACCAGCCGGGCCAGCGTGCCCCACTGGGCGGCGTGCACGTCCACCGCGAACGGCACCAGGCCGAGCCCGGCCCGGACCTCGACCTCCGCCAGATCCTCGCCGGTCTCCTCCGGGCACACCGGGACGCCGTCGACCAGCCAGCCGCCGACCACGGCCCGCCGCGCGGCGACGGCGGCACCGGCGGAGAAGCCCGCGTAGGGCAGCCCGCGCTCGGCCAGCAGCCCCGGCAGCCGCTCCAGACACTCCGCGAGCGCCGCCTGGTACGCGGGCGTGAGCCCCCCGCACACCAGCAGCCCGTCGATCCCGTCCAGCGCGGCCTCCGGCTCGAACCGGCCACCGAGCGGCACGAGCAGCGGCACCGGCACACAGGCCGGCCCGGCCTTGCGCAGCGCCCCCGCGTACCGCTCGAACTGCGCCGGCCCGTCCCCCTCGTCGAGGATCAGACACCCGATCCGCCGCTCGCCGCGCACCTCCCGCAGAAACGGTGCGTACACGTCGGCGCGGTTCCAGCCGCCCCCGATCAGGAACGTACGACTGCCCATGCCCTCCCCTTCGCTCCCAGTTGGCACGAGGGGCGAATCTATGGCGCACGGACCGACGCCGTCGCCTCATTTACGCCAGTGGCCCGTACGCCAGTGGCCCGGAAGGGCCCGTCGCGGGAGTGCGGCTCAGCCGTTCGCCCGGGCCAGGCCGACCGGGCAGGACACGCCCGTGCCGCCCAGGCCGCAGTAGCCCGCCGGGTTCTTGTCCAGGTACTGCTGGTGGTAGGCCTCGGCCGGGTAGAAGGGGCGGCCCTCGGCGGGGAGGATCTCCGTGGTGATCGTGCCGTAGCCGGAGGAGGTCAGGACCTTCTGGTAGGCGTCGCGGGAGGCCTCCGCCGCGGCGGCCTGCTCGGGGGAGTGGGTGTAGATCGCCGAACGGTACTGGGTCCCCACGTCGTTGCCCTGGCGGAAGCCCTGCGTCGGGTCGTGCGACTCCCAGAAGGTCTTCAGCAGGGCGTCGTACGAGATCCGCCGCGGGTCGTAGACCACCCGGACCGCCTCCGTGTGACCGGTCAGGCCCGAGCAGACCTCCTCGTACGTCGGGTTCTCGGTGTAACCGCCCTGGTAACCGACCAGGGTCGTGAACACGCCCTCCGGGAGCTGCCAGAACTTGCGCTCGGCGCCCCAGAAGCAGCCCAGGCCGAAGTCGGCGGTCTCCAGGCCCTCGGGGTAGGGGCCGAGCAGCGTGGTGCCGAGGACGGTGTGGCGTTCCGGGACCGCGTAGGCGAGCGTGGGGCGGCCCTTGAGCGCCTGCTCGGGGGTGGGCAGCTGGGGCGTGCGGCCGAAGAGCATCGGGTCTCCCTGTCGGTCGGGGATGGGCGCCGGCCGCCTCGGCGGCGCCGGCACCCCGTACAACGTCCCGCGGGCCCCCGGGCATTCCGGTCAGACGCCGGCCGCCACCGTCTCCTCCGCCAGCCCGACCGCCGTGTTGCGGACCTGGCAGTAGTAGTCGGCCATGTCGCCCCGGTAGCGCCACGGCAGCGCGTTCACATGCCCGTCGACCAGCCTGAACTGCTCCAGCGCCGCCTCGTTGCGGCCCTGGAGGTGCAGGTAGTACGCCAGCAGGTGGCGCACTTCCGGCAGCCTCGGGTGGGCCGGGTCGGCCGCCGCCGCGTCGGCGAGCGCCGCCTCGACCCGGGCCCGCATCTCCGGCGTGTTGTCGGCCTCGGTGTCGTCCGACTCGTCGTGCTCGAAGTGCGCGATCAGCGGCAGCGCGGTCAGCAGGCTGCCCAGCGGCGCGCCGGCCGCCGCCCGCTCGGCGAACTCGCGGGCCAGCCGCTCCGAGCCGCGCCACTTCGCGCACCAGTACTGGAGCGCCGAGAAGTGCGCCTCGTAGTGGTGCGGCGCGCGGCGGGTGACCTCCGCCCACAGCTCGTCCATGCGGGCGTTCGGGTAGCCGAGGCCCAGCGCCACCCAGATCTCCGCGACGAACGGGGTCGGGTCGTCGGGGTTCAGCGCCGCCGCCCGCGCCACCTCCTCGCGGGCGGAGGCCAGCGTGCGGCGGAAGCCCTCGAACTGCTCCTGGGTCGTGTACTTCGCCTTCTTCCCGCCCCGGATCTTCCAGGCCAGGCTCACCGTGCTGCGCGCGCGGACCACGGCCGCGTCCGGGTCGTCGGGCCGGGCGGCCTCCCAGGCCAGCAGCCACGCGTCCTCCTCGGCCGCGCGGTCGGCCAGCAGGAAGGCGAGCGCCGAGCGGCGCTCCCAGTCCCGGCCGATCTCCGCGAGCAGGTCGGCGGCGGGCCGCCAGTCACCGCCGCGCACGGCGGCCAGCGCGGCCGTCCACCGCTGCGGCAGCGGTGCGGCCAGCTCGGTGTTCTGCCGCTCGGCGGGCAGCAGGCCGAGCCTCCCGGCGGCCTCGGCCGCCCGTGTCGCCTCGGCATCGGTGTCGCCGTCGTCGTCGTCGGGGCTCGGCGAGAAGAGTTCCTTCAGGAACACCCAGAGCAGCCACAGCAGGAAGATCGCCGTGGGGACGGCCAGGATGCCGAGGAACCAGAGGAGGACGGTCATGCGGGTCGGTCCGTTCGTTTCGGTGAGGGCGTGGGGCCAGTGGGGCCTGTGGGTCCAGTGGGAGGCCCGTGGGGTCCATAGGGGCGTGGGGGTCCGACACCCGTGGGTGGGGCTGGTCAGACGTGCTGGATCACCGGCGGCAGCAGCGCGCGCAGCCGCCCGGTGTCGGGACGGTCGGCGACCGCCGCGTCGAGGGCCGCGTCCAGCTCGGCCTCGGGGCTGTCGTCCCGCGGCCGCGTGTCCCAGCCGGGCAGCCGTACCGTCGCCGGGCCGGTCCAGGAGAACTCCCAGCGCAGCAGCGAACGGGCGCTGAACTCGGCCAGCACCATCGTGCGCAGCGAGCGGCGCAGCGCGGGCCGCACGAACTCACGGAACGCCCGCCCCTTCGCGGCCGCCGCCTCGTCCGACAGCGGCAGCCGCTCCGCCAGCCGCCACAGCCGGCCGTCGTCGATGGCGTCCAGCAGCGCGGACAGCGTCGCCGGCCGACCGGTGTACGCGGTCAGCGCCCGGTGCAGCGGGGTCCGGGCGGTGGACAGGCCCGCGGCCATCGAGGCGTTCAGCAGCTCCTCCCATCCGGTGGCGCGCGGGCAGGCGAGCAGCTCGTCCTGGAGGACCGCGTCCTCCAGCGCGCCCAGCGTGCGCTCCGGGTCGGTCAGCAGCGCCGGCGCCGACGCCTCGGACTCGCCGGCGCGGCCGTCGGCGGGCAGCGCCTCGATCCGGCGGACCCGGTCGGCGATCGGCGGGTGGGAGTCGTACGGCCCCGCGGGCATCTCGCGCAGCCTCGCGCGCGGGCCCGCCGGGTCCGGCTCCCGGGCGGCCAGCAGCCGGCCGAAGCCGCCGAAGAACTCGCCGCGCGGCGGCAGCAGCCCGGCGGGCAGGCCCAGTGTGGCGTAGGAGTCCAGGTAGAGGGCGTGGGAGGCGGTCAGGGCCGGGATCCGGCGCAGCGCCGCCGCGGTCGCGTCCCGGCCGGCGAGCCGGGCGGCGGTCAGGTCGGCGGCGTACTCCTGTTCGCGTGCGGTGGACAGGGAGGCGCGCAGGCAGAGCTTGCCGTAGGCGGTGTAGATCCGTGCCATCGTCCGGTACGTGGCGCCGACGCCGGTGGTGTCGATCTCCCTGGCGGTCTTGCCCTTGGCGGCCCGCTTGGCGGAGGCCCGCTCCTGCCGGGCCCGGTCGGCGGCCACCTTGCCGTCCGCCTTGGCGTGGAACTGCATGATGACCCGGCCGATCTGCACCCGCCCGCGCACGACGAGCGCGGACAGCCGGGTGTCGCCGCCGGTGAAGTGTCCGAACTCATGGCCGAGTACGGAGCGCAGCTGGGCCTCGGTCAGGCCGGTCAGCAGCGGCATGCCGAGCGTGAGGCGGCGCGGGCCGGGCAGCAGGCCCAGCAGCCTCGGTTCCTCGCTGACGGACGCGTTGACCTCGCCGGTGAGCAGGATCCGTTCGGGGGCGCGGGTGCCGGCCGCCGCGGCCAGCTCGCGGACCAGCGCCCACAGCCGGGGTTCGTCGGTGTCGGTGACCGGGAGGCCGGGTGGGTCCTCGCCCTTCGGGGTGCGCAGCATCAGCATGCCGCGCACGACGGGGACGGCCAGCACCACGGTGACGAAGCCGACCTTCGCCGTGAGCAGGCCGTGTCCCTGGCTGAACACGAGGACGTCGACGCCGGCCAGCACGGCGAGCAGGACGAGGCTCAGCAGATAGAAGCCGAGCAGCAGCACGAGAGCGCGCAGTGCGCGCAGTGTTGCGCCCATCGGGCAGATCCCCCCACAGGACCCCGGAAAAGGGACATGACGAAGCGGCGGAAAAGGACATGGCGAGTGCACCGGGCCGACGGCCGGTCGGTGCGGGTGATGCGGTGTGGGGGGAAGCGGAGTATGCCCTACCGCAGGTCAGAAGGGCAATGTCAGGAACGCGTAAGGACGCCGGCCCCGTCAGCCGGGCAGTCCCGCCGGGCTGCCGCCGTTGGCCTCGTAGCCCGCCACCGCCAGTGCGCGGTGGACGGCGAACGCGGCGGCCGGGTCGTCGGACAGGCTCCACGGCAGCGCGCCCACGTGCCCGTCGACGTGTACGAGCTGGTCCATGGCCTCCGCCCAGCGCTCGGCGCGGACCAGGAAGAAGACCAGCAGGTGCCGGACGTGGGGGAGGACGGGGTCGTCCGGGTCGGCGGCGTGCACCGCGTGCAGCGCGCCGTGCATCGCTTTGGCGACGACCTCGGACTGGTAGAAACTCGCGACCAGGGTCACCTCCGGGAGGTGCTCGAACACCGCGAACAGCGGCAGCGCGGCGAGCAGCGATCCCTGCGGGGCGCGCGCCGCCGCACTCTCGGCGAAGGCGTACGCCTGCTCACGCGAGCCGTGCCACTTCTCGCACCAGTAGTGCAGCGCGGCCAGGTGCGCGCCCATGTGATACGGGGCACGGTCGAGGACCTTGGCCCACAGCTGCTCGAACTCGGCGGGCGGACAGCCCAGCCCGCGCGCGATGGACAGCTCTGTGACGTACGGCACCGGGTCGCCGGGGGCCAGCAGGGCGGCCTCCGCGCAGGTCGTGCGGGCCTCCTCCATGATGATCCGGAACTCGTCCGTGCCCGGCGTCGCCGTCCGCCAGGCCTGCTGGACCAGGAACTCGGCGTGGACGGCGGCGCCGCCCGCGTCCTTGGGCTTCTCGGTCCGCCACACCCGCAGCCACTGGCCGCCCGGCACCTCGTGCACCCCGCCGGGCCGCTCCCGCAGCTCCAGCGCGGCGGCGCCGGCGAAGGCCTGCACCCGCTGCCAGCGCAGCTCGCCCTCGGCCCCGGTGCCGGCCAGCAGCTGGGCGGCGGCCCGGTAGTCCTGGGTGCGCTGCACCAGCTCCAGGGTTCTGAGCAGGTCCTCGTCGGGCCCGGGCAGGCGTACGTCCAGCTCCTCCTCGCGCAGGAAGCCGTAGGCCGCCGGGTCGGCGGCGTCCGGGTGTCCCGCCGGAACCCGCTGGATCCCGCCGCGCCCGCGCCGCAGCACCGGGAGCAGGACGAGGCTCAGCACGAGCAGGGCCATCAGCAGCCAGAGAATCGCCATGTGCCAAGCGAACCAGACCCCGCCGTCACATGGCGAACCCCGCCGCGAACCTGTGGAAAACTCCCGATCAGAGCATGACAATTTCCGTACCGCGCAGGGCAGCAAGCCCGGTCAGACCGTGACAGCAACATTGCAGAACACGGTGAACACCTCTCGCCCGGCGTCAGGAACCGGCCGGGCGCATTACGCTCGATGCACATGAGCGACAGGCACATCAGCGACCACTTCGAGACCCTCGCGATCCACGCGGGCAACACCGCGGATCCCCTCACCGGCGCGGTCGTCCCGCCGATCTACCAGGTGTCGACCTACAAGCAGGACGGCGTCGGCGGGCTGCGCGGCGGCTACGAGTACAGCCGCAGCGCCAACCCGACCCGGACCGCCCTGGAGGAGAACCTCGCCGCGCTGGACGGCGGTCGCCGCGGCCTCGCCTTCGCGTCCGGCCTGGCGGCCGAGGACACGCTGCTGCGTACGCTCCTCGGCCCCGGTGACCACGTGGTGATCCCGGACGACGCCTACGGCGGCACCTTCCGGCTCTTCGCCAAGGTGGCCACCCGGTGGGGCGTCGAGTGGTCCGTCGCCGACACCTCCGACCCGGCCGCCGTACGGGCCGCGATCACCCCGAAGACCAAGGCGGTCTGGGTGGAGACCCCCTCCAACCCGCTGCTCGGCATCACCGACATCGCCGCCGTCGCCCAGGTCGCCCAGGACGCGGGCGTGAAGCTCGTCGTCGACAACACCTTCGCCACGCCCTACCTCCAGCAGCCGCTGGCGCTCGGCGCGGACGTCGTCGTGTACTCGCTCACGAAGTACATGGGCGGCCACTCGGACGTGGTCGGCGGTGCGCTGGTCGTCGCCGACGAGGCGCTGGGCGAGGAGCTGGCCTACCACCAGAACGCCATGGGCGCGGTGGCCGGCCCGTTCGACTCCTGGCTGGTGCTGCGCGGCACCAAGACCCTCGCGGTGCGCATGGACCGGCACGGCGAGAACGCCACGAAGGTGGCCGACATGCTGACCCGGCACCCGCGAGTGACGCAGGTGTACTACCCGGGCCTGCCCGACCACCCCGGCCACGAGGTCGCCGCCAAGCAGATGAGGTCGTTCGGCGGCATGGTGTCGTTCCGTGTCGCGGGCGGCGAGGAGGCCGCGCTCGAGGTGTGCGCCCGTACCAAGGTGTTCACCCTCGGCGAGTCCCTCGGCGGCGTCGAGTCCCTGATCGAGCACCCCGGTCGCATGACGCACGCCTCGGTGGCCGGCTCCCAGCTGGAGGTCCCCGCCGACCTGGTGCGCCTGTCCGTCGGCATCGAGAACGTCGACGACCTGCTGGAGGACATCAAGCAGGCCCTCGGCTAGCAGCCGAGGTCACCAGCCGGTGACCGGTGGAGTCGTCTGCGAGGGCGGCTCCGCCCAGGGGCGCGCGTCGGCCGCCCACACGGCGAAGGCGAGGACCGCCGCGCACGCCAGCAGCCACAGCGCCCGGCGCGCGAGCCGCCGGCGCCGCAGCAGCCGCTCCCCGCGGCGCACCGCGTCCCCGTACAGCTCCGGCGGCACCGGCGTCCCGGCCCGCTCCATCACCGCCCGCACAGCGGCCTCCCGCTCCCCGCGCCTCACCCCGCCCTCCGGCAAGGGCGGGGCGGGGGCGCGGCATCGACTGGGGGTCCGGGGTGCGGCGCGGCATCGACTGGGGGTTCAGGGTGCGGCGCGGCACCGCCGGTGAGCCTGAGCGGCGGCACGGTCGTGCCCACGGGTCCAGGCAGCGGCGCGGCGGCGCCGTCCGTGGGCCCGGGGAGTCGCGCGGCGCCGCTCGCGGGGATCCTCGCCGTCACGCACGCGCGCGCGGAGTGGTGGTTCGCCCTTCCGGCCGTGTGTTCCGTGCCCCACGCACCGGCCGTGTGTTCCGTGCCCCAGGCCGGGGTGCGTCGCCCCTTCGGGCTGAGGAAACGTTCATGGGCGCGCGCGCCCCGCACACCCCGGCCGGGCAGGCCTTGGCGGTGGTGGCCGGCTCCCTCGGCGTGGGGGCGGCTCATGAGGGGGCCGCCTTGGGGGCCGGCCGGGCGGGGTGCAGCACGGTGGCCGCCGCGCGGTCGCACAGGGTGTGGACGCGTTCCGCGGGCAGGCCGAGCAGCGCCGCCGTCCGTTCCTCGGCCACGCCCTCGTAGAGCCGCAGGACGAGGACCAGCCGTTCCCGCGGGGAGAGGGCGGCGAGCGGACCGCGCGGACCGGGCCGGGCGCGACCGAAAGCGCCGTGCCAGGTGGTGTGCGTGAAGCGGGTGGCGAGATGCCGGCGGGCACAGTCGTACGGGTCGTCGCCGCGCAGCCGGTCCCAGCGCGCGTAGGTGTGGGCCAGTGCCAGCGTCAGCAGGTGCCGCGCGCGCGGATTGGCGTCCGGTGCCTCGGCGGTGAGCAGCGTGGCCGCGTGCAGCAGGCGCCCCGCCGCGCCCGCGACGAACTGTTCGAACTCCCGGGCCCGGCGCGCACCGCGGGCCGGCTGCCGATCCTGCACCGCGCCTCCCCCCGACGGGGTCCTCGTGCGGACCCGGTCCCATATCAAGCCAGGGGCGGCCCGGGGTCAAGATGCGGGACCCCGCCGGCGGCTCAGGAGGCCGGACGCTGCTCCGCGGCCGGAACGCCCTGCACCGTCATCCGCGCGGAGAGCGCGTGGTTGAAGCGGGTCAGGAGCGTGCAGAACTGCTCGCGCTCCTCCGGGGCCCAGTCGTGTGTCAGCTCGGCCATGAGCTGACGCCTCGACGAGCGCACCTCCTCCAGCCGGGCGGCGCCGCGCGGCGACAGCTGGAGCACCACCGCCCGCCCGTCCTCCGGGTGCGAGGTGCGCTTGACCAGGCCGGTGTCGACCAGGGGTGCCACCTGCCGGGTGACCGTGGAGGAATCGATGCCCATGCTCGCCGCGAGCGCCTTGACCCCCATCGGGCCTTCCTTGTCGAGGCGGTTGAGCAGCAGATACGCGGCACGGTCCATGGAGTTGCGCACCTGGCCTACGCCGCCGAGCCGTGTCTGCTCGGCACGGCGGGCGAACACCGCCACCTCGTGCTGAAGGGTGTCGAGAAGACCGGTGTCACCGACGGTCGTCATGTCCATCGACATTCCTGGTGTTGTGGGCATGGCCGGAGGCTCACTTCATGAGGGCTGCTGGGTTGGGGGACAGGGTACGCGGCCCGGGGCCGGGCCGTACCGGCGCTGTGCGAACCGGTCTCGCAGCTTGGTCACACCCGTCGTGCGCAAACGTGAACTGCGATGCTGGTGATATGAGCTACCGCACGGCCGGCACCTTGCGTTCCGTCACCCTCGACGACGTCCGCGGCGCCCGGAAGATGCTGTCGGGCGTGGCCCGGGTGACCGCGCTGGAGGGCAGCCGGCACCTGTCCCGGCTGGTCGGCGCGCCGGTCCACCTGAAGTGCGAGAACCTCCAGCGGACCGGTTCGTTCAAGCTGCGCGGCGCCTACGTACGGATCGCCGGGCTGCTGCCGGAGGAGCGGGCCGCCGGCGTGGTGGCCGCGAGCGCCGGCAACCACGCGCAGGGCGTGGCGCTGGCCTCCTCGCTGCTGGGCGTGCACGCCACGGTGTTCATGCCCGAGGGCGCGCCGCTGCCGAAGGTCAGCGCGACCCGGGAGTACGGCGCCGAGGTGCGCCTGCACGGCCAGGTGGTGGACGAGACGCTGGCCGCCGCCGAGGAGTACGCGGCCCGGACCGGCGCGGTGTTCATCCACCCCTTCGACCACCCGGACGTGATCGCCGGCCAGGGCACGGTCGGCCTGGAGATCCTGGAGCAGTGCCCGGAGGCGGGCACGATCGTCGTCGGCATGGGCGGCGGCGGACTCGCGGCCGGGATCGCGGTCGCGGTGAAGGCGCTGCGGCCGGACGTGCGGATCGTCGGCGTGCAGGCGGAGGGCGCCGCCTGCTACCCGCCCTCGCTGGCGGCCGGGCACCCGGTGTCGCTGCGGAACCCGGTGACGATGGCCGACGGCATCCGGGTGGGGCGGCCCGGCGCGGTGCCGTTCGGGATCGTCGGCGAGCTGGTCGACGAGGTGCGCACGGTCAGCGAGGACCAGTTGTCGGCGGCGCTGCTGCTCTGCCTGGAGCGGGCCAAGCTGGTCGTGGAGCCGGCCGGGGCCAGCCCGGTCGCCGCGCTGCTGGCCGCGCCGGACACTTTCCGGGGACCGGTCGTCGCGGTGCTCTCCGGCGGCAACGTCGATCCGGTGCTGATGCAACGCGTGCTGCGGCACGGCATGGCCGCTCAGGGCCGCTACCTGGCGGTACGGCTGCGGCTGACGGACCGCCCGGGCGCGCTCGCCACGCTCCTCGGGGTGCTGTCGGCGGCCGACGCCAATGTGCTCGACGTGAGCCACGTCCGCACCGACCCGCGCCTCGGTCTCGCCGAGGCGGAGGTGGAGCTGCACCTGGAGACCAAGGGGCCGGCGCACTGCACGGAGGTCGGCCGGGCCCTGCGGGACGCCGGTTACACCGTCATCGCCTGACCCTGTGACCGCCAACCACCCTTTCGGGTGAGGTCCCTTGAGAGACGCGATACATCGCGTTACATTTCTCGTGTGGTCGCCGGGCTGCCTGCCCGCATCGGTGCCGGAGCTGTGCGCGCCGGTGCAAAAGGGGGGCGCTGCCGGGCGGACACACCTAGCTTTTGCGAAGAGTCCGTCACGAAAATCCCCGACGACGTGGAGACAGACATGCCAGGGGCCATCTATGCCGAAGGCCTGGTGAAAACCTTCGGTGACGTAAGGGCACTGGACGGCGTCGACCTGGACGTGCCGGAGGGCACGGTCCTCGGCCTGCTCGGGCCGAACGGCGCCGGCAAGACGACGACGGTCCGCTGCCTGACGACCCTGCTGCGCCCCGACCGCGGCAAGGCGGTCGTCGCGGGCGTGGACGTCCTGCGCCACCCCGACGCCGTGCGCCGCTCCATCGGCCTGTCCGGCCAGTTCGCCGCGGTCGACGAGTATCTGACCGGCCGGGAGAACCTGCAGATGGTCGGGCAGCTGTACCAGATGAGGGCGAAGGCGGCCAAGGCCCGCGCGGCGGAGCTGCTGGAGCAGTTCCACCTCGCGGATGCCGCCGACCGCCCCGCCAAGACCTACTCCGGAGGCATGCGCCGACGGCTGGACCTCGCCGCCGCCCTCGTGGTCTCCCCGCCGGTGATGTTCATGGACGAACCGACGACGGGCCTCGACCCGCGCAACCGCCAGCAGCTGTGGGAGGTCATCAAGCAACTCGTCTCCGGGGGGACGACGCTGCTGCTCACCACGCAGTATCTGGAGGAGGCCGACCACCTGGCCCATGACATCGCGGTGGTCGACCACGGCCGGGTCATCGCCCAGGGCACCTCCGACCAGCTCAAGGCCCGCACCGGCGGCGAGCGCGTCGAGGTCGTGGTGCAGGACCGGGGCCGCATGGCCACCGCGGCGGAGGTGCTGCGCGGCTTCGGCAAGGGCGAGACGACGGTCGAGGAGCACACCCGGCGGCTCACGGTGCCCGTCACCGGCGGCGCCAAGCTGCTCGCCGAGATCATCCGCGAGCTGGACACCCGGGGCATCGAGATAGACGACATCGGACTGCGCCGCCCCACCCTCGACGACGTCTTCCTGTCCCTGACGGGACACGCGGCCGACGCCCCCGACCGGGACCAGCGGACCGAACCGAACGACGAGAACGAACCGAACGACGAGAACGAACGGAACGGCAAGGAGGCCGTGAAATGAGCGCCGTCACCGAGGCCGCGCCCGCCGCCGCACCCGGCAACGCCGTCGGCCGGTCCGTACGGGACTCGCTGATCGTTGCCCGACGCAACTTGATCCGCATGTCCAGGATCCCGGAAATGTTAATTTTCGGACTGATTCAGCCGATCATGTTCGTGGTGCTGTTCACCTATGTGTTCGGCGGCTCCATGAAGATCGGCGCCAGCACCAGTGCCCTCGACTACAAGAACTCCCTGATGGCCGGCATCTTCGCGCAGACCGTCACCTTCGCCACCGCGGGCTCCGGTGCCGGCATCGCCGACGACATGCACAAGGGGCTCATCGACCGCTTCCGCTCCCTGCCCATGGCGCGCGGCGCGGTGCTGACCGGCCGCACCCTCGCCGACCTGGTGCAGACGGCACTCACCCTGCTGGTCCTCGCGGTCGTCGCGCTCCTGGTCGGCTGGCGGACCGGCTCCTACGGCGACACGAACGCCGGCCGTGTCCTCGCCGCCTTCGGGCTGCTGCTCCTGCTCGGGTACGCGTTCACCTGGATCGGCGCGCTGATCGGGCTGACCGTGCGCACCCCCGAGGCGGCCACCTCCGGCGGGCTCGTCTGGCTCTTCCCGGTCACCTTCATCTCCAACGCGTTCGTGGACACCGCCAACATGACGCCCTGGCTGCGCCACATAGCCGAGTGGAACCCGTTCAGCGCCACCGTCCAGGCGGCCCGTGTGCTCTTCGCCAACCCCGGACAGTCCGCCTCGGGCGCCTGGCCGATGCAGCACCCGGTGTGGGCCTCGCTGCTCTACTCGGTCCTGATCATCGTCGTCTTCCGTACCCTCGCGGTGCGCAAGTACCGCTCCGCGACCGCCTGACCAGCGGCGCGAGGGAGGACAGGGTCCTCGCGCCCCCGGTTCCGCACATGACAAAGGCCCCCGGCCGCCCCGAGGGGGGCGGCCGGGGGCCGGAAGCGAACCAGGAACCCGGATCAGCTCGTGTAGGGCTCGGCCTTCAGGATCCGCACGGAGGCCTTCTTGCCGTTCGGCAGCTCGTACTCCGCGTCCTCGCCGACCTTGTGGCCGATGACGCCCGCGCCCAGCGGGGACTGCGGGGAGTAGGTCTCGATCTCGGCGCTCGCGTACTCGCGGGAGGCGAGCAGGAACGTCAGCGTGTCGTCCTCGTCACCGTCGAAGGCGATCGTGACGACCATGCCCGGGGCGACGGCGCCGTCCGCGGCCGGCGCCTCGCCGACCTTGGCGTTCTCGAGGAGCTGGGTCAGCTGGCGCACGCGCAGTTCCTGCTTGCCCTGCTCCTCCTTGGCCGCGTGGTACCCGCCGTTCTCGCGCAGGTCGCCCTCCTCACGCGCAGCCGCGATCTTGGCGGCGATCTCCGTGCGCGCAGGACCAGTAAGGTGCTCAAGCTCGTCCTTGAGCTTGTTGTACGCCTCCTGGGTCAGCCAGGTGACGTTCTCGCTGGTCTGGGTCACAGGGTGCTCCTCGTCGGTACTGGGGATACAAAGCATCGCCCTACCCAGAAGAATGTTCCCTCATGGATGGGCGAAACCACGAGCCTAACAATTCATGGGCGAAAGGGGGAGGACATAAGCCGTGTAAATCTCATCAACGCAGGTCAGGGCTTACGTATTCCGGGTGAAGCCGGGGAGTGTCCGCGGCCTGGCCGTCAGTCGGCGTGGCAGCCGAGCAGTTCGGCCGTCGTCCCCCGGGCGGTCGTACGGAGCGTGACGACCTTGTCGATGCGCGTGTCCGGCCCGGAGAACCGGTAGTCGGCCCGGCCCACCTCGGCGCCGTCGCCCGACTGGGAGCGCACGGTGCAGTAGCCGGAGGCGCCGGCGTCCTTGTGCACCTCCAGATGGACCTTGACCGCGTCGTCGGAGGCCTGGAAGGTGATGACCTGGGCGCTGATCTCGTTCTGCGCCACATAGTGGTAGGCGAAGTAGCCGACCAGGGCGAGCAGGGCCGCGCCCAGCACCGAGGCGGCGATCCTGAGCTTGCGGTCGGCGCGCTCGTCCGAGGAACGGCCGTAGCGACCCTCGGGCAGCCGCGTGCTCGCGGTACTCATGATCGTCCTCTCCGCGGAATTATTCGCCCCCCGAGTGAGTCACTATAGAAGCCGCCGACTGCGCCCGGAGCCACGGGGGCGCCGAGTTACCGAGGATTGAGTCTTGACTGACCAGTTGCGACTGATGGCCGTTCACGCGCACCCCGACGACGAGTCGAGCAAGGGCGCGGCCACCATGGCGAAGTACGTGTCCGAGGGGGTGGACGTGCTGGTGGTGACCTGCACCGGCGGAGAGCGCGGGTCCATCCTCAATCCCAAGCTGCAGGGCGACGCGTACATCGAGGAGCACATCCACGAGGTGCGCAAGAAGGAGATGGACGAGGCCCGCGAGATCCTCGGCGTCAAGCAGGAGTGGCTGGGCTTCGTGGACTCCGGGCTGCCCGAGGGCGACCCGCTGCCGCCGCTGCCCGAGGGCTGCTTCGCCCTGGAGGACGTCGACAAGGCGGCCGGTGAGCTGGTGCGGAAGATCCGTTCCTTCCGCCCGCAGGTGATCACCACCTACGACGAGAACGGCGGCTACCCGCACCCCGACCACATCATGACCCACAAGATCTCCATGGTGGCGTTCGAGGGCGCGGCGGACACCCGCAAGTACCCCGAGGACGAGTACGGGCCCGCCTTCCAGCCGCTGAAGCTCTACTACAACCAGGGCTTCAACCGCCCCCGCACCGAGGCCCTGCACCGGGCCATGCTCGACCGCGGCCTGGAGTCGCCCTACGGGGACTGGCTCAAGCGCTGGGACGAGATCTCGCGCACCGAGCGGACGCTGACCACGCACGTTCCCTGCGCGGACTTCTTCGAGATCCGCGACAAGGCGCTGATCGCCCACGCCACGCAGATCGACCCGGACGGCGGCTGGTTCAAGGTGCCGCTGGAGCTCCAGAAGGAGGTCTGGCCCACCGAGGAGTACGAGCTCGCGAAGTCCCTGGTCGATACCTCCCTCCCCGAGGAAGACCTCTTCGCGGGCATCCGGGACAATGCCTGACATGAGCGCAAGCGTGAGCCTCGCAATGACGCACCTGGTCCCCCTCGCCAAGGAGGTGGACCAGAACAAGGTCACCCCCGGTGTCCTCGGCTTCATCGTGTTCGCGGTGATGGCCCTGGCCGTCTGGGGCCTGATGAAGTCGATGAGCAAGCACATGCAGAAGGTCGACTTCAAGGAGACCCCGGACGCCGGGGCGGAACCGGCCGGCGAGCAGGCGGGCTCCCCGGCCCGGTAGGACCGCCCGGGGCTCACCACCCCGCCGGTACCGCCACCCCCGTCACCGCACGGGCGTGGCGGGCCGCAGCCGTGCCCGGCCCCGGCCCGGCCGCCGCGGGCAAGGCGGCCCCGCACCGCGCCGGTGGGCCGTAGCCCTACGCGCCGCCGGAGCCCGTGGGAGAGTGGAACGGTGAACCGACTGGCCCATGAGACGTCCCCGTATCTGCTCCAGCACGCCGACAACCCCGTCGACTGGTGGCCGTGGTCGGCCGAGGCCTTCGCCGAGGCCCGCAGGACGAACAGACCCGTCCTGCTGAGCGTCGGGTACAGCAGCTGTCACTGGTGCCACGTCATGGCCCACGAGTCCTTCGAGGACCAGGCCACCGCCGACTATCTCAACGAGCACTTCGTCAGCGTCAAGGTCGACCGCGAGGAGCGGCCGGACGTGGACGCGGTGTACATGGAGGCCGTGCAGGCGGCCACCGGGCACGGCGGATGGCCCATGACCGTCTTCCTCACCCCGGACGCCGAACCCTTCTACTTCGGCACGTACTACCCGCCCGCCCCGCGCCACGGCATGCCCTCCTTCCGGCAGGTGCTGGAGGGCGTCCAGCAGGCCTGGACGACCCGGCACGACGAGGTCGCCGAGGTCGCCGGGAAGATCGTCCGCGATCTCGCCCAGCGGGAGATCGTCCGGCAGGCCGCCGAGGCGCCCGGCGAGCAGGAACTCGCCCAGGCCCTGCTGGGCCTCACCCGCGAGTACGACCCGCAGCGCGGCGGATTCGGCGGCGCGCCCAAGTTCCCGCCGTCCATGGTGCTGGAGTTCCTGCTGCGCCACCACGCCCGCACGGGCGCCGAGGGCGCGCTGCAGATGGCCGTGGACACCTGCGAGCGGATGGCCCGGGGCGGGATCTACGACCAGCTCGGCGGCGGGTTCGCCCGGTACTCCGTCGACCGGGACTGGACGGTGCCCCATTTCGAGAAGATGTTGTACGACAACGCCCTTCTGTGCCGGGTGTACGCGCATCTGTGGCGGGCCACCGGCTCGGACCTCGCCCGGCGGGTGGCGCTGGAGACCGCCGACTTCCTGGTCCGCGAACTGCGCACGCCCGAGGGCGGGTTCGCCTCCGCCCTCGACGCCGACAGCGACGACGGCACCGGACGGCACGTGGAGGGCGCGTACTACGTGTGGACGCCCGCGCAGCTGCGCGACGTCCTCGGCGACGACGCCGGACTCGCGGCCCAGTACTTCGGCGTGACCGAGGAGGGCACCTTCGAGCACGGGCAGTCGGTGCTGCAACTGCCGCAGGCGGAAGGCGTGCACGACGCGGAGCGGATCGCGTCCGTGCGGCGCAGGCTGTTCGACGCCCGAGCCCGGCGGCCCGCCCCCGGCCGGGACGACAAGGTCGTCGCCGCCTGGAACGGGCTCGCCGTCGCCGCGCTCGCCGAGACCGGCGCCTACTTCGGCCGGCCCGACCTCGTCGAGGCCGCGCTCGGCGCCGCCGACCTGCTCGTCCGCGTCCACCTGGACGAGCACGCCCGGCTCGCCCGCACCAGCAAGGACGGCCGGGTCGGCCCCAACGCGGGGGTGCTGGAGGACTACGGCGATGTGGCCGAGGGCTTCCTCGCGCTGGCCTCGGTCACCGGCGAGGGCGTCTGGCTGGACTTCGCCGGACTGCTGCTCGACCAGGTCCTGACGCGGTTCGCCGACCCGGAGACCGGCGCCCTGTACGACACCGCGTCCGACGCCGAGCGGCTGATCCGCCGGCCCCAGGACCCCACCGACAACGCGGCCCCCTCCGGCTGGACCGCCGCGGCCGGCGCGCTGCTGGGCTACGCCGCCCACACCGGTTCCGAGGCCCACCGGGTGGCCGCCGAGCGGGCGCTCGGGGTCGTGAAGACCCTCGGCCCGCGGGTGCCGCGGTTCATCGGATGGGGGCTGGCCGTCGCCGAGGCACTGCTCGACGGGCCGCGCGAGGTGGCCGTCGTGGGCCCCGGCCCGGACGACGAGCGGACGGCCGCCCTGCACCGTACGGCCCTGCTGGCCGCCGCCCCGGGCGCCGTCGTCGCCTGCGGCACTCCGGAGGGCGGGGAGTTCCCGCTGCTGGCCGGCCGCACCCTCATCGACGGCGCGCCGGCCGCGTACGTGTGCCGGGGCTTCGTCTGCGACCTGCCGGTGACGGACCCGGAGGCACTGCGCGCGAGGCTGGCCTGAGGCCCGCCGGCTGAACGGGCGTCAGCGCCGGGCCGCGCCGCGGCGGTTCAGGGCGTGCTCCACGATGGCCTCCAGCTGATCGTGGTGCGCGCCCTTCCAGTACGCGCGACCGCAGTCCGCGCACCGGGCGAACGTGTCGTACGTGCGCCGGGTGCCGCCCTCGAGCTGGTCGGCGACCTCCTCCTTGGCGGCGTCCCGGAGCAGGCCGTTGCACGCGGTGCAGCGGGTCCAGGGGCGCAGCTCGGGGGCGAAGCGGTCGAGGACGTCGTCCAGCTGGTCGTCGGGGCGGGTGCTGTAGACGAACGCGCCCGCCCACAGCTCCCGGCGGCGCAGCAGGCCCCGGTCGCGGCTGAGCATCACCCGCTTCTCGGCCGCCGACCGGGCGGCGAGCGCCGGGTCGCCGATGTCCGTCGACTCGTACGCCGTGTCCACGCCGAGCAGGCGCAGCCGGCGGGCGAGGGTGCCGAGGTGGACGTCGAGGAGGAAGCGCAGTGGCGCGCCGGGCACCCGCTGGGGGCGCTCCACCGGCCGGACGACGACCCGCTCGGCCGCGCCCGGGACGTGCCCGGGCGGGACCGGGCGGCCGTCCACGACCAGGGTGCCGACCTCGGTGAGCGGGATGCCGATGGACTCGACGACATGGCCGAGCGTCGAGACGCCGTCGGTGGCCAGCGCCGTGGCCCCGTGCCGGCGGGCGGCCGGCACGAACAGGTGCAGCGCGGGGTCGACTTCGACGTGGATCTCCGTACCGTTCACCCGCCCAGCATCGCACGGGACCCCGCGCGGACCACGGCGTTTTTCCTCCGGGGGCGGGTTACGCGTGCTGGTAGGCGACCAGCGAGATGCCGACGTAGTGCACGACGAACGCGGCGAGGGTGAGGGAGTGGAAGACCTCGTGGAAGCCGAACCAGCGCGGTGACGGGTTCGGGCGCTTGATGCCGTAGATCACGCCGCCGGCGCTGTACAGCAGGCCGCCGACGACCACCAGGACCAGGACGGCGATGCCGCCGGCGCGCAGGAAGTCGGGCAGGAAGAACACGGCCGCCCAGCCCATCGCGATGTAGCAGGGCGTGTACAGCCAGCGAGGGGCACCGACCCAGAACACGCGGAAGACGATGCCGGCCGCGGCGGCGCCCCATATGCCCCACAGCAGCCAGCGGCCCTTTCCGTCGGGCAGGAGCAGCAGGGTCAGCGGGGTGTAGGTGCCCGCGATGATCAGGAAGATGTTGGCGTGATCGAGGCGGCGCAGCACGCCGTCCATGCGGGGGCTCCAGTTGCCCCGGTGGTACAGCGCGCTGACGCCGAAGAGCAGACACGCCGTCAGGACGTAGATGCCGCAGGCGATGCGGCCTCTGGTCGAGTCGGCGAGGGCGGTGAGCACGAGGCCCGCGATGAGTACGGCCGGGAACATGCCGAGGTGCAGCCAGCCCCGGAGCCGTGGCTTGACCGGATGCGGTAGGGAAAGCGCGACGGGACCGCGGCCGGCGGCCGGCGTGTCCGTGGGCGCGTCGGGGACGGACGCAGTCATGCGGGGCATGGTACCGACGCCTCCGTAAATCAAACGTCAATGCGTATGCATCCGCGCCACCGGAAGGTGCCGGGCAAAAAATTCTTCAGCTGAACCCAACGTGGACGCAAAACAGCCTGGACATCGTGGGATTCCTCACGCCGCTCACTTGTGATGCCCTCTGGACAGATGGGCATTAGACTCGGATGATCAAATGAGTGCGGTCGGCACCGGATGAGCGGGCTACGAAGCATCCGGGTCGCGGCCCCCACGGGGCGAAAACACCCAAAAACCCTCAATTAGGAGCAATCGTGGCGCGCGACAACGCGGCTCCCACCGTCGTCCCCACCCATCACCGGGAACTGATCTCGTGGGTCAACGAGATCGCCGAACTGACGCAGCCGGACAGCGTGGTCTGGTGCGACGGCTCCGAGGCCGAGTACGAGCGGCTGTGCGAGGAACTGGTCGACAGGGGAACGTTCAAGAGGCTGGACCCGGTCAAGCGCCCGCACTCCTACTACGCCGCCTCGGACCCGACCGACGTCGCGCGCGTCGAGGACCGCACCTTCATCTGCTCCGAGAAGGAGGAGGACGCGGGCCCGACCAACCACTGGAAGGCGCCCGCCGAGATGCGGGAGATCTTCACCGGCGATGAGGGCCTGTTCCGCGGCTCGATGCGGGGCCGCACGATGTACGTCGTGCCGTTCTGCATGGGCCCGCTCGGCTCCCCGCTGTCCGCGCTGGGCGTGGAGATCACCGACTCCGCGTACGTGGCCGTCTCCATGCGCACCATGACGCGCATGGGCCAGGCCGTCCTGGACGAGCTGGGCGACGACGGCTTCTTCGTCAAGGCCGTCCACACCCTGGGCGCCCCGCTGGAGCCGGGCCAGGAGGACGTCCCCTGGCCGTGCAACCGGACCAAGTACATCTCGCACTTCCCCGAGACCCGCGAGATCTGGTCCTACGGCTCCGGTTACGGCGGCAACGCCCTGCTCGGCAAGAAGTGCTACGCGCTGCGCATCGCCTCGGTCATGGCGCGTGACGAGGGCTGGCTGGCCGAGCACATGCTGATCCTGAAGCTCACCCCGCCGCAGGGCGAGGCCAAGTACGTCGCCGCCGCCTTCCCCTCCGCCTGCGGCAAGACCAACCTCGCCATGCTGGAGCCCACCATCTCCGGCTGGACGGTGGAGACCGTCGGCGACGACATCGCCTGGATGCGGTTCGGCGAGGACGGCCGCCTGTACGCGATCAACCCCGAGGCGGGCTTCTTCGGCGTCGCGCCCGGCACCGGCGAGCACACCAACGCCAACGCCATGAAGACCCTGTGGGGCAACGCGGTCTTCACCAACGTCGCCCTCACCGACGACGGCGACGTGTGGTGGGAGGGCATGACCGAGGAGCCCCCGGCCCACCTGACCGACTGGAAGGGCAACGACTGGACGCCGGAGTCCGGGACCCCGGCCGCCCACCCCAACGCCCGCTTCACCGTCCCGGCCTCGCAGTGCCCGATCATCGCGCCCGAGTGGGAGGACCCCAAGGGCGTGCCGATCTCGGCGATCCTGTTCGGCGGCCGCCGCGCCACCGCCGTACCGCTGGTGACGGAGTCCTTCGACTGGAACCACGGCGTCTTCCTCGGCGCCAACGTGGCCTCCGAGAAGACCGCCGCGGCCGAGGGCAAGGTCGGCGAGCTGCGCCGCGACCCGTTCGCCATGCTCCCGTTCTGCGGCTACAACATGGGTGACTACATGGCCCACTGGATCGACGTGGCCAAGGACAGGGACCAGTCCAGGCTGCCGAGGATCTACTACGTCAACTGGTTCCGCAAGGACGACGCGGGCAGGTTCGTATGGCCGGGCTTCGGCGAGAACTCCCGCGTCCTGAAGTGGATCGTGGAGCGGCTGGAGGGCAGGGCCGAGGGCGTCGAGACCCCGATCGGCATCCTGCCGGCCAAGGGGGCGCTGGACACCGACGGGCTCGAACTGCCCGAGGCCGACCTGGACTTCCTGCTCACCGTGGACAAGGACGTCTGGCGCGAGGAGGCCGCCCTGGTCCCCGAGCACCTGAACACCTTCGGCGACCACACCCCGAAGGAGCTGTGGGACCAGTACCACGCGCTGCTGGAGCGCCTGGGCTGAGGCCCGTACCCGAAAGACTCCGCGGCCGGTCCGGATGTGCCCTGACCAGCGATCGTCACGACCGGCCGCGGTGACCGACCCGCCCCGCACAACGGCGTGCGGGGCGTTGTCACACACCCCGTTGTCACACCCCCCTTGTCACACCCCCGTTGTCTCACCTTCCGGTCCGCTGGAAGCGGCCCGCGTAGAACAGCAGGGCCGCGTCCCCGTCCCCGGTGGTGGCGGAGAGCACCTCGCCGAGGAACAGGGAGTGGTCGCCCGCGACATGGCTGCCGGCCGGCTCGCACTCCAGCCAGGCGAGCGCGCCGGTCAGCAGCGGCGCGCCGGTCAGCGGGCCGGGGCGCCAGCCGACGCCGTCGAACTGGGCCCAGCCCAGCGGCCGGGCCTTGTCGGCGAAACGGCGCGCGAGCGTCTCCTGGCCCGCGCCCAGGATCGACACCCCGAACCCGCGTGACCTGGTGAGGCTGGAGTGCATCACCGCGGTGTGCGCGACACAGCAGTGCACGAGCGGTGGATCGAGCGAGACCGAGCCGAAGGCGTTCGCGGTCATCGCGTGGACGTGTGGCTCGCCGACGGTGAGGACGACGACGCCGGAGGCGAACCTCGCCATCGTCTGCCGGAACGAAGCCGGCGCGGTCCTTCCCCCTGAGTCCGCCACCGGTGCTCCCTTGCGCTCGGAGGGTCACGGGAACCTGGGTGTCCTCGGCAGCGGCTCCCCGGCCGGGGACCGCACGGCGAGACCGACCAGCTCGCCGACCTGCCGCCGGGAGACCCCGCGCTGCCGGGTCTCGCGGAACCAGCGGAGCAGTTCCCCGGGGCTCGCCCCCCAGGGCGGCGGTCCCGGGAAGTACGGCCGTACGTACACCGGGGTGCCGGGCTGGCTGCGCCAGCTGTCGGCGAGGGTGCCGATGTCCACGGTGTCGTAGCCGAGGGCGTCCAGCAGCGCGACCGCCTCCTCCTTGGCGCCCGGGTCGTCGCCGGCCACGGGCAGGGCACTGCGGTCGGGGGCGCCGGCGGGCCGGGCGGCGGTGAGCAGGCTCAGGTAGAAGATGTTGTTGCACGCCTTGACCACCCGGGAGCCCGCCAGGTGCCGCTGCACCAGGGTGCTGGAGGTCAGCTCGCCCGTGTCCAGCGCGGCGATGCGGCCGTCGCGCTCCGGGTAGTAGTTCATCGTGTCGATCACGGTCCGGCCCGCCAGGTCGGCCGCGGGCAGGCGGTCGTAGGCGTGCAGCGGGACGGTGGCCACCACCAGGTCACCGGCCCGGGCGGCCTCGGCGGGGGTCGCCGCGCGGGCCCGGTCGCCGAGCTCGGCCACCAGGCCGGAGAGGGATCCGGGGCCGCGCGAGTTGCTCAGCACGACGTCCAGGCCGGCGGCCACCGCGAGGCGGGCCAGCGTGCCGCCGATCATGCCGCTGCCGATCAGGCCGAGGGTCTTGGTCACGGTGTCGTCTCTCCGTCGTCGTAGCGGTCCGCGAGGGGAAGTCGGGTCATACGAACGGGCTCACGGTGTTGTCCGCGCCCACCAGGGCGGCGCCGTAGACCTCCAGGTTGACCTGGGGTATGAGCATGCCGTGCCGGGCGGCCACGCTCGCGTCGCGCCAGATCCGCTGGAGCGGGCTCGCGTCGGCGAGGCCGCTGGAGCCATGGGCGGTCAGCAGGGTGTCCAGGGCCCGGTTCACCTGGCGCGCGGCCACCGCGGCGTCGGCGCGGTAGCGGGCCCGCGGCAGCTCGGCGGGGTAGACGCCCTCGGCGGCGTGCCGGTCGAGGGCGTCGGCGGCCCGGTAGGCGTGCAGCTCGGCGGTGTCCAGGGCGGTGGCCGCCTCGGCGATCTGCAACTGGAAGGCCACGGAGTCGCGCTGGCGGGCGAAGCCGGTGAAGGCGATGCCCTTGTCCGCGGAGGCGGCTATGACGTGGTCCAACGCGGCCCTGCCCAGGCCGAGTTGCGGGCCGGCGACCATCAGGACGAGGGTCGGCACGATGGCCGTGCGGTAGGCGGGAGCGGTGGCATAGGTGACGTTCGCGCCGCCCACCAGCGGTCCGAGCCGCAGTACCCGGTGGTCGGGCACGAACGCGTCCTCGATGACATAGCGGTTGCTGCCGGTGGACCGCATCCCGGCCATGTGCCACTCGTCGACTATCCGGTAGTCCGCGCGGGGCACCAGGAGCGCCGCCGGGCCGTCCTCCAGGACGGTGGAGGCGATCACCCAGGAGGCGTGCCAGATGCCGGAGGCATAGCTCCAGCCGCCGCTGAGCCGGTAGCCGCCGGGCACCCTGCGGACCGGGCCGCTGGGCTTGAGCGCGCCGCTGACCAGGGCGTCGGGGGTCTCTCCCCACACGTCGTCCTGCGCCTGTTCCGGGAACAGGGCCACGCACCAGCTGTTGCCGTTCCACAGCGAGGTCAGCCAGCCCGCGCCGCCGTCGAGCGCGGCCACGGCGGACGCCAGCCGGAGGTGGGTGCGCAGCGACGCCTCGCCGCCGCCGTACCGCTTGGGCAGCGCGGTGCGGAACACACCCGTCTCCCGCAGTGCCGTCACGGTGTCGTCGGACAGCCGTCGTTCGGCGTCGGCGCGGGCGGCGGCACCGGCCAGCTGCGGCGCCAGGGCGGCGATGGCGGTGAGGACGTCGGAGCTCATCGGGCCTCTTCCCGGTCGGGCCGCGCCCGGTGCGGGCGCGGCGGCGGTTCGGTCGGTTCGTGCGGGTGCGGGTGCGGGTGCGGGCGCGGGTGCGAGGGCGGCGGACGCGCCGGGTCAGGGCGCCGTGTCGCCGCGTTCGACGGGGACGCCCACCAGCGAGCCGTACTCGCCCCAGGAGCCGTCGTAGTTCCTCACGTCCGGCCAGCCGAGCAGTTCGCTCAGGACGAACCAGGTGTGGGCCGAACGCGCGCCCACCCAGCAGTAGGTGATGGAACCGCGCGCGGGATCCAGCCGCCCGTACAGGCGCTCCAGTTCCTCCGTGGGCTTGAAGGTGCCGTCTGCGGCGAGCGCCCGGTCCCACTCCAGGTTGACCGCGCCGGGCACATGGCCGGCGCGCTGGGCGACGTCGTGCGGGCTGTTGCCCGGGGCGAACGCCTCGCCGGCGAAGCCCGGGGCGAAGATCCGGCCCGCGTACTCGTCCCGGGTGCGGACGTCGAGGAGGTTCTTGGTGCCGATCGCGGCCAGTACGTCGTCCCGGGTGGCCCGGACGGCGCGGTCGGCCTCCCCGGCCTGGTAGGCGGTGGCCGGGCGGACCGTCTCCGCGGAGGTGAGCGGTCGGCCGTCGCGCTCCCACTTCTCCCGGCCGCCGTCCAGGAGCCGTACCGACCGGTGCCCGTAGAGCCGCAGGTACCAGAAGGCCGCCGCCGCGAGCAGGTTGGCGTTCTCCGAGTAGAGGACGACGGTGTCGTCGTCGCCGATGCCCTTCGCGCCCAGCAGTTTCCCGAACGCGGCGCGGTCCACGACGCCCAGCCGCAGGTCGTCCTGGAACTCCTCCCAGCCGATCCACACGGCACCGGGGATGTGCCCGCTGCGGTGGGCGGCGGCGCTGTTGCCGGTCTCCACGAACACCGTGGCCGGATCGCCGAGCCGGGCCTCGGCCCGCGCACCGGTGATCACAGCGGATTCACGCGCCATCGTCTGCTCCTTCGCGAGGGGAGGGCCATGCCGGCGGGCCGGTGTCCGTCACGCCACCGACACCTCCGCGTCCGGGTCCGCGGCCACCGCCGTACGACGGTCCCGCTGCCAGGCCAGCAGGGCGGTCAGGATGCCGAGGAAGGTGATGCCGGCGGCCACCGGGTAGATTCCGCGCAGGCCCAGGTCGGCGTCGATGATCCGGCCGCCCAGCCAGGACGCGAGGGCCGCCGCGAGCTGGTAGGCGGAGGAGTTCACCGCCAGCGCCAGCGTGGGTGCCTGCGAGGCGGTCCCGAGGACCCGCGCCTGCATGCCGGGGACGATCGAGAAGGCCAGGGCACCGATGACGAACACCATGACCGCGGAGCCCACGAGGCTGGAGCCGACCGCCCACATCCCGAGCAGGGCCACGGCCAGGGTGGCCAGCAGGCCGACGAGCGACGGCATCAGCGCCCGGTCGGACAGCCAGCCGCCCGCGAGGTTGCCCGCGGTCGCCCCGACGCCGTAGACCAGCAGCAGGACGGGCACCGCGGAGTCGCCGAACCCGGAGACGTCGGTCAGCAGCGGCGCGAAGTACGTGAACACGATGAGCTGGCCCGCGTTGCCGACGACCGTGACCAGGATGGCCAGTTGGACGGGGGCGTTGCGCAGCACCCGCAGTTCGCCGAAGGCCGAGGTGGACGTGGCGTTGGCGACGGCGGGCACGAAGCGCGCCACCATCAGCAGGCCGAGCGCGCACACGAGGGCGATGGCGACGAACGTGGCACGCCAGCCGAAGCTGTTGCCGATGAAGGTGCCCAGCGGGGCGCCGAGGATCATCGCCAGGTTCATGCCCAGGATCAGCTTGGACACGGTGGAGGCCGCCTTCTCCGGCGGCACGGCGGACGTGGCGATGACGATCGCGTTGGCGAAGAACGTCGAGGTCACCAGGGCCGTGACGACACGGGCCACGAGCGCCACGCCGTAGACCGGGGCGAGCGCGGAGGCCAGGTTGCCGACGACGGCGATCACCAGCAGCACCAGGAGCAGCGCCTTGCGCGGGTACCGGGCGGTGAGGGCCGTCACCACCGGGCCGCCGAAGATCATGCCGATGGCGTACGCCGTGACGAGGAGACCGGCTGCCGGAATGGACACGTCGAGGCCGTCCGCGACGTCCGGCAGGATGCCGGCCACCACGAACTCGCCCGTGGTGATGCCGAACACGCACAGCATCAGGGACAGGATACTGATGGGCATTTTCCCTCTCGCATCTGAATCGGTCTCGCATCTGGAATCGGTTCCGTCGCCGGTACCGCTGGGGCGTACGGCGTCCGGTGGTGCGTCACCCGGCGGGCCGCGGGCCCTCCCCGGTGCAGTCCCTGACGAAGGCGTCGACGCCTTCGGGACGGGACAGCACGGCCCACATCGCCACCGGGTCGTGGAAGGAGCTGACGAAGGCGTCCGCGATCCGCTTGTCCCCGGCCGCGCGGCCGAGCAGGTCCAGGACGTGCGGCCGGGGCGGCGCGAGGAAGGCGTTGGACCACTCGACGACATGCCGCGCGTGCTCCCACAGCCGGGCCGAGGCGGCACGGCAGAACTCGGCGTCGAGCGGTCCCTCGGCCGAGGCGATGAGGTCGGCCAGCGCGAACGCGGTGTGCGAGCCCAGGTTGGCGCCCTGGGCGGTGAGCGGGTCGTTGGTGATCCAGGCGTCCCCGACGGCCAGGGCGCAGGTGCCGCCGGGCAGGCGAGCCCAGCCCCGCCGGACCACCGGGGTGATGCCGCCCTGGGCCAGCTCGCCCGGCGCGATCAGGCCGAAGCACGCGGTGTCGACGCGCTCGCGCAGGCTCGGGGCGTACGCGGCCAGCAGCCGCAGCACCTCGCGGTGGAAGCCCGCCGGATCGGCGTCGGCGTCCAGCCGGGCGGGCGGTTCCAGCGGGCCGCCCGGTACCGCCTCGAACGCCAGCACGTGGGCCGGGCCGAGGCGGGACAGGAACGGGATCCGCAGGATCTCCCCGGCGCCGGGCACGAAGTGGATGTCCAGCTGGTGCGGCACGTCCTCGTGGATGCCCTGGTAGAAACCGCTGCACAGGAGCCGCTGGGGCGCGGTGTACGGCGAACGGGCGGCGTCCACCGGGAACAGCTCGCGCACGGACCGGTCGCCGACCGCGACCACCACCAGGTCGTGCTCGCGGGCGAGCCGGTCCATCGGCGCGGGACCGGTCCGCACGGGCCCGCCGCGCCGGGCGAACTCGGTGAGCAGGTGCGGCAGATAGAGGCGGAAGTCCACCACGCTCGACGGCGGGGTCAGGGCCGCGGCGAACTCCAGGGCGCCGTCCTCGCCGTGCAGGGTGACCGACCAGCTGTGCACCCGCGCGTCGTCGGAGCGCCAGGCGTGCACGCCGAGCGTCTCCTCGCGCGCCTGGGTCGGTCCGAACCGGGCCGGGAAGTTCCGCGGCCGGGCCGCGCCGAGCTCCTCCGCGGTCCGCTCCGAGTACACCGTCACGGGAATGCCGAGCTGCTGGAGGCGCAGGGCCAGCTGGAGCCCGGAGATCCCGGCGCCGACGACACCGATGCCGGTCATGCCGTCACCCCCCGGGCGAAGGCGTCCGAGCGCAGCTCGCCGGCCAGCCAGGCCACGCTCTCCAGGGTGTACCCGGCGGCCTCGGGGGACGCCAGGGCCGACACCGGGATCAGCACCGGCAGCCGCATACCGGCCTCGGCGAGTTCACCGATCCGGTCCAGCACCGTGGCCCGGCTGCCCACGATCGCCAGGTCCGCCACGAGCGCGTCGGGCACGACGGCCAGGGCCCGCTCGGCCTCGGCCCGCGTCAGCCGGTGCGGCAGCAGGTGGGACAGCCCGCGGTAGTCCTCCCCGAAGGGATGGGCGACGCCGTACGCGCGCCACCGGGCCGCGCCCTCGTGCAGGGCCAGCCAGCGGACGGCCGTGGCCCGGCACAGCTCCCGGGCCGCCTCGTCGGTCTCGGCGACCACGATCGGCACGCCCCCGGCGGCCGTGATCCGGTCCGGGTCCCGCCCCGCCGCGACGGCCGCCGCGCGGACCGCCGCGAGCCTGCGGGCGTAGACGGCCGGCCGCATCAGGCCGGAGGGCAGCCAGCCGTCGCCGTAGCGGCCGGCCAGCCGGGTCATCCGCGGGCCGCTGCCGCCGACCCACAGCTCCGGTACGGCGCCGTCGGGTGCGCGCAGGTCCATGACCGCCTGGTCCAGGGCGAAGAACTCGCCGTCGAAGTCGTACGGCCCCTTGGAGTCGAAGAACATCCGCAGGATCCGCAGCGCCTCCTCGACCCGGCCCACCGGGCGTTCGGGGCGGATGCCGTAGGGCAGCAGGTTCTCCTGCGCGCCGGCGCCGATGCCGATGACCGGGGGGCGTTCGGTGAACTGCGCCAGCGTCAGCGCGGTCTGCGCCAGGACCGCCGGGTGTCTGCGGTGCGGGTCGGTGACGCCCACCGCGAGCCGTACCGGTCCGGCGTGCGCGGCGAAGTTGCCGAGCACGGTGGCGAACTCGAGGGACAGGTCGGGCGTCGGCAGGGCCGCGGCCAGATAGCCGAACCCGTCGTCCCAGGCCTGTCGCGGGAACACGTTGATCAGGTGGTCGAACACGAGGAACGTGTCCACGCCCGCGGACCGGGCGAGGCCGAGCAGGGCCCGCCCGCCCTCGGCCGGCCCGACGGCGTCCCACGCCAGTGCCACTCTCATACCCCGCTCCTCGGCCGGTCGCTGCTTGACGGACTCGTCGCTGTCCCTGCCATGGCCGTCAGACGACCTCGACCCGCTGGAGACGGCGCCTGGTCGGCCCGGTGAACGCGGTACGGCCGTGGATGAGCGAGAAGTTGTCCGCGAGGAGGATGTCGCCGGCCTGCCAGTCGTGGGCGTAGCAGTACTCCGGCCGGTGCACGCGCTCGGCCAGCGCGGCGAGGAAGTCCCCGGCCTCCGGCTCGTCGACGCCGTGCACCGTGACGTGCACCGGGTTCTTGTACGTCTCCGGTGCCAGCGGCTCGGCGAAGCGCAGCACGGGCAGCCCGGTGGCGGGGTGCTGGGTGACCAGGCGCTCGGTGACCCGGCCGCCGTAGTGCACGACCTTGTCGGTCGCGTAGGTCAGGCTGATCCGGCTCCAGCGCTCGCGCAGGGCGTCGTCCGCGTCCCGGTAGACCCGGGAGGTGTCGCAGAACACCGTCTCCCCGCCGGCCCCCGGGGTCACGTCCAGGCACTGGAAGAAGAAGTACCGAGGATCCGCGTCCGCGAAGGCGCCGTCCCAGTGGAACGGCACGTCACCGCTGTCGAACAGGTAGTTCTTCGGGTTGTCCTGCACGACCAGGTCGACCACCTCCCGGCCGTCCCACCGCAGCACCTCGCCCCAGCGCCGGGCGTAGTCGGCGAACTCCCGCTCGGTCAGCAGCTGGAAGCCGCGCAGCACCAGGACCCGGGACTCCTCGGTCCAGCGCACCAGCCGTTCGACCGGGAGGTCCTCGATCCGCGCGCCGCCGCCGGCCGCCTCCACGATGCGGCCGAACGGGCGCAACGGGGTGTGCGTCAGCTTGGTGGTCTCCGTCGATCCGCAGGGGTAGTCCGCGGCGGCGGACTGTGGCACCGAATTCGTCAAGGGATCGCCTTCCTAGGAGGTGAGGGCCGGCCGGGGGTCGACAAAATGACTCGGGCGGCCGTTGCGCCAGACGACGGAGGCGTGGATTTTCTCCGCGTCCCATTTCTTGACCAGCGAAAGCTTTGTGCCGTCGTCGAGGACGACTCCGTGCCACGGTGTCAGCCACGCGTCCTCGGTCCGCAGCAACCGGACCCCGATCTTCCCGGAATGCGGCGACTGCGGATGGATGGACAGCCGTATGGCCCGCGGGAAACGCTCGGCCACCACCCGGCTCCAGGCATTGCTCCGGCTGATCGTCCGGTACGCCAGTTCCTTCGACTCGTTCCGCAGGGCCGTCCGCGAGACCGTGTCGCCCTTGACCCCTACGGCGTCCTCGAACATGAACCGGTGAATTCCGTTGAAGAGGGTCCGGGTGCCGATATCGGTCCGCACGCTCTTCTTCAAATCGGCCACCGGAGGGGCGTATTCGAGTTCGAGCACACCGCGCAGCCTCGGATAGTCCGTCCCGCCGAACGCGTCGTCCAGTCCGTACAGCTCCAGCGACGGCCATCTGGCCCCGGCGATCATGCGCGCCAGGCTCGCCCGGTAGCCGGTCACCACGTCGTCGGCCACGCCGACCACGTCACCGAAGACATGACCGTCCGAGCAGATCGTGATCCGCGCGCCCGAGCGGTGGAAGTGGCCGATGTAGTCGCACAGCGACTGGAGGGCGGACAGCCCCACGTACTCGCCCAGGTCCGGCAGGTCGCCCAGCACCTTGGTGCGGTTGGGCGACTTGGCCGGGAACGCGGGCAGGACCAGGTGTATCGGCTGCGCCCGGTGGATGAAGTAGTGCAGTTTGGCCCGGTGTTCCTCCAGGCAGGCCGGGCAGGGCGCGGAGACGCATTCCTCCGCGTCGGTCTTCCCGGCCGATGCCAGCCAGTTCCGCTGGGAGCGGTACAACAGCTGGACGATCTTCTCCGACAAAACCGTACACTCGTCTTCTCTCAAGCGTGCACTCAATTCGACTCCCCCGTCGAGTGATGCAAGGTTCCGGCACGGCGGTGCCGCGCCCGTGCCGGTCCGTTCGATGTTCCGTACTCGTTGTCGGTAACGCCTGCGACGGGCGTTGCGGCATGAATGAGACGGGCCCGGCCCAGGGCCGCCGGCCGTTCTTCCCGGAAATGCTTTCGCCGATCATCCGCGCAGCGGCTCGGATTCTTCCGCCGGGGCGCTGCTCAAGTCTGCATACCGTCGAGCACACCCGCAATAGCCGACCGATTAGATACGAGCGCCGGGCGATAGAGGAAGGTTTATGGCAGGGTCCGGCGCAGGAACTCCGGCCGCGGGCGGGGGTCGGGGTCCGGTACCCAGCCCTCGGCGGAGCGCCGGTAGCTCCATCGCGGGCCGCCGCGCACCAGGCCGGCCAGCGCCGCGAGGAACCGCTCGACGTGCTCGGCGGTGGTGCCCAGCCCGACGCTGGCCCGCAGCGCCCGGCCGGACCCGTCGGCGCCGCCCACCAGGTGGTGCACGGCCTGGTGCGCGCAGAACGCGCCGTACCGGACGCCGATGCCGTGCTCGGCCGCCAGCGCCGTCGCGATCAGCTCCTGGTCGGCGGGCGCGCCGGTGCGATCCGCCACGGTGAACGACACGACGCCGATCCTCGGGTGCTCCGGGTCCCACATCCCGAGCAGGCGCACCCCGGGGATCGCGGCCAGGCCCCGCCGCAGCCGGCCGGCCAGCGCCCGCTCGTGGCCGGTGATCGCGTCCCAGTCCGCCGCCAGGGTGTCGCAGGCGACGGCCAGGGCGTGGGCGCCCACCACGTTCGGCGAGCCCGCCTCGTGCCGGTGGGGCAGGTCCGCCCAGGTCACCGCCTCCCGGCCGGCCTCCTGCGCCACGCGCGCGGTGGCGCCGCCCCCGGCCAGATAGGGCTCGGCGGCGGCCAGCCAGTCGGCGGCTCCCACCAGGGCCCCCGCGCCGAACGGGGCGTACAGCTTGTGGCCGGACAGCGCGACCCAGTCCACCCCCAGGGCGGTCGCGTCCAGGGGCCGGTGCGGCGCCAGTTGCGCGGCGTCGAGCACCACCCGGGCGCCGTGGCGGCGGGCCACCTCGGCGAGTTCGGCCACCGGCCACACCTCGCCGGTGACGTTGGAGACGCCGGTGAGCACCACCAGCCGCGGCCCCCCGGGCGCGCCGGCCAGTGCCGAGCCGAGCCTGCGCAGCGCGTCGTCCGGCCCGGCGGGCAGGCCGAGCCGCCGGATCCCGGCCCCGCGCCAGGGCAGCAGGGCGGCATGGTGGTCGGCCGAGAAGCGGAACACGGTGGTGCCGGGCGGCAGCGCCCGCGCCAGCAGGTTGAGCGCGTCGGTGGTGTGACGGGTGAACAGCACGCAGGCGTCGGGCCCGGCGCCCACGAAGCCGCGCACCGCGGCCCGGGCCCGTTCGTAGGCGCCCGTGGTGACCTGGGAGGTGAAGCCGGAGCCGCGGTGCACGCTGCTGTACCACGGCAGCAGGGCGTTCACCCCTTCCTGGACGGCGGTGAGGCAGGGCGCGCTCGCCGCGTGATCGAGCTGGGCGGGGGACACCAGCCGCCCGTCGACCAACGGCACCAGCAAATCCGCGCCGACCACATCCGGAATTCGTGTTTTTCCGGCGGTCGCGACCGGCTCCATCACCATACGGACCCTCCCTCGCCCGGTGCCGGGCTGCCATTGAGCACCGGCGATTTCCGCGCCGGCTGTCGGTTGTGCCGAAAGGTGCGGGTGGGGTAAATGCGCGGACGCGTTTCTCCGGTCCGCGAAGTGAGCCGGTGATCTGGGCGCCGGCCGGGCCCGGCGGGGGTCCGGGGCGGGGCCGGTCCGGCCGTCCGGGGGCTGGGACCGGGCCACGGGGCCAAGGCGGTCGGCCGGTTTCCGGTTCCGTCAGGTCCGTGCCGGGCGGGCGGACCGCGACGTGACGGCACCTGCGCACGGAGGCCGGAATTCCAGGTCGAACAGGCCGGAACGGGTTGGCTCGCTCCCCGCCTCGCGCTAGAGTAAGTATTCATGCTGCCATTTATGCGGCAACCCGGTCAACGGTTCATCCATTAAGCATCTGTGAACAGCGTTAGACAAAAGCTTATGAATCCGGGGGGAGATGCTGGGCATGGAGGATCCGACCGTTCATCAACTACGGCTTCTGCTGACCCTGGCCGAGGAACTGCACTTCAAACGCGCGGCCGGCAAGCTCTATCTCACCCAGCCCGCGCTCAGCCAGCAGATCCGCTCCCTCGAACAGCGGCTCGGCGTGCGCTTCTTCACCCGGACCAGCCGCCGGGTCGAACTGACCCCCGAGGGCCAGGCGTTGCTGCCCCTGGTCAAGAACGTCGTCGACGCGACGGACCAGTTGCGCAACGCGGCGTCCCGCTCCGCGCTCGGCTCCACCCGGCTGCGGCTGGGCGTGTGCGAGAACGTCGCCGCGCTGGAGGTCACCCGCGGCGTCCTCGACGCGCTCTCCGGGCTGTATCCCTGCCTCGACCCGGAGATCCACGTGCTCGACCTGGTCGAGCAGATCCCGTTGCTGGAGAAGGGCGAGATCGACGCGGTGTTCGCCTACCTTCCGGTGCCCGAGGGCCTGGACGGCGAACCGCTCGCCACCGAACCGCGCGTGGTGTGCGTCGCCGGTTCGGACCCGCTGGCCGCCCGTTCCTCGGTGACCCTGGCCGACCTGGCCGACCATCCGGTGGTGAGCCTGGCGTCGCGGCTGCCCCGGGAGTGCCGGGACTTCTGGGCCGCCGACCCGCGTCCGGACGGCACCCCGGTCCGCTACACCAGCCATCAGGTGACGCGGTTCGAGTCCCTGTTGTCGATGGCCTCCTTCGGGCGGGCGATCGCGTTCGTGCCCGCCGCCGCGGCGCGTCTCTACCCCCGCCCGGACCTGCGCTATCTGCCGGTGCGCGATCTGCCGGACTGCACCCTGAGCGTCGTGTGGCCCGCGGCGGACCGCGACGATCCCCGGATCACGGCCCTGAGGGACATCTGCCGGCAGGTGCGCCGGCGGGACCTGCCCGCCGGCCCTCCGCAGAGCCTCACCCGGCTGCCGCAACTGGAGTCGGCCTACTGCTGACCGTGGCGGGCAACTCCCGCCCGGGCAAGGGAATCGGCGGGCGCGGGAGGTGGATGGCGCCCGGTCCGCGCGTCGCTGCGGGTGCGCGCGGACCGGGGCCGACCGGGGGACCCTGGGCGGGGTCAGTGGGCGGAGCTGAGTTCCTTCGGGCCGGCCGGGTCCGCCTCGGCGGCGGCGTGGGCGTCCATCCGCTCGGCCGCGAGGATCGCCGCCGCGGTGTCCGCGCGGGAGGCGGCGACCACGAGGGCGCGGCCCGCGAGCGTGTGCGCCCGCCGGTGCAGCGCGGCCGGGTCGCCCGCCGCGGCCGGCGCCGCGCGCAGCGGAGCGCGCCCGCCGCGCAGCCGGGCCACCTGGGCCGCGAGGCGTTCCGCGGCGGTGTCCAGGTCGGCGGACGGGGTCAGGGCGCGCAGTTCGTCGGTGACCGCGAGGAGCGCGGCGAGGTGTCCGGCGAGCTGGATGTCCAGCTCCTCCTCGCGCGACCGGTGGGGGAAGTCCGAGGGGGTGCCGGCCATCGTGTGGACCGACTTGGTGCGGATCGGTTCGTACATGGGGGATGGCCTCCTGTGCTCTGACAGGAAGCCATCTTAGCTTGGATTTCGTCTAAAGTTGAGTCGAGTCACGGAGTGCGGTCCGCCGGCTACGGCTGGGCGTATCCGTCCAGGAAGGCGCCGATGCGGGTGACCGCGTCCCGGAGATCGCCGACCGTCGGGAGGGTCACCACCCGGAAGTGATCCGGCTCCGGCCAGTTGAAGCCCGTGCCGTGGACGACCATGATCTTCTCCTGCCGCAGCAGGTCCAGCACCAGCTGCCGGTCGTCCTTGACCTTGAAGACCTGGGGGTCCAGCCGGGGGAAGAGGTACAGCGCGCCCTTGGGCCGCACACAGCTCACGCCGGGGATCCGGGTCAGCAGGTCGTAGGCGACGTCCATCTGCTCCTTCAGCCGCCCGCCCGGCAGCACCAGGTCATTGATCGTCTGGCGTCCGCTGAGCGCGGCGACCACCCCGTGCTGGCCCGGCATGTTGGCGCACAGCCGCATGTTCGCCAGGATCGTCAGGCCCTCGATGTAGGAGTCGGCGTGGGCGCGCGGGCCGGAGACCGCCATCCACCCGACGCGGTAGCCGGCCACCCGGTACGCCTTCGACATGCCGTTGAAGGTGAGGGTGAGCAGATCGGGGGCGACCTTGGCGGTCGGGGTGTGCGTGGTGCCGTCGTAGAGGATCTTGTCGTAGATCTCGTCCGAGCAGACCAGCAGGTTGTGCCGGCGGGCGATGTCCGTGAGGCCCGTGAGCACCGCCTCGTCGTACACCGCGCCCGTGGGGTTGTTCGGGTTGATGACGACGATCGCCTTGGTGCGGTCGGTGACCTTGCGCTCGATGTCGGCGAGGTCGGGCATCCAGTCGGACTGCTCGTCGCAGCGGTAGTGCACCGCCGTGCCACCGGACAGGGAGACGGCCGCCGTCCACAGCGGGTAGTCCGGGGCCGGGACGAGGACCTCGTCGCCGTCGTCCAGCAGGGCCTGCATCGCCATCACGATCAGCTCGGAGACGCCGTTGCCGATGAAGACGTGCTCGACGTCCGTCTCGATGCCGATGGTCTGGTTGTGCATCACGACGGCGCGGCGGGCGGCGAGCAGTCCCTTGGCGTCGCCGTAGCCGTGCGCGGTGGAGACGTTGCGGAGGATGTCCTCCAGGATCTCCGGGGGGCAGTCGAAGCCGAAGGCGGCCGGGTTGCCGGTGTTGAGCTTGAGGATGCGGTGGCCCGCCGCCTCCAGCCGCATGGCCTCTTCGAGAACCGGGCCCCGGATCTCATAACAGACGTTGGCGAGCTTGGTCGACTGGATCACCTGCATGTCCGTGAGCTTACGGCCCGCTCCTGCCTCATGGGCGGTGTTTTCCACCACCCGGGACGCGAGGTTGCCCGGAAAACGCCGCCGGATGTCTTCCGGGACCCTTGCGTCCCTACAATCCGCTCACATGTCCACGGAACAGGGGTACGGAGCGGAGGCGCACGTCCGGCAGGGGGCGGGCGGCCCGCCCGGGATCCGGCCGAACGTGTACCACCCGCTGCCGGCTCCGGCCCCCGCGTACGAGGAGTACGCCGATCCCGCCGCCGCGCACGGCTGGCAGAACACCTACGACGCGACGCGCGAGCTGCCGCCGGTGGCCGAGGAGCCCGCACGCCCCGCACCGGAACCCCTGCGGCCCGCGCCGGATGCGGGTCGGGGCGGGCGCCGGCGTACGGGGCGGCGCGCGGGCGGACGCCGCGGGGCCGTGTTCGCCGCCGGTGCCCTCACGGCGGTGGCCGGCACCGTCGCGGTGATCGCCGCGCTGACCGGCCCGGGTTCCCCGGACGGATCCCGCCCCACCGACGGCGGCCGCATCGCCGACGGCCCCGCGCCGGACAGCGCCGGCACGGAGAGCGACGGCACGGCCGGTGCCGGTGGGGCGCGCTACGGCACGGCGGGTGAGGGCACGCCGGGTGAGGACACGGCCGGCACGGCTGCGCCCACCACGGCCCCGCCGCCACCGGCCCCGGCCACCCCCGCCGGCGCCGCCGTGGTCACGCCGTCGAGTACGACCGCCCGTCCGGCCGCCGCCCCGCGCCCGAGCACCACCCCGAGCCGCCCGTCCACCGCCCCGCGGCCCGCCACCACCCGGCCCGCTCCCCGGCCCGCCGTCCCCACGCCCGCGCCCACGACCGCACCGACGTCCGGTCACGACGGTCACCACGGCTGGGGCCACGGTCACGACCCGTCGAGGTGGTCGCGTTGATCCGGGGCCGGGGTTCGTTCCGTGAGGGAGGGGAGAGGGTGCCGCCCGGTTCGGTCACGACGGCTGGGGCACGGCCACGACCCGCTGAGGTGCCGCGCTGACCGGAGGGGGCGGGTTCCTCGGTCCTTCCGTCGGCGCGCGCCGGACGGGTCCCGCCGGTATTCGGTCACGGCGGTCGTCGCGGCCGGGGTCGAGGCCGCGACACGTCGGAGTGGCCGCGTCGACACGGCGGCCGGGTGGTGTGCGTGGGCGGTGCCGGGGCCGGGCCTTCGTGACCCGTGGGCGTGGACGGAGAGAATCTCGCCGGTCCTGCGGCCGGGGGCACCGGTGCCGGCGAAGGCCCACCGCTCCGGCGGCACCCTCGACCGGCTCGGCGCGCCCGGTAACGGCAGCCCTTGGCAAGGCAGTTGGCCGCCGTGGGACAGTGAACCCATGACTGAACAGACGTCCGGAACCGATCTCGGCGGGCCGGCGGGTCACGGTCACGACATGCTCGTCTCCGACGCGGACCGGGAACAGGTCGTCGAGCGGGTGCGGGAGGCCGTGGCGGACGGCCGGCTGCCGCTGGACGAACTGGACGGCCGGCTCGACCGGATCTACGCCGCCCGGACGCGGGGCGAGCTGCTGGCGGCCGGCAGCGGGCTGCCCGTGCCCGGGACCGGGGACGCGCGGGTGGTGGACCACGCGCCCACGTCCCGGTTCGCGCTGGGTCTCTTCGGCGGGTTCCGGCGGGACGGCGGCTGGGTGGTGCCGCCCCGGTTCACCGCCTGGTCGATGTGGGGCGGCGGCCGGCTCGATCTGACGGAGGCCCGCTTCGCCGCCCCGGAGACGGTGATCCGGGCCGTGGCCCTGTGGGGCGGCATCGGGATCGTCGTGCCGGACGGCATCGACGTCGAGGTCAGGGGCTTCGGCCTGTTCGGCGCGTTCGGCGGACGTGAGGCGCGCGGGCTGGGCGGGACGGCCGGGGCGAGCGCTCCGCGGGTCGTCGTGAAGGGCCTCGCCCTCTTCGGCGCCGTCGTCACCAAGCCCCGGCGGAAGTGACCGGACCGCCGCGCCCCACCCGGAGCCAAACCCCCCGGCCCCCGGCCGAGGGAAACCCCTATGACCTGTCGCCGCTTCTTGTCGCCGTCACGCCGGACTGTCGACAATGCGCATGACAACCGTGTGGGCGACCGGAAGACCTCCGGTCGCTCCTGTCGTAAGAGGGGACCCCCACGTGAACAAGCCTCTCCTTGCCGTGCTCGCCGCCGCGGCGACCGTCGGTCTGGGCGCGACCCCGGCGCTGGCCGCCCCGCACACCACCGCCCCGCACACCACCGCCCCGCACCCCGCCAAGGCCGCCCTCGCCGTCGACTTCGCCGGGACCGTCTCGCTCAGCAACTGTTCCGGCTCCGTCATCCGCTTCCCCGGCTCCGCCGACACCGACCCGGCCCTCGTGCTGACCAACGGGCACTGCCTGGAGACCGGGATGCCCGGCGCCGGCCAGGTCATCACCGGCCAGTCCTCCAGCCGCACCTTCGGCCTGCTGAACTCCGCCGGCACCAAGATCGCCACCCTCCGCGCCAACCAGGTCGTGTACTCGACCATGACCGACACGGACGTCACGATCTACCGCACCACCACCACGTACGCGGCGATCAGGAGCTCGTACGGCATCAGCCCGCTCACCGTGCAGGACACCCACCCGGTGGCCGGCACCGCCATCAAGGTGGTCTCGGGCTACTGGAAGCGCATATACAGCTGCAACATCGACGGGTTCGTGTACCGGCTGAAAGAGGGCGACTGGACCTTCAAGGACTCGGTCCGCTACACCTCCGCCTGCGACACCATCGGCGGCACCTCCGGTTCCCCGGTGATCGACGCCACCACCGGCAAGGTCGTCGCCGTCAACAACACCGGCAACGAGGACGGCCAGCGGTGCACGGTGAACAACCCGTGCGAGGTCGACGCGAGCGGCAACGTCACCGTCCGCCAGGGCATCAACTACGCCCAGGAGACGTACAACATCCCCGCCTGCTTCACCACCGGCAACAAGCTCAACCTGAGCGCGGCCGGTTGCACCCTGCCCAAGCCGTAGACACGGTTCACCGCGGTGCACGGCGGACGGACCGGCCCGGCAGGGCATCCGTCCGCCGGCCGTCCTCGATGACGAACCGGCCGTCGACCAGCACGTACGGAATCCCGGTCGGCAGCCGGCGCGGCTCGGCGAAGGTGGCGCCCGGCGCGACCGTCCGGGGGTCGAACAGCACCAGGTCGGCGCGGTACCCCTCGCGCACCAGCCCGCGGTCCGGCAGCCGCAGCCGTGCCGCCGGCCGGGAGGTGAGGTGGGCGACGCACTCCTCCAGCGTCAGCACGCCCAACTCCCGTACGTACTCCCCGAGGTAGCGCGGGAACGTGCCGTACGCCCGCGGATGCGGCTTGCTGCCCCGCAGGATGCCGTCGGAGCCGCCGGTGTGCGTCCGGTGCCGCATGATCGCGCGGACGTTCTCCTCGTGGCCGACGTGCTGGAGGATCGTCGTGCCGAGCCGGTCCCGCAGCAGCAGCCGGCGGGCCGTGTCCCAGGGGGCCTCGCCGCGCAGGTCCGCCGACTCGCGGACGGTACGGCCCACGAACTCCCCGAGGGCCGGGTCGCTCACCCCGGAGACCTCGATCGTCTCCCACTCCACCGGCACGCCGTGGCAGCCGTCCGAGCCGGTGACCTCCAGGCCGTGCCGGATCCGCGCGGCCGTCGCCGGGTCGCCGAGCCGGGCCAGGATCTCCTCGGGGCCGCCCTCGCTCGCCCAGCTCGGCAGCAGCGCGGCCAGCGTGGTGCAGCCGGGCGTGTAGGGATAGGTGTCCAGCGTGACGTCCGCGCCCGCGTCCAGGGCCCGGTCCAGCAGTGCCAGCAGCTCCGGCGCCCGGCCCTCGTTCACCCCGAAGTTCATCGTCGCGTGCGCGAGGTGCAGCGGGCAGTCCGCCTCCCGGGCGAGGGCGACCATCTCGGCGTACGCCTCCAGCGCGCCGGCGCCGTAGGAGCGGTGGTGCGGGCAGTAGTAGCCGCCGTAGGAACCCACCACCCGGCACAGCTCGGTCAGTTCGGCATCCCGCGCGTACATGCCCGGGGTGTACGTCAGCCCCGACGACAGGCCCACCGCGCCCTGCTCCAGCCCCTCCGCGACCAGCCGCCGCATCCGGTCCAGTTCCCCGGGGGTGGCCGCGCGGTCCTCCCAGCCGACCACGAGCGCCCGGACCGTGCCCTGCGGGATCAGATAGGCCGCGTTCACGGCGATGCCCCGGTCCAGCCGGTCCAGGTACCCGCCCACCGACCGCCAGTCGAAGTCGATGTCGTCGCCGTACCCGTTCCACCCGGTGATCGCCCGCCGCACCTCCTCCAGCGTGCGGTCGTCCACCGGGGCGTACGACAGCCCGTCCTGGCCGAGGACCTCCAGCGTGACCCCCTGCGCGGCCTTCGCGCTGTGGTCGGGGTCGCGCAGCAGGGCCAGGTCGGAGTGGGCGTGCATGTCGATGAAGCCGGGGGAGAGGACCAGGCCCTCCGCGTCGATCTCCCGCACGGCGCGCGGGCGCTGGCAGCCCGCGGCGGCGGCCTCCTTGACGATCGAGACGATGCGGCCGGCGTCGATCACCACATCGGCGCGGTACGCGTCCGCCCCGCTGCCGTCGACGACGTCGGCGTCCCGGATGACCAGGTCCTCCACGCGGGCCTCCTAGAAGAACGTACGGATGTAGTCCACGACCGTGCCGTCCGCCTCGGTCACCGGGATCAGCTGCCACTTGTCGAAGGACGTGCACGGGTGGGACAGGCCGAAGCCGATCCAGTCGCCCACCTCGACGTCCGCCTCCGGGTCCGTGCGCAGCCAGGTGTGCTGGTCGGACAGCCCGGTGACGGTGATGCCGGCGGCCGGGCGCTCCTCGCCGTCCCGGCGTACCACCTGGGCGGTGGGCAGGTCCAGGTCGTAGGCCGCGTCCCGCTTGCCCGCGTTGGCGAAGGCCTGCTCGGGGGAGGGCCGGGAGACGACCTGCGCCCACAGCCGGAAGGCGGGCTCCAGCGCGCCCTCCCCGGGGACCCGGCCGAACGGGGTGAGCCTGCGGTAGTGCCCGTCGTCGTGCGAGACGTACGCGCCGGAGCGCAGCAGCTTCAGCACCGGCCGGGACAGCCCGGGGATCCCGGCGAAGACGTCGGCGACCGCGTCGAACCAGGCGCTGCCGCCCGCGCTCACCACGATCTCGTCGGCCTCCGCGAACCGTCCGGCCCCGTCCAGCCCGGCGGCCAGCGCCACCAGCCGGCGCAGATACGCGCGCACCCGCTCCGGATCGGCCCGCGGCACCTCGCCCTCGTACCCCGCCACGCCGACCAGGCGCAGGGTCGGTACGGCGGCCACGGCGGCGGCGACCTCCTCGGCCTCCGCCTCCGTACGCACCCCGGTGCGCGCTCCGTCGCCCGCTCCCAGCTCGACCACCACGTCCACCGGGCGGGCCGCGCCGCGCAGGGCCGCGTCCATCAGCTCCACCCCGCGCACCGAGTCGACGTAAGCGACCAGCCGGAAGTCCGGGTCGGCGGCCAGCTCGGCGGCGGTCCAGCGCAGGGCGGGGGCGTCCACCAGCTCGTTGGCGAGGAAGATCCGCCGGACGCCGAACGCCCGCGCGACGCGCACCTGGTGGGGCACAGCGAGGGTGATCCCCCAGGCGCCGTGCTCGATCTGGCGCTGAAAGAGCTGCGGGGCCATGGAGGTCTTGCCGTGCGGGGCGAACGCCAGGCCGTGCCGGGTGGTGTACGTCTCCATCAGCGCGAGGTTGTGCGCCAGGCGCTCGGCGGACAGCGTGAGCACCGGGGTGGTGAAGCCGCCGCCGTCCCGGTCGCCGTCCCGGAAGAGGTTGCGGCGCTGGGCGGCCAGCTCGGCGACGGTCAGACCGTAGGCGTCCGGCGGGAGGCCCTTGAAGCGGTGGTCGACATGTTCCTCGGCGAGCCGGGTGAGCGCTTCGGTGCCCATGAAGCCCCTCTCAGGCGTTGCGTTCTCTGCAACAACCATTGCGTCTTGTGCTTAGTGGTGTCTAGCATCTCGCCGAACACCGGGTCAACGGATCCGCAGCCCTGGCGAGGAGTCATCATCAACGACGCTGCTTACGCCTCGGTCGACCCGCCCCCGCGGACCGTCACGGACGTGGACGTGGCGGCGCTCGGCGAGTCCATGATCACCTTCCTGCCCGGCCGCCCCGGCCGCCTCGCCGACGTCCCCTCCTTCCACCGGGCCATCGGCGGCGCCGAGTCCAACGTCGCGTGCGCCCTGGCCGCGTCCGGGCACACCGCGCGCTGGATCAGCCGGGTCGGCGCGGACGGCTTCGGCGACCACCTGGTGGAACGGATCGCCGGGTACGGCGTCGACGTCACCGCCGTCCGCCGGGACCCCGGCCGGCCCACCGGCGTGTACTTCCGCACCGCCGGGGACCGGGGGACCGGCGCGCACGAGGTGGCGTACTACCGGGCCGGATCGGCCGCCTCCGCGATGTCCGTACGGAACGTGGACCTGACGGCGGCCCGCGCGGCCCGGGTGCTGCACCTGTCCGGGATCACGGCCGCGCTGTCGGCCGAGTGCCGGGAACTGCTGTACGAGCTGACGGCCCCCGGCCCCGGACGCCCGCTGGTGTCCTTCGACGTCAACCACCGGCCCGGGCTGTGGCGGGACGGCGAGGGCGCCGACGTCCTGCTGGAACTGGCCCGGCGCGCGGACATCGTGTTCGTGGGCGCCGACGAGGCGGCCCCCGCCTGGGGGATCACCGGCGGACCGGCCGCCGTCCGCAGGCTGCTGCCCGAGCCGCACGTGCTGGTCGTGAAGGAGGGAGCGCGCGGCGCCACGGCCTTCACCCGGGACCGGCCCGACGCCACCTTCCGGCCCGCCCTGCACACCGCCGTCGTGGCCACCACCGGCGCCGGGGACGCCTTCGCCGCCGGCTTCCTCTCCGCCACCCTGCGCGGACTTCCCGTCAAGACCCGCCTGAGGTACGGCCACCTCTTCGCCGCCGCCACTCTCACCACCCCGGGCGACCTGGCCGCACCCCCCGCCCGCGACCACGCCGACCGGCTCGCCGCCCTGGACGACGACGCATGGGGGAGACTTCGACTCGGCCCCGGCTGGACACAGGCCGAGCAGGCCGAAGAGGAGGCGAACACCCCATGAGTCAGACCGTCGACCGCGCCCTGAGCATCCTGCCGCTGCTCGCCGAGGGCCCCGCCGACCTCGGGCAGGTCGCCGACCGCCTCGGCGTGCACAAGTCCACCGCCCTGCGCCTGCTGCGCACCCTGCACGAACACGGCCTGGTATACCGTCAGTCCGACCAGCGCTACCGCCTCGGCGCCCGTCTCTTCGCGCTCGCCCAGGAGGCGATGGAGAACCTCGACATCCGCGAGATCGCGCACCCCCACCTCGTACGGCTCAACGAACAGTGCGGCCACACCGTCCACCTCGCCGTGTACGAGGAGAACGAGGTGCTGTACATCGACAAGGTGGAGAGCCGCTACCCGGTCCGCATGTACTCCCGGATCGGCAAGCCGGTGGCCATCACCGTCGCCGCCGTCGCCAAGCTGCTCCTCGCCGACCTGCCCGAACCCGAGCGCCGTGTCCTCGCCGAGCAGCTCGACTACCCCCTCTACACGCCCCGTTCGACCCCCCACGCCGAGGCCTTCCTCAAGGAACTGGCCACGGTGCGCGAACAGGGCTGGGCCACCGACCTCGGTGGCCACGAGGAGTCCATCAACTGCGTCGCCGCCCCCGTGCGCGGCGCCGACGGCCGGGTGGTCGCCGCCATGTCGGTCTCCGCGCCGAACGTGGTCGTCACCGCCGAGGAACTCCTCAGCCTGCTCCCGCTGGTCCGCCGCACGGCGGACGCCATCAGCGGCGAGTACTCCGGAAGAACGCCAGTGAAGGGCACCCCCGCATGACCGAGAAGACCGCGCTCACCCCCAAGACCCACACCACCCCGCCCGCGAAGTTCTCGCACGGCGTGCGGAAGGGCAACATCCTCCAGGTCGCCGGCCAGGTCGGCTTCCTGCCCGCCGAGGAGGGCAAGCCCCCGACGCCGGCCGGCCCCACCCTGCGCGAGCAGACCCTCCAGACCCTCGCCAACGTCAAGGCGATCCTGGAGGAGGGCGGCGCCACCTGGGACGACGTGATGATGATCCGCGTCTACCTCACGGACGTGGACCACTTCGCCGAGATGAACGACCTCTACAACGCCTACTTCGAGGAGCAGGGCCTCACCCAGCCGCCCGCCGCCCGCACGACGGTCTACGTCGGTCTGCCGGCCGGCCTCCTCATCGAGATCGACGCGCTCGCCGTCCTGGGCTGACGCGCACCGACCTCCCCTTCCCGTCCGTACGTCCGCACGGCACGGCACCCCCCGGGGTGCCGTGCCGCGCTCCTCCCTGCCCGAAAGCACCATGCATTTACGAAGAGGACCCCCGTATGTCCTTCCCGCTCGCCGCCCCCACGCCCACCGCGCCACCCCACACCGGGGGCCTGCTCCTCCTGATCGACGGCACACCCGGCCTGCTCACGGTCGCCGCCCTCGGCATGGCCCTGCTGCTCTTCCTGATCATCAAGGTCCGGCTCCAGCCCTTCGTGGCCCTGCTCGCCGTCTCCATAGCCGTCGGCCTGCTGGCCGGCCTCTCGGTCACCGAACTCTTCGGCACCGTCCAGCGCTCCGACGCCGTCTCCACCATCGAGTCCGGCATGGGCGGCATCCTCGGCCACGTCGCCATCATCATCGGCCTCGGCACGATGCTCGGCGCGATCCTGGAAGTCAGCGGCGGCGCCGAGGTGCTGGCCTCCCGCCTGCTGGCCCTGTTCGGCGAGAAGCGGGCCCCCCTCGCCATGGGCCTGACCGGCCTGCTGTTCGGCATCCCGGTCTTCTTCGACGTGGGCATCTTCGTCCTGGCCCCGATCGTCTACGCGGCAGCGAAACGTTCCGGCAAGTCGGTGCTCCTCTACTGCCTCCCGCTGCTCGCCGGCCTGTCCATGACCCACGCCTTCCTGCCGCCGCACCCCGGCCCGGTCGCCGCCGCCGGACTGCTGCACGTCCAGCTCGGCTGGGTCGTCCTCATGGGCATCCTCTGCGGCCTGCCCGCCGTACTGGCCGCCTGGGCGTACGCCGCCTGGGCCGGAAAGCGGATCTTCGTGCCCGTGCCGCAGGACATGGCGGAGGCGGCCGAGGAGGCGAAGCGGGCGGTGGCGGCCGAGCAGCGCGCGCAGGGCGTGACACCGAGGGAGACCCCGGTCCCCCTGGCCACGGTCCTGACCATCATCGGCACCCCGCTGCTCCTCATCCTGGCGGCCACGTTCTCCTCGATCGCCCTGGACCCCTCCCCGACGCGCTCGGTCCTGGAGTTCTTCGGCAACCCCTTCGTCGCCCTCACTCTCGCCCTGCTCCTCGCCTACTACCTCCTGGGCATCCGCCGCGGCTGGTCGCGCAAGTCGCTGGAGACGGTGTCGACCGCCTCCCTGAAGCCGGTCGGCAACATCCTGCTGGTGGTCGGCGCGGGCGGGATCTTCGGCGCCGTACTGAAGGCCGGCGGGGTCGCCCAGGCCCTGTCGGACACCTTCCACGGCGTCGGCCTGCCGGTGATCGTCCTGGCCTACCTGATCGCGCTCGTACTGCGGGTGGCGCAGGGCTCGGCGACGGTGGCGATTGTGACGACGGCGGGCATCGTGGCCCCGCTGCTGGCGGAGGGCCGGCACTCGCAGGCGTTCGCCGCGCTCGTCATCATGGCCATCTCGGCGGGCTCCATCTTCGCCTCGCACGTCAACGACGGCGGCTTCTGGATGGTGGCCAAGTACTTCGGCATCAGCGAACGGGACACGCTGCGCAGCTGGACGGTGCTGGAGTCGGTGTTGTCGCTGGCGGGGTTCGCGGTGGCGGCGGTGGCCGGGGTGTTCGTGAGCTGACCGGTTCCCCGGCGTGTTCGTGGGCTGACTGGTTACGGCACAGGGAAGTCGTCCATACTGCCGCCGTGGAGCAGCGCATAGGATCGAGCAGCAAGCCGTCCGGGGCCGGAGAGCCGCCCAAGGCCGAGCCGTTGAAGGTCGAGCCGGTGTTGGGTGCCGGTTTCGACCCGGCCTTCGTCCCGGGGATCACGGCGCCGGCGCCGGCCGAGGCGGGTCCGGTGTCCAAGGAGCCGTCGGGCCCGGAGGCCGCCGAGGAGGTCATCGAGGAGGCTGGGGAAACCGTCGCGGAGGCGTCAGCGGAGACGCCCGGCGATTCCGTCGGGGAATCACCGGAATCCGGGGACGGCGACGGACCGGTCTTCGAGGCGGCGGACCGCCGGGCGCGGATCGTCGCGGACCGCAGGGGCGTCCGCCTCAGCCTGGACGAGGAGGCCTGCGAGTTCCGCTGGGACGAGATCGCGGCGGTGGAGACGGAGACGGCCCGCTTCGGCAAGCGTTTCACGGTCACCGTGCACACTCCTGACCGACGCTGGTTCCCGATCGAGATCGAGGCGCCGGCCAGGGCGCGCTTCAAGGAGTGGGACGAGCGGCTGGACGCGGTGCTCGACGCCTACTTCGAGGAGGCGTAGCCGTCAGGAGCAGTACTGGGCGGCCTTGCCGATCGACCGGTACATGCAGTCGGCGTTCTCCAGCAGCTGCAACACGGCGTCCCTGTTCCGGGAGGTCTCCCGCTCGATGACTTCGTCGGGCGGGTAGAACCCGCCCCCGGAGGACGACGTCGGGTACATCTCGAAGGTGTAGCTGAAGATCTTCTGCGTCCCCCACAGATAGTCGTCGATCGTGCCGTCCGTGATGTACAGATCGCTGGACTGCTCGGCGGTGTACCCGTTGCTCGCGGCCATCTTCCGCCCGACGGCCTGGAACGCGGCGGCGTCGTCGGCGGTCATCCCGGTGGCGGTGTCCGAGTAGGTCCAGCCGAACGGCCACAACACCAGCTCGCTGTAGGTGTGGAAGTCGATCCCGGCCGTGATCTGCTGCTTGCCGCCGACGACCCGGCCGCGCACGAAGTCGGCGACGACCTTCACCTCGGGCGCGGACTCGGCGGCGGACCCGCGGTACGTCTCGGACGACGTGGACCCGGACGACCCGCCGCAGCAGCCCCACTTGTAGTTCCAGTTCCTGTTCAGGTCCGTCCCCACGTTCGTGGAGCCGGAGTTGGGCTGCCGGTTCTTCCGCCACGACCGGTACGACCCGCTGGCGATGTCGTACTCGCCGCCGTCCGGGTTCAGATCGGGCACGATCCAGATCTCACGGCTGTCGACGAGGCCGGTGATCCGTGAGTCGGTCCCGTACCCCGCGCCGAGTTCGCGCAGCAGGTAGAGGGCCATCTCCACGGTCAGGTGCTCCCGGGCGTGCTGGTGCGCGGTGAACAGCACCTCGGGCTCGTTCTCGTCGGTGCCGACGTTGTCGCTGACCTTGATGGCGACGATGTCCCGCCCCTGGTACGACTTCCCGATCACCCGCTTGCTCATGATGCCCGGGTAGGCGGCGAGACGCTGGTCGATCTCGGCGTTGGCCTCGGCGTAGTTGTGGTACTTCGCGTCGGCGCTGGGGAAGTCGTAGAGCCGGACCTGCCCGCGCTGGGGAGCGGCCCCCAGGGGCTGGACGTCGTACCCCATCCGGCGGAGCTTTCGGATCTGCTCCTCCCGCCCGGAGACGACGACACTCTCCTCGTCGGCCTCGTCCACGGTGACCCCGGCCGACTGGATGGCCGTACGGGTCACGGGGTTGGTGCGCTGATGGATCTCGTACTGCCGGATGTCGTCATCGGCCGCCCGGACCTTGCGCACACTGTCGGCGCCGGCCTGGTCGAGCCCGGCGGATACCGGCGCAGCGAGCGCGAGGGCCAGCAGCGCACCGAGCCCGGCGGCCCGTTTGCGTAGTCGCATGAACGCTCCTTGTGGGGGTTGGAGGGGGTGTTCCCGTGCGACGTGCGGATACGAACCTCTGGGGGCCGTTCGTGGGGCCCTGTGGGTCCGCTGTGGGCTTGCTGTGCGGGTCGGCGCTCATGGTGAGGGCAGGGCATGTACAGGTCAAGGGCATCGGCGAGGGCCCGACCGAAACCGGCCGTTCCAGTGGCCTGCTCGCCGAGGACGGCGGTGACGACGGCTCCGCGCACCAGCAGGCCGACCGCCTCGCCCGTCAGCCGGACCTTGGCGTTGTGCGGGGGATCCACGAACTCCACCGGCCGTGCGTACCGGAGGATCTCCTCAAGAGTCACCGTCGGCGCGTCGTACGGTTCGACCGCGAACCGCTGCCCGGTCCGCGCCACGCCCCCTACGCACCGGACGACGCAGACGGCGGCCGTCGCCTCCCTCTCCTCCACCGAGTGGATCGACAACCTGGCATCGGCCCCCTGTGGCATCCAGCGCCTCCCTCAGCCCGGGAGGCATCCGTCCGGCCCGGCCGGGGAGCCGGCCTTCAGCGCCTCGATGAACGGCGCGAAGGCGGTGGCGGGGAAGGTGAGGGTGGCCCGGGTGGGGGCTTTGGAGTCGCGGATGGATATGTGGGGGTGGGTGTGGGCGACTTCGACGCAGGTATTGCCGTCGCCTCCGCCGGAGTAGGACGACTTGCGCCAGCGGACGTCCTGGGTCATCGGTCGCCTCACAGCTCCTTGGTCAAGCGGTGGATGAAATCCCGTGACTCCACGGGTTGCAGTGCTGCCTTGCCCACCTTATTGAGCAGGTCCCGGAAGCGTGCCAGCTGGGATTCGGCATCGATGAAGGCGGTGCCGTGAGGGGCGTCGCGCAGCACCGTGTCCAGCCGGGGGAGTGGACCGCCCACGTACATCATCTCGATTCCGGCCCCGGCGAACCCCTCTCTCGAGAACGGGATGACGCGCACAGTGACCCGCCCGTGCTCGATCTCCTCCAGCACTTTCTGAAGCTGGGTCCGGGCGACTCGCCGGGTTGATACCAGGATGCGCAGTGCTGCCTCGTGGATGACCGTCTCGTAGGGGACCGGCGCCTCACGTTCCAGTACGGCCCTGCGACCTATCCGGTGCTCCACCCGAGGCATGAGTTCGCTCGCCGGAAGCTCCGGGACCATGTAGCCGAAGACGGCACGAGCGTAGTCCGGGGTCTGGAGCAGACCTGGGATGTGGCTGGTGACGACCTCACGCAGGAACGTGCCGTGATGCTCGGTCTCGGCGACGTCCAGGAACACCGGAGGCAGCACGCCTCGGTACTCCTCCCACCAGCCGCGCGTCCGGTCGGCGGCCATCGCGACCAACGCCTCGATCAACGCGCCGTCCGCGCAGGCGTAGTGAGCGGCGAGGCGCCGTACCCGCTGCTCACTGACGCCTGCCAGACCTGCTTCGATCTGACTCATCTGGGCCGAGGTCGAACTGAGCAGCGCGGCCACTTCCCGGGCCTTCAGGCCGGCCGACTCCCGCAACCTGCGCAGCTCGGTACCCAAGCGCACCTGCCGTGCCGTGGGTTGGCTTCTCGGCGCCACGTGCCCTCCAGACCCTCAACCACCCTGTTGCGGTGCCCCGTTAGAGCGTCAGATTACGTGATGGCTTGCGCGAGGAAAAATTTTTGCTCTACCGTCAGTGACGTAAAGAACACGCTGCGGAAGTGCACCGCACCGTCCTGCCATGACGCCTGCGGCAAAGCCACCGGACGCGATCTCCCCTTCTTCCTGCTGGAGTTGATGACGCATGCCCGGATTCGAGACCTGGGACTACACGCTCTACATCCCCAACGACCTCAGAGCCGTGACCGTGTGCCGCCGCACCCTGCGGGTGATCCTGGCGATGCACGAGTTGACGGCGCTCGCGGACACGGCGGAGCTGCTGGCGACGGAGTTGGTGTCGAACGCGGTGCGGCACACGAAGGGCCCGGCGGCATTGCGGGTGCGGCGTTCGCCGGAGGGGCTGGTGTGGATCGGGGCGTGGGACACGGACCCGGCGCCGCCCGAGCCGCCGGTGCCGTTGGGGCGGGCGCTGGAGGCGGAGGAGGGGCGGGGGCTGGGGCTGGTCATGGCGTGCGCGGAGTACTGGGGGTGGCAGCCGTCGGCCAGGTTCGGTGACCGGGGGAAGTACGTGTGGTGCGAGCTGCCCGCCTGCTGAGCAGGTGACCGTCACCGGAACGGAATCGTGAGCCAGGGGCTGCCGGGGTCGGACATCAGAATGCGATGCGCCGAGACCATGTCCTGGTACCAGTCACCGAACTCCTCGTCGTCGAAGTGGAGGCAGCGGCCGAGGATGTAGCCGGCGGAGAAGTCCTGCCAGGACTTGTAGGACAGCGCGGCGGCCCGGCCGGCCTGGAGGACGGCGGCCTCGGCCTCCTTGAGCGTGCCGAGGCGGGCCCCGAGCCCCCACCGGGCCATCTTCGAGGCGCGGCCGAGATCCCAGGCGTCGACGGACGACACGTACTGGCTGCCGTCGAGCACACCGTCGGCGCGCATCCGGGCCTCGTAACGGGTGATGCGCCCGATGAGCCGCTGTACGCCCTCGATGTGCGCCTCGACCTCGGACGCGGGCCGGGGTTCGGTCTTGGTGACCCCGTCCTCCCCGACCACGACCGACCCCTCGGACCTGGCGCGGATGACGTTGGCGGCGGCCTGGCGCCAGTAGCCGACGTCGACGTGGCCGCCGAAGTCGCGGGCGATGGTGCGACGCAAGCCCAGGGCGAAGTCCCAGACGGAGCTGTGCTGTTCGCAGGCGAGGAGATCGCGGAGGTAGTACTGCCACTGCTCCCGGGTGGTGATGCCCCACCACTCGTTCAGCCGCTTCCGCTCGTCCGGATAGCCGGTGCCGTGCCAGGCCATGCCGTTCCAGAAGGAGCCGTTGTTGACGCAGAGGAGGGCGCCGCAGGCGAGCCCGTGGGCGACCGGGCCGTGCAGGGGCGCGCCGACGCGGAGGGTCCGCAGCCGCATCGACCGTTCCCGCGGCGGGGCCTGTTCTCCGTACTGCGCCCAGGCAGCGGAATGCGGCGGGGCGGACGGCAGGAACGCCTCGCAGGGGCTCCCCGGATTGACGACGATCATCGGCGGGTCGGTCGGCTGCCAGACCTTGGCGAACCACTCCAGGTTGTTCCAGTCGAACACCCGGTGCGGCTCCGGGGCAGGCAGCATGCCCTCGGTGTACACGGCCCAGATCCGTCCACCGGCGACGCGCGGGTCGTACCCGAACACGGCGTACGTGGCCCTGGGCGTGGCATCCGCCCCGGCCTTCTCTATCTCGAAGAACAACCGCGTCTGAGCGAGTGTGCCGAAGTACGCGGCCCAGTCCCCCCGCCCCTTGGCCTCGAACAGGGCCTGCTCGATCTCCGAGGGCGGAGTCCAGGCGGGAGCGGCGACAGGAGGGAAACCGGCAGGTGGCGGCCCGAACGACATGAAACCCTTCCGCTCCTCGTTCCAGCTGTGGCGAGCTTAGGGTACTGGCGAGTCCTGACCGGGGGGATGCCCTGTCTCCGTCAGGAGCCGGACGCACATACCGTTGTCTTCTGCTTGTGTGCCTTGCGGTCAGGTCGGATCGTTGGTGTAAGCCGTCAAATTTGAGATGAAGGCGAATTCGGAGCTGGCCTTGAGTTGAGTTTCAGGTGACGTTACGGCGACGTTGATGCCATGTTTCTTACTCAATGAGATATCTGCAACGATATTGGTTCCGAAGCCCTTCAGGGTGATGTCTTGGATGCCGCTGAATGAAATTTCAATCTGCACGGTATTGAAGCCTTGTGCCGCCCATTTCCGCGGGGGGTGAACGGGGTAAAGTGGGAGGTCGATGCGCAGTCTAAGTGTCGGGCCATCCTCATGCAGAGAAATTTCGTGAACATGAACTCCGTTGAGCTCTGGCGGACTTCCTTGGTAAACGGCATCAATGCCATGTGGGTTGTTCAGTGCAGAGGTCCACGACACGCCGAATCGACCTTCCTTCCTGGAGAACTAGTACTCATAATGCTGTGCGGTTCCTGGAACTTTACCAGTTCGAGGATTTTCCCACGGGCGGACGTTGAAGTGTGGCCCCTGATCTCCTACTCCGCCTTCACCGTAATAATGTCCATACGCATGGTCTTGAATGATCACTCTGCTCCCGTCGTCTCGCTTGTAGACATATTCTCGCGTCATCACCGGATTATGCGAGGCGTCCATTACCTGCTGCCCCGTTCTGTCTGTCATTGGAACGATACGAATCTGCTCCGGCTGTTGAGACATGGGAATGTCTAGGTCGCGTTTTGCTTCCCTGAAAGCAGCATTGCGGCTGCTTGAACGCTTATGTGTTGGACCCTCGTCGCATCCTTCCTTCGGCGCCAGGCCGAGCGAGTCGCTCCACGTATGCGGGTTGTGAACGTAAGTGACCGGGTTGGGGGCAGGTGAGAGTCCTAGGGGATCGGCCGTCAGGTACCGGGCGGTTTCGGGGTCGTAGTGGCGGAAGTAGTTGTAGTGGAGGCCCGTTTCGGGGTCGTAGTACTGGCCTGGGAAGCGTAGGGGGGTGTAGGTCGTGCTGTTTGTCGACCACGCCGTTGTGCCCCAGAGGGTGCTGCGGGTGTGCCAGGCGATTTCGCCCTGTTCGTCCAGCAACTCTGTTGGCGTGCCTACGAGGTCGGTGATGATGGCGAAGAAGCGGGAGTCGATCTCCTGCTGTGGGGCTTCCGCCGCTGTGATGCGTTCTGTTTGGGCTAGGGGGCGTAGGCCCTGGTGGTCCCAGGTGAGGGTGATCGGGTGGGGGAGGGCTTCGGATGTTGTGGTTTGTTCGCAGAGGGTGGTGCCGTCCCAGGTGAAGGCCACCCGTTCCACGACCGTTTCGCCGTCTGCGGCCAGGCGGAGTTTGGCGGTGCGGCGGCCCAGGGGGTCGTAGGTGTAGCGCCAGCGGGTGCCGTCCGGTGTCACCACCGAGGTCAGGCGGTCCTCGGCGTCCCACTCGTAGTGCCAGGTGTCCGGCTTGCGGGACAGGCGGGTCTTCCGGCGCAGGGTGATGCGGCCCAGGGCATCGTGTTCGTAGCGGACGTTGCCGGCCCGGGTGATGCGGGTGCCCGTGTAGGAGCGGGGGCCCGTCGACTCCGCTCCGGGGTGGGTTGTCGGCCAGGCGGCTTCGGTCTGGTTGCCTGCTTCGTCGTAGGCGTAGCGTTCCGTCCAGCCTGTCGCGTGGACCGCCGTCACTCTGCCCGTCGCGTCCAGGTCGAAGCGGCGGGGACCCGACAGGTCGTCCTCGATGGCGGTCAGGTTGCCGTCAGCTCGGTAGGTGTATGCCCGGTGCTGGACCCTTTGGCCCTGTGCGCCGGTCACCGTCTGGGTTGTCAGGCGGCCCATCGGGTCGAAGGTGTGCTCCAGGCCGACCGTGCCGCCGACCAGGCGCCTCAGTTCGTGCCCGGCCTCGTCGTACGTGAAGTCGATCGGGCGGCCCGATGCCACCATGGCTGTGCGGCGGCCCGCCGCGTCGTACGTCCACGTCGTCTTCGCCCCGGTCGGGGTCACCCGGCTCGTGCGGCGGCCCAGGGCGTCGTAGGTGTACGTCACCGTGCGGCCGTCGACCGTCTCCGAGCGCAGGCGGCCGTGGCGGTCGCGCAGGAGGGACACAGTCGTGCCGTCCGGGCCGACCGCCTGGGCGAGTTGGTCGGTCAGGTCGTAGGCGTAGGTCGTGGTGCCGTTTGGTGTGGTCTTGCGGAGTACCTGGCCGAGGACGTTGCGGGCGAACGACGTCTCCTCACCGAGGGCGTTCCGCCGTGCCGCCAAACGGCCTGCCGCGTCGTACTCGTACGTCAGCGTGCGGTTGTCGAAGTCCGTTTCCCGGGCCAGGTGGCCTGCAGGGTCGTACTCGTACGTCCAGGTCAGACCCTGCGGGTTGGTGACCTTGGTCAGGCGCAGCTCGGTGTCGTGGGTGAATTCGTAGCGGACGCCGTCCGGGCCCGTGCGGGCCGACAGTAGGTCGAAGTGGGTGTACTCGAAGCGGGTGACGCCGCCGAGGGGGTCGGTGTGGGTGGTGCAGTTGCCCTCGCCGTCGTAGGTCCACGTCTCCGTGGTGCCGTCGGGGGCCGTGCGGCGGGTCAGCTGTCCTTCGACCGACCACTCCAGACGGGAGACACCGCCGAGTGGGTCCGTGATCGCTGTCGGGAGGCCGAGGGCGTTGCGTTCGTAGCGGGTGGTCGCGCCCAGGGGGTCCGTCACCTGCACGGGGAGGGCCGTGCGGTCGCAGACGACCGTGGTGGTGTTGCCTAACGGGTCCGTCACCGAGGTCAGGTGGCCCGCCTCCGTGTAGGTGAAGCGGGTCGTCTGGCCGGCCGGGTCCGTCACCGACGTGCGATTGCCCCGATCGTCGTAGGTCTGGTGGATCACCGTGCCGTCCGGGTTCACCACCTTCACCGGCAGGCCGAGGGTGTTGTACTCGGCCCTCGTCTCGCGGCCGTCCGGGCGGGCGACCGAGACGAGGTTGCCCGCCCCGTCGTACTCGAACGTCGTCGTGTGGCCCAGCGGATCTGTCGCGGACAGCAGGCGGTGGTGGCGGTCCCGGCGGTAGTGGGTGGTCGCGCCCAGCGGGTCGGTCTCCGCCACCACCTGCCAGGTGTCGTTGACGAGGTAGCGGCGGGCGTGGCCCTCGGCCGTCGTCACCGTCGTCGTCCGCAGGCCCGTCTCCGGGTCCGGGTCGCCGTAACTCAGGCGCAGGGCCATGTGACCCGCCTCGCCGGCCTCCGCGACGCAGCGGTCCTGGTCGTCGTACTCGTAGGTGTAGCCGCGGTCGTTCGTGTCCGTCCAGGACGTCACCCGGCCGCGGTCGTCGTAGCCGAAACGCAGGGGCAGGCCGGACGAGTTCACGACCGCCGTGAGGTTGCCGTCCGCGTAGCCGAAACGCTTCAGTTCCTCGCCGGTCTCCGCCAAGTGGTACGCCGTGACGCGGCCCGATTCCGTCGTGATGCGGACGCCCTGGCCGGCGCTCGTGTACACGCCGAGCGGGGTGCCCTCGGTGTCGTACTCGAAGGTGATCCAGTTGCCGTTGCGGTCATCGATCTGTTCCAGGACCGCCAGACCGGGGCCACGGTCGGCGAAGTGCCGCACCCGGCCGGTGCCCGGGTCCGTGATCGTGTAGCCGTCGTCCACCCGGTCCAGGGGCAGGCGGGGGCCGTGGCTCGCCAGGGTGGGCAGGCCGGGTGCCGGGTGGGGGTACGAGAGGAGGAGACCGTCCTCCGTGACGTAGACGACGCCCTCCGCGTCGATCTCCAGGCGCTCGTCCAGGGTGGAGGACCACGAGGGGCCGAACCAGCGGCCCAGGCGGTAACCGGACTCCACCCGGCGGGTCAGCAGCAGGGGGAGTGTGCCGGGGAGCGTGACGTCCGTCTGCGGCAGGTACATCTTGCCGGTGGCCACGTTGACCGGGTCGCCGCAGCCCTTGGTGCTCTCCTGGTCGTGAGAGTGCTTCGGCGGGTCGTTCTCGACTGTTTCCCTGGCCGACTTCCCGGCCGCGCCCTCCGCCCCCGCCCGGCTCTCCCGGGCCGCGGTCTGCGCCGCTCTCCGGGTCAGGGCCGCCTCCGCCGCCTTCCTGGCGAGCCCCGCTTCCATGCCGAGGCCCTTGCTTCCCAGGAGTTCGGGTGTGACGCGGCCGAAGAATTCGGAGGGGTCCTTGCGGAAGTCGTCCCACATGGCCTTCGCCGCCTGGTCCGGGTGGGCGGCGGTGGTGACCAGGCCGGAGAGGGTCATGCTGACGTTCTGCAGGTACGCGGCGGGATGGGTGAGGTTGTAGGGGTCGACGGGGTTCACCCCGCGGACGAAGGTGACCAGACCGGCCGTGCCCTTGATCACACCCCCGCCGAAGTGTGTCAGCTCGATGCTCGCGGCCAGCGAACCGTCCACCACCTCGGTCTTGAGGCGGTCCAGCGGCGGGGGCTCGGCCGGTGCGTGCGCCAGGGCTGACCTGACCTTGGCCTGGGCCTCGGTGGCGGCGGTGTTGCGCTGCTCACGGGCCTGGGCCAGCTTGTGCTGAGCGGCCTGCACGTCGGCCTTGCCGGGGTCCTGGAACTCGGCGGGCCGGGGACCGGGGTCCTCGCCCGCCTCGGCCTTCGCGTTGTAGGCGGCCACCTTCTCCTTGTGCGCCTCGAACGCGTCCTTGGACGCCTTCACGCCCTTCTTGTACAGGCGGACGGCCTCCTCGGCCTGCCCCTGGGCCCACGTGACCGTGTCGGCGTACGACTCCAGCGCCCCCGCCGCCGTCTCACACGCCTCGGCGGCCTGCGCCCACTTGACCGGGTGCACGCCGAACTTCTTGCGGAACGCGTCCCCGCCCTCGCCCCTCCAACCGGAGGAGTCGACCCTCTTCAGCCCCTGGCCGACCTTGTCGAACGCACGGTGGAAATCCCGCAGGTGCTTCGCCGCCTCCCGGATCTTCGCCGCATTGCCGTGGACGAGCTCGTCCGCCTCCTCACTTTCACCGAGCTGCTGCTCACCCGGGGTCGCCCCCAGATCCGAGGCGACCCCGTCGCCCCAGTCCTCCACCACATCAGCCCAGTCGTGCACCCCGAGCCGGTCCAGGCCGTCACCGATCTTGTCCGTGGTGTAGTCGACACCCTTGCCGACGAGCTTCTTGCCGCCGTCGACCAGGTGTTCACCGCCGCTGAGGAGCTTGTTGGTGATGTTCCCAAGCCCCATCAGCCCTCACCCCCCGGCCGGCCGGCAGCCCGGGCGCGGGCCTCGGGGGACGGGTCGAAGGTCTCGGCCAGCATCTCCTCGTACCGCTCGGCCGAGATGCCGAACCTCTCCTGGACCTCGCCCCGGTCCAGGCCCGGCAGGGCGGTTTGGTCCGAGGTCAGCATCTCGTACGAGGCGTCCTTCCAGCCCTGCCTGCTGTTCGCCCACGCCTGCCGGAACGACTCCTCGCTGTAATCCACACCCGAACCGGAGTCCACGATCTGACCCCAGCTCCTCTTCTGCACCTCCTCCTCCGAGGCGTACGGATTGCCCACCACAGCGTTCCCGGCGACCTTGAAGGCACCCTTCACGTACTGGTCCGTCTCGTAGTACGTGCCCGCGGCCAGCCCCGTCCCGGCCGCGAAACCGTTCCCCTCGTTCACCAGCGCCCGAACCCCCCACTCCCAGCGCTCGCAGAACGACTGGAACTCATCCGTCAGACCCTGATGACCCAGTTCCAGACCCGACAACGCCAGCTCGGAGAAACCACGGCCGGCCCCCGCCCGGCTGTCCATTCCCAGCTCCTTCAACTCCCCCAACGCCTCGGTCAGGCCCTTCGCGATCAGATCCAGACCCTGCGTCGTCAGGTCCTTGCCCCCGCCACCGCCGTCACCGCTCACCGCAAGCCCCCCGTCCCGCCGTCGACGTCCACCGCCACCCCGTCCGGCACGATCCCGCGCACCGGAGCAAAGAGCACCCCGTCCTCCCCGTCCGCGCAGTCCAGCGCCACCCCGCACGGCACCCCCACCGCCGGCACCGCCGCGTCCAGCAACCGAGCCCCCAGCCACCGCTGATAGACCCACTCCCGCGCGCCCGCGCCCCGCGCCACCGCGAAACGCGCCAGCGCACCCTCGTCCGAGAAGGCGTAGATCCAGCGGACACCACCGAAGTCCGCCGTCAAAGGCGCTTCGTCCTCGCCCACCGGCACCAGCACCGCCGTACGCCGGAACTCACCCAGCAGCGCCGCGAACTCGCGCCTCCCGCGTGCGGTCCCCTCGGCTTCCTCCTGCCGGCCGGGCTCGGACGCGTCCACGTAGTCGTACAACCGTGACCTGCGCGCCTGCCCCGCCGAGCCGGTCGTCCCCCCGTGTTCGGCCATGGCGGGGATCATCACACCCCCCTGTCGGCGGGTTCAACGTGATAGCCGGCCGGGGGATCGAGTCCGGCCACCCCGGGGCGCGTACGCGACGGCGCCCGGACCGTGGGGTGGTCCGGGCGCCGGGGTGGGGACGGGGCCGGGTGGTTACGGGAGGGCGTGGACGTGGGCTCCCACCGCGTTGGACCACGCGTTGCCCGACGCCGCGTCCCAGTTGGTGGACCAGGTCATCGCGCCGCGCAGGTCGGGGTAGGTCCTGGACGGCTTGAAGGTGCCGCAGTTGACGGCCTTCGTCAGGCAGTCCAGGGCGTTGTTGACGACCGTCGGGGAGACGTAGCCGCCGCCCGCCGCGCGGGTGGAGGCCGGCAGGCCGAGGCCGACCTGGGACGGGGACAGGCCGCCCTCCAGCTGGATGCAGGCCAGCGCGGTGAGGAAGTCGACCGTGCCCTGGCTGTACACCTTGCCGTCACAGCCGAGCATGGAACCGCTGTTGTAGTACTGCATGTTGACGACCGTCAGGATGTCCTTGACGTTCAGGGCCGTCTGGAAGTACGAGTTCGACGTCGACTGCATGTCGATCGTCTGCGGGGCCATCGTGATGATCAGCGAGGGGCCCGCCTTCGCCGACAGGGAACGCAGGGCCTGCGTCATGTACGTCGCGTTCAGCCCGTTCTCCAGGTCGATGTCGACGCCGTCGAAGCCGTACGTCTGCATCAGGCCGTACACCGAGTTCGCGAAGTTGGCGGCCGAGTTGGCGTCGCTGACCGACACCGAGCCCTTCTCGCCGCCGACCGAGATGATGACCTTCTTGCCGGCCGCCTGCTTGGCCTTGATGTCGGCCTTGAACTGGTCGACCGTGTAGCCGCCGAGGCCGGCCGAGTCCAGGTTGAAGGTGACCGCGCCCGGCGTGGACGTGGCGTCCGCGAAGGAGACCGCGATGATGTCGTACGCGGAGGGGACGTCCGACAGCTTCTGGACCGTGGCGCCGTTGTTGAAGTTCTGCCAGTAGCCCGTCACCGCGTGCTTGGGCAGGGAGCCGCCGCCCCCGTTGCCCGAGCCCGTGGTCGTCGTGCCGGTCACCGACGCCGACTTCGCCGACTCGCCCGCCGCGTTGGTGGCCGTGACCTGGAAGGAGTACGCCGTCGAGGCGGCGAGACCGGTCACCGTCGCCGACGTGCCCGACACCGCCGTCACCTTCGTCCCGTCGCGGTAGACGTTGTAGCCCGTCGCACCGGACACCGCCGACCAGGACAGGGAGACCGAGGAGGACGTGGTGCCGGACACGGCGAGTCCGGACGGGGCCGCCGGGACCGTCGGGCTCGGGTTGCCGCCTCCGCCGCCGTCGGGTCCGTAGACGGAGAGGTCGTCGGCGTAGTAGGCCGCCTGGCCGTACCAGCCGTGGGTGTACACCGTGACCGAGGTGGTGGAGGAGCCGGTGGTGAACGTCGTCTGGAGCTGCTTCCAGGACGGCGAGTCGGGGGTCCAGGTGGAGACGTCCGTGGTGCCCGTGCCCGTCACGCCCAGGTAGGTGTAGCCGCCCTGGACCCACGCGCTCAGCGTGTACGTCGAGTTGGGCTTGACCGCGACCGTCTGGGAGCACTTGGCGGTGTCCTGGCCGGCCGGGGCCGCCTTCAGGGCGCCGCTGCCGCCGTGCACGGGGGAGGTGACCGTCGTGCCGCTGCCGGCCGTACACGTCCAGTCGGCGAGGCCCGACTCGAAGCCCGCGTTGCGCACGTTGTTCACGTCGGCCGCCGAGGCGGGCGAGGCCGCGGCGAGACCCGCGACCGAAAGGGCCAGGGCGGTGGCGGCGGACCATGCCGCGAACCGTCGTCCGGTGGGTCTGGGTATGCCTGGTGCGCGGTCCACTGAAGCCTCCGGTGGGGAATGGGGCGGGGAGAGAGGGAGGGAGGGAGGAAGGGAGAGGGAGAGGGAAGACGGTGGCCAACCGATGCCCTACAAGTTGGTCCAGACCAATCGGGGGTGTCAAGAGGTCCAGACCGGAAACGTTTCGGGCCGGCGCCTCAACCTGTCCTGGTTTGGCGGGGCTTGCGCCGGGAGAGTTCCCCAGCGGCTTCCCTCACGCTGTTCTCCCGGTCGTGCGGCCGTGGATACAGTGCTCGGGTAGTCACGCAATGAAGTCGTCCCGGCGCACCGGAGTGACGCCCGGTGGGCCGACGGATGGGGAGAGCGGAGAACTGCGCGTGCCAACAGCCATTGCCGTGACCAGCGCCGACATGGCGCTGCCGGCGCAGGACGAGCGGACCGTGCCCGCCGTCGTACTGACCGGACTCGACCGCGGGCCGCTGGACGAGGGCCTCGCCGGACTCCACCGTCTCATCGAGCAGTACGGGTATGTGGTCGTCGTCTGTTCCGAGGCCACCCCGGAGCCGGTCGTCCGGCGGCTGCACACCCTGCGCGCGCTGCTGGAGAGCGACCGCATCGCGCTGTTCCGGCCCGCCCTGCCCCCGCTCGGTGTCGCCGTCCTGGCCCGGCAGCTGCGCCAGCTCGCCTCCTGCGACCTGAGCCCGGGCGTGCTCGCCTCCGCCGGCCGCCTGCTCACCCACTACATCCACGCCGGCGCCGTCCTCGGCTCGGTCGCCCGGCTGGACCGGGTCCCGGTCGGGCTCAAGGCGCACGCCAGGTCATGGGTGCCCGGCAGCCAGTTCGCCGTGCTCGCCCACCCCGAACCGCAGCTGGTCCGGGCCGGCCCCGAAACCTCCCTGAGGGGACCCGAGTTCGGCACCTGGCTGCTGGTCGCCAAGGGGCAGGCGCACAGCGACTGGGTCGCCGGACTGGGCACCAGGTGGGGCGTGCACGGGGTGCGCGAGGCCCCGCTGCCCGCCGAGTCCCCGGTGTGGTGGGGGACCGGCCGCCTGGTCGAGTTCTGCGGCTACCTCGCCGACCTGTCCGTCCTCTACCAACTGGTCACCTCCGTACGGCAGACCGGCTGTCACTGGTGCGGCCTCGACGTCATCGGCGACCGCTGCGTCTTCTGCGGCGCCACCTCCCGGGCCCCCGTGGCACCCCGCGCCCTGGAAGCGCGCACGCCCGCCTGACCCGCGCGCACCTGACCCGTCCCGCTCGACCGATTCCCCCAACGAGGTTGCACGGTCCATGAACTCCCGTCAGCGCCGCGGCGTGATACTCCTGATCCTCTCGGCCCTGTGCGCTCTGGGCGCGTTCGCCGGCGTGCTCTCCTTCGTGCACGACGTGAACACCAAGGTCGGGCCCGAGACCACCGCCTACCGGGTCAGGTCCGAGGTCAAGCCGTACACCACCCTGGACACCGATCAGTTCGAGAAGATCGAGATGCCGAAGCGGTGGCTGTCCGGCAACGCCGTCACCGACCTCCGGCAGATCCGCGGCAAGATCGCCGTGACCACCCTGCGCGCGGGCTCGCTGCTCCAGACCGACATGATCGTCGACCGGCCCGCCCTCCAGCCCGGCCAGCAGGAGGTCGCCATCATGATCGACGCGGCGACCGGCGTGGCCGGGAAGATCACCCCCGGTTCGCGCGTCAACGTGTACGCCACCTTCGAGGGGCCCAAGGAGGGCGACCCCGACCAGTCGAAGATCATCGTCACCAACGCCCGGGTCCTCGACGTCGGCCGGATCACCGCCCTCGACCCCGACGGCGACGACCGCCGCGGGCCCACCGAAGCCGTCCCCATCACCTTCGCACTGTCCACCCTCGACGCCCAGCGCGTCACCTACGCCGAGTCCTTCGCCCGGCGCGTCCGGCTCGCGCTCGTGGCCCCGGGCAGCGAGACCGGCGTCCCCGACCGGGACCGCACCTACGAACTCGCGACGGACAAGTGAGAGGCGGCCATGCCCACCAGGATCCTTGCGGCCGGCGCGGACCCGGACGCCGTCCGCTCCCTCACCACCCTGCTCAGCCAGCTCCCCGACGCCGAGCCGCAGCCCCCGGTCACCGACTCCACCCAGCTCGTGGACACCCTCGCCCGGCTGGCCGCCGAGTCGGTCGGGGAACTGCCCGAGGTCGTCGTCGTCCACGAACGCATCGGTCCCGTCCCGGCACTGGAGCTGATCCGCGAGGTCTCCTTACGCTTCCCGGCCGCCGGCGTCGTCCTCGTCACCAGCGACGCGAGCCCCGGCCTGTTCGCCGCCGCCATGGACGCCGGCGCCCGCGGCCTGGTCGGACTCCCGCTGTCGTACGAGGAACTGGCCGGCCGGGTGCAGGCCGTCGCCCAGTGGTCGGCAGGGGTACGACGGCACCTCGGGCACGGGTCATCCGAGGCGCCCGCCGGGGCCGGGGGCACCGTCGTCACGGTCAGCGGCGCCAAGGGAGGCGTCGGCGCCACGCTGACCGCCGTCCAGCTGGCCCTCGCCGCCCAGGCCTCCGGCCGCACCACCGCGCTGGTCGACCTGGACCTCCAGAGCGGCGACATCGCCTCCTACCTGGACGTCCAGTTCCGCCGGTCGGTGGCAGACCTCGCCGCCATCACCGACATCTCGCCGCGCGTGCTGGCCGACGCCGTCTTCCGCCACGACACCGGGCTCGCCCTGCTGCTCGCGCCCGCCGAGGGCGAACGCGGCGAGGAGGTCACCGACCGGACCGCCCGCCAGCTCGTCGGCGCGCTGCGCTCGCGGTACGAGGCCGTCGTCGTGGACTGCGGCGCCCAGCTCGGCGCGGCCGGCGCGGCGGCCGTCGAGACGGCCGACACCGCGCTGCTGGTCACCACCCCGGACGTGATCGCCGTACGCGCCGCCAAACGCACCGTGCGGATGTGGGACCGGCTCCAGATCCGCAAGGCCGAGGAGACCACGGTCGTCGTCAACCGGCACACGCGCGCCACCGAGATCCAGCCCGCGCTGGTGCAGCGCATCACCGGCACCGCGCTGGCCCGGACCGCCGTACCCGCCGCCTTCAAGGAACTGCAGGGCGTGGTCGACGCCGGGCGGCTGCACGAACTGGACGGCCGGAGCACGGTGAAGCAGGCACTGTGGGCGCTCGCGGCGGAGCTGGGGCTGGCCAGGACGGGGGAGCAGCCCTCCCACCGGGGGAGCGGCCGGGCGGCGGCGGGCTTCCGGCGGCGGAAGGAATGAGCGGCGCCATGAGAAGGCCGGACGGGGACCGGGGACAGGTCAGCGTCGAGCTGCTCGGGATGACCCCGGTGATCCTCCTGACGCTGGTGCTGATGTGGCAGGCCGTACTGGTGGGCTACACCTTCACCCTCGCCGGGAACGCCGCCGACGAGGCGGTACGGGCCGCCACGGCGGCACCCCGCGGCGGAGCGCGCCAGGCCGCGTGCGCCGAGGCCGGGCTGAAGCACCTGTCGGCGGCGTGGCGCGGGGACGCGTCGGTGCGGTGCAGCACTTCCGGCTACGTCACGGCCGACGTCTCCCTCAAGGTCCCGGTCCTCTTCCCGGGCGTGATCGCCTTCCCCGCCACCGTGCACGGCCACGCCGGGGCCGTGGAGGAGGTGACCCGCTGAGATGCCGTACCGCCGGGCACGCGCCGGGAGGCGACCGCGCGACCGTGGCCAAGTCGCCCTCGAATACCTCGGGTTCCTCCCCGTCCTGCTGATCGTCGCCCTGGCCGGACTCCAGCTCGGCGCCGTCGCCTACGCCGCCGTACAGGCCGGTACGGCGGCCCGGGCCGGGGCGCGGGCCGCGTCCCTGGACCAGTCCTACGCCCAGGCCTGCGCCGACGCGGTGAGCGGCGTCCTGGACGTTTCCTGCTCGGCCGCCGAGGGCGACGGCACGGTGACCGTCACCGCCACCGTCCGCATCCCCGCCCTCGTGTGGGACCTGGGCGACGCCACCAAGTCCGCGACCATGCCGCTCGACCACTGACCGAGGAGGGCAGACCCATGAGCCTGCGGGCACGCATCAGCGCTCCGGAGGAGCACGGCAGCCGGGGCGAGGACGGACACCTGGTCGCCTCCTACCGGGCCAAGCTGCTGGAGGAGATCGACCTCGCGGAGATGAGCGCGCTGGCCGCCGCCGAACGCCGGGCCCGCCTGGAACGGGTGCTCGGCCACATCATCAGCCGCGAGGGACCCGTCCTGTCCACCGTCGAACGGGCCCAGCTGATCCGCCGGGTGGTGGACGAGGCCCTGGGCCTCGGCATCCTCGAACCCCTCCTGGAGGACGCCTCCGTCACCGAGATCATGGTCAACGGCCCCGACGCCATCTTCGTGGAGCGCGGCGGCCGGGTCGAACAGCTGCCCCTGCGGTTCGTCTCCGCCGACCAGCTGATGCAGACCATCGAGCGGATCGTCTCGACGGTCAACCGCCGGGTGGACGAGTCCAACCCGATGGTGGACGCCCGGCTGCCCTCCGGGGAGCGCGTCAACGTCATCATCCCGCCGCTGTCCCTGACCGGCCCGGTGCTCACCATCCGCCGCTTCCCGCGCTCCTTCACCCTCCAGGAACTGATCGGCTTCGGCTCCCTGGACGAGCACATGGTGTACCTGCTGGCCGCCCTCGTGCAGGCCAAGTTCAACATCATCGTCTCGGGCGCCACCGGCACCGGCAAGACCACCCTGCTGAACGCGCTGTCCGGGCTGATCCCGCCGCACGAGCGCATCATCACCATCGAGGACTCCGCCGAACTCCAGCTCCAGCAGACCCATGTGGTCCGCCTGGAGTCCCGCCCGCCGAACGTGGAGGGCAAGGGTCAGGTCACCATCCGCGACCTGGTCCGCAACTCGCTGCGCATGCGGCCCGACCGGATCGTGGTCGGCGAGGTCCGCGGCGGCGAGTCCCTGGACATGCTCCAGGCCATGTCCACCGGCCACGACGGCTCCCTGGCCACCGTGCACGCCAACAGCGCCGAGGACGCCCTCACCCGGCTCCAGACCCTCGCCTCGATGTCCGACGTCGAGGTGCCCTTCGTCGCCCTGCACGACCAGATCAACAGCGCCGTCGACGTCCTCGTCCAGCTCACCCGGTTCGCCGACGGCGCCCGCCGCATCACCGAGATCGCGCTGCTCGACAGCCACGGCTCAGAGCCGTACCGGCTGGCCACCGTCGCCCGCTTCGAGGCGCGGCCCATGACCCCGGACGGCCGGGTCCACGGCGCCTTCCGCCACTTCCCGCTCCCGCGCCGCACCGCCGACCGCCTCTACATGGCGAGCCAGCCCGTCCCGCAGGCGTTCGGCGTGGCCCGCTCCGCCGACCAGCTCGCCACCCGAGAAGCCAGGTAGGACACCCCCACCATGGAACCGAGCACCCTCGCCCAGCTCGTCACCGGCGTGACCCTGCTGGCCTGCGTCCTGGCCGTGACCGGCGCGCACGCCTACGCCTCCGGCCGGGCCCGGCGCGCCGCCCTCGTCGACCGCCTCGCGCACACCGGGCCGCCCCCCGCGACCGGGCGCAGACACCGCTTCGTCGCCCTGGACCGACGGCTGCGCCGCACCCGGCCCGGCCGCTGGCTGGAGCACCGCCTGACGGCGACCGGCCTGAGCGTCACCCCGGGCGAGTTCTTCGCCGCCATGCTGGCCGCCGTCGCCGCGCTCTGGCTGATCGGCCAGGCCACCCTGGCGCCCTTCTTCGGCCCGATCGCCGGACTCCTCGGTGTCGCGGCGGCCCTCCAGTTCCTCGCCTGGCAACGCCAGAAACGCATCGAACGGTTCATCGGCCAACTCCCCGAACTCGCCCGCATCCTGGCCAACGCCACCCATGCCGGCCTCGCCCTGCGCACCGCGATCGGCATGGCCGCGGAGGAGCTGGAGGCCCCGGCCGGCGAGGAACTGGCCAAGGTCGCCGACCAGCTGGCCGTCGGCCACTCCCTGGACGACGCGCTCGGCGAGCTGGCCGACCGGCTGCCCTCCCGCGAACTCGTCGTCCTCGTCACCACCCTGGTGCTGTCCAACCGGGCGGGCGGGCAGGTGGTCTCGGCGCTGCGCAACCTGACCGAGACACTGGAGGAGCGCAAGGAGACCCGGCGCGAGATCCGCACCCAGCTCTCCCAGGTGGTCATGACCTCGTACGCCGTACCCGTCCTCGGGGTCGGCGCGTTGTTCCTGATGAACGGCGTCAAGGACGGCGCGCTCGACCGCATGACCGGCTCCCCCGCCGGCCAGGCCTGCGTGCTCGTCGCGTTCGTCATGTACGCCGTCGGCTTCGTCCTGATCCGGCGGCTGAGCCGGATCGACGTCTGAGGGAGGCGACCCGTGGAGATCCTGCTCGCCCTGCTGACGGGCGCCGGCGTCTGGGGCGTCTTCGCCGGCCTGCGCATGTACCGCGCGGACGCCCGCCTCCCCGCCGACCTCGCCGTCGCCCTGGAGGTCGGCGCCACCCGCACCGGCGCGGTCGGCTCGGTCGTCGACCGCCTCGGCATGCGCTGGGCACCCCTGGTGCTGCGCCTGATGGGCCCGCGGCTCGTCGCCCGCTACCGCCGCAAGATCGACCTCGCCGGCAACCCCGGCGGACTGACCATCGACCGCTACGCGGCCCGCCGGGCGGTCTACGGCGCGCTGGGCGGCGTCGGCTTCCTGGTCTTCCTGCTGCGCGGCCAGTGGTTCGTGGCGCTGCTCCTGCTGGCCTTCGGGGCGCTGTGGACCGAGGTCGGCCTCTGGTCGGCGATCCGGGTCCGCCGACAGGTCATCGAACGCACCCTGCCCGACTTCCTGGACGTCCTGGCCGTGGTGGTCAGCGCGGGACTCGGCTTCCGCCAGGCCCTGGACCGGGTCGCCGCCCGCTACGAGGGTCCCTGGGCCGACGAACTGCACATCACCCTGCGCCAGATGGACCTCGGCATGAGCCGCCGCCAGGCCTTCGCGGAACTGCGCCGGCGCAACGACTCCGAGCAGGTGGCGATGTTCGTGACGGCGTTGCAGCAGGGGGAGGAACTGGGGGCGCCCATCGTGGACACCCTCGTCTCCCTGGCCAAGGACATGCGCCGCACCGACGCCCAGAACGCCCGCCGCAAGGCCGCGCGCGCGGTGCCCAAGGCCACGCTGATGATCACCACGTTCATGGTCCCGGCGACGATGCTCCTGCTGGGCGCGGGCCTGCTGCTCGGCTCCGGCGTGGACTTCGGCTCGCTCACGGGGAAGTGAGGACGGCCGTGACGGCGACGGGGACGACGGGGACGACGGGGAAGGGGGCGCGTTTCCTGACCCGGTTACGGAGGACGGGCGGCGGCCGCCCCTGGCGACGACCGGAACGCCTCGGCACCGGGGATCCGGCTCCGCGGCCGGGACGACCCGGTGTCCCCGACCCGGCGGCGCCCCGGGAGCGCGCCGACGCTCCGCACCCCTCGGAGCGGCCGGAACGCCCCGACCCCACAGTCCCCTCGGCACGGCCGGAACGTCCCCATGCCCGCGACTCCTCGGCGCGGCCGGGGCGACCGGGCCCCGGAGGCTCCCGGGCGTGGGGGCGTGGTGGGGGCGGGGTGCTGTGGCGGGTGTGGCGGGGGCGTTTGGGTGCGCGGGATTCTTCGGCGTGGCCGGGGCGGGTGGAGCCTGGAGGCCTCGGGGCGTGGGGGCGTGGTGGGGGCGGGGTGCTGTGGCGGGTGTGGCGGGGGCGTCTGGGTGCGCCGGGTGCCTTCCTGCGGCGGGGGCACCCCGGTGCCCGTGATCCTTCGGTGCGGCCGGAACGTCCCCATGCCCAAGACTCCTCGGCGCGGCCGGGGCGGGCGGGCCCTGGAGGCATCCGGGCGTGGGAGTGTGGCGCGGGCAGGGCGCTGCGCCGGATGCGGGCGGGGCGACCGGGCGTCCCCGATTCTTCGGCGCGGCCGGGGCGTGCGGAATCTCGAGGTCCCCGGGCGTGGGTGCGCGGCGCGGGCGGCGCACTGCGCCGGGTGCGGCCGGCGCGTCCCGGTGTGCCGGGTGCCTTCCTGCGGCCGGGGGGTGCCGGTGCCCACGACCCGTTGGCGCGGTCGGGGCGGCCTGGTGTTCCGGGCCCCGCCTCGTGGTCGGGGCAGCCCGGTGTTCCGGGCGCCGCGCCGCGGCCGGGGCGTCTCGGGGGCCGTGCCCTCCTGGCGCGGTGGGAGCGGGGCGGGGGTGAGGCCGTCACGTCGGGGGAACCCTCCGAGAAGCTTCAGGTCAGCGCGCTCCAGGCGATGTGCCGGCAGGTCTTCGGGTTCCGGCTCGCCATGATCGTCGTATCGGCGCCCGCCGCCCTGCTCAACGCGGCCCCCGGCCTCGGTGTCCGGCTGGCCGGTGCCGCCGTGGTCGTCACCGTCATGGTGTCCTACGTCCTCTTCCGCGACTGGGAGCGCTTCGGCCCCCTGCTGCTGCGCCACCCCAGCCTGCTGGCCGCCGACACCCTCTTCGGTTCCTTCCTCCTGGCCTCGGCCGGCCCGGACACCACCCTCGCCTACGTCAGCGTCTGCACCCCGCTGCTGGCCGGACTGGTCTACAGCTGGCGCGGCGCGGCCTGCTTCGCCTCGTTGCAGGCCCTGATCCTGCTCCTGGTCCACACCACCCTGAAGGCCGGCCGCCCCGAGCCCGTCGCCCAGGCCCTGCTGCTGCCCGGCCTGTGCGTCGTCGCCGGTGCCATGGGCTCGACCCTGCGCAACCTGATGCTCCGCTTCGGCGCCGCCACCCAGGCCCTGACCGAGGCGCGGGCCCGGCTCGCGGCGGCGGAGGCGGTGAGCGCCGAACGCGCCCGGCTGGCCCGGGAGATGCACGACTCCGTGGCCAAGACCCTGTACGGCGTGGCCCTCGCCGCGGACGGACTGGCGGCGACCGCGGCGGCCGACGCCCCCGACCCCGCCCGCGTCCGGCAGCAGGCGGACCTGGTGTCCCGCTCGGCGCGCCGGGCGGCGGCGGAGTCCCGGGAACTGCTGGCGGACCTGCGCCGGGACCCGGCGCGGGAACCGGAGGAGGTCCCGTTCTGGCCGTGCCTGGCCCACCGGGCCGAGGAGTTCACCCGGCGCACCGGCCTGAAGGTCGTCTGCCACTGGCCGGCCGACGACCCCGCCCCCTTCCCGCCGCTGCCCGCGCCCGTGGCCCGGCACGTCCTCGCCATCGCCACCGAGGCCCTGGAGAACGCCCACCGCCACGCCGGTGCCGGCCGGGTGGACGTACGGGCCACGGTCGACGGACCCCTGCTCGGCCTCGCGATCCACGACGACGGCACCGGCCTGCCGCCCGGCACCACCCTGCAACGGCTGCGCGACCACGGCCACTTCGGGCTGCTCGGCATGGTGGAGCGGGCCGCGCAGGCGGGCGCCCGCATCCGCATCGGCCGGGGCACGCACGACCGGGGCACCGAGGTACGCCTGGACATCCCCCTGCCCGCGCCCCGTACATCCGGCACCCCCTGAGAGGAGGCACCATGCGGCCCCTGCCCAGCACCCCCCGATCCGGCTTCCCGCCGCCTGCCCCGGCCGCCCCGCCGCTGCGGCTGCTGATCGCCGACGACAACCCCGTGGTCCGGGCCGGCCTCACGGCCCTGCTGTCGGACGGCGTCCGGACCACGGTGGTGGCCCAGGCGGGGGACGGCAGGGAGGCGTACGAGGCGGCGCTGCGGCACCGCCCGGACGTCATCCTGCTCGACGTCCGCATGCCCGGTGTGGACGGAATCTCGGCGTTGCCCCACCTGGCGCGGCTGGCCCCCGTCATGATGCTCACCTACAGCCACGAGACGGAGACCGTACGGGAGGCGCTGCGGCTGGGGGCGGGGGGCTACCTGGTCCACGGCGAGTTCACCGCGGAGGAGCTGGTGCGGGCGGTGCGGGACGTACGGGAGGGGCGTCCGCAGCTGACGCCCGGGGCGACGAGGGCGTTGCTGACGGCGCTCCGGTCGGATGCTTCTGCACACGCTGACTCCAACTCCCTTGATGGCGCCGTAGATTTCACTCCCTCGGGTCTTTCGCAAGTGCAATCTCCTGTGGGACAGTCGTTCCGCTCCCGGTTCCGGCTGAGTACGAGGGAGGCGGAGATCATGGACCTGATCGCGTCCGGCATGACCAACCAGCAGATCGCCGCCGCCTGCTTCATCAGCGAGAAGACGGTCAAGAACCACATCAACCGCATCTTCGCCAAGCTCCACAGCACCACCCGGTCCCAGGCGACCGCCAAGTGGCTGGGGGTGGCCTGAGATGACCGCGTGGCGGAGCCGATGGGCCCGCGGTTGGGCCCTGGGGCCCTTCGGGGGCGGGAGCCCGCGGCCGTACGGTGCCCGGACCGGAGGCGAAGCTGGAGGGGAAGACCGTGAGCAAATGGTTCCGCACCACCGTCGCGTACCTGCACTCCCGTGCCGCGCGCGGCGACCGGGGACAGACCGCGGTGGAGTACCTCGGCATCATCGCGGTGGTCGTCGCGATCGTCCTGGCGATCACCGGCACGAGCATCGGCCAGTCGATCTACGACGCGATCACCAACAAGATCGCCGAGGTCACCGGCGGCTGACTCCCGCCCGGCACGACGCGGGGCAGGCCTTCCCCATCTATCTCACGGTGGTGGCGGGCCTGCTCTTTCTTGCGTTGGCCTACCTCGCGGTCGGCCAGGCGTCCGTGAACCGCGGCGGCGCCCAGACGGCGGCGGACGCGGCGGCCCTGGCGGCGGCGCAGGAGACCCGCCACCAGCTCGCGGACCTGTGGCGGGAGAACCTGGACGACCCGGCCCGCTGGGCGGCCATCTTCGAGGGGGCGGGCGCCGGTGACTCCTGCTGGCGCGCCGACCAGCTCGCCGCCCGGAACGACGCGACGGCCACCTGCGTGTTCGACGCGCCGCTCAGCTATGTGGTCGACGCCCGGACGAACAGGTCCGTGGGCGACTCCGTCGTGCCCGGCACCGAGAACGTGCACGCGACGGCACACGCCCGGGCCGTCATAGAACCGCTCTGCGAGCCGCCCGAGGAGGAACCCGGGCCGCCCGGACCGCCCGAGCCGTCCGAGCCGTCCGGGCCGTCCGAGGAGGAGACGGGACCGCCCGGGCGGGGATCGCCGCCCCCGGACCCCGAGGACGACCCGCTGCCCCCGCTCACCTGCGAGGACAAGGTCTGGCACCCCAGGCCGGACGACACCACGGAGCTGCCGGGGCCCGAGGACCTCTTCGACGTCCACCTGGCCGACTCCCCGGCGAACGACCGATGACGAAGGAAGCGACAGTGATGAGCATGCGGTTCACCGCGAAGGCCCGCAGAGGGCTGGTCGCCTTGTCCGTTGCGGCCGGACTGGCCGTCGGGGTGACCGGTTGCGGGGGAAGCGGCGGCGGAGACGACAAGCCGAGCGGACCGGCGTCCGCCTCCACGGCCGGCGACTCCGGTCCGAGCACCCAGGAGGAGGACCCCGGCCGGCCGCTGGCCGAACTGCGCGGATCGGACGGACTGCTCCTCCAGATCACCTCCGTCCAGCGCGACGCGGGCGGCTTCGTGACGGTCAACGGCACCCTGAAGAACGACGGGGCCCGGACCGCCGTCATCCCCTCCGCGCTGAGCGGCAACGAGACCGAGATCATCAAGAACGGCAGATCGCTCGGCGGGGCCACCCTGGTCGACCCGAAGGGCAAGAAGCGGTACTACGTCCTGCGGGACACCGAGGGCAGGCCGCTGACCACCACCGGCTTCACCACCCTGAAGTCCGGCGCCACCCTGGCCGTCTTCATGCAGTTCCCGGCGCCCCCGGCCGGCGTGACCGAAGTCGACTTCCAGCTGCCGACGTTCACCTCCGCCGGCATCAAGGTCTCCGGGTGAGGCACACGTGACCACCACACCCCGCCTCGCCCTCGCCGGCGCCCTGCTGCTGTGCGTCCTGAACCTGCCCGCCGCCCCGGCCGCCGCCGACGGCCCCGGCCCCGGTGAGCCCCCCGGCACCGCACCCACCGCCACCGCCCCCGTCGACGTCGACCCCACCGACCCCGACCTCAAGCTCCCCGAGGGCGCCACGCTCGCCGAGGCCAAGGTGCTGGACATCAAGCTGGTCGTGGAGGAGCAGAGCGGGGACGAGCGGCGCGAGGACACCAACGCCGACGTGACCTTCGCCCTCCAGTCCGAGGTGCTGTTCGACAAGGACAGCGCCAGGGTCGGCGAGGAGGCGAAGACCCGCCTCGCCACCATCGCCGAGGAGATCCGCGCCCAGCACGCCACCCGGGTCCGCGTCTTCGGCTTCACCGACAGCCTCGGCACCACCACCCACGGCGTCGCCCTCTCCAAGCGGCGCGCCAACGCCGTACAGGCCGTGCTGGACCAGCACCTGAACACCCCGTCCGTCACCTTCGACGTCCGCGGCTACGGCGAGCAGTACCCGATCGCCGACAACGCCACCGAGGCCGGCCGGAAGAAGAACCGCCGCGTCGAGGTGTCGTTCCCCCGCACCGACGGGTGACCGCGGCGGCGGCCGCCGGCTCCTCTGCAGGGCCTCGCAGCCATGGGCGGAATCTCACTGCCGATGGCGGACGGACGGCGGAAATGCCACGGTCGTGGGAGCGGGCACCGATCGGCGACGACATCCCCTCCACCCACCCACCCGGCCGGCCGGCGAGGCATCGGCCGTACGGCGTCCCTCCCCGCGACGGGCGCGGGGTGTCCCGGAGCCGCTTGATCGGCGTCGTCACGGGAACATAGCCGCAAGTCCCGTTGCTGGAACGATGGTTACGGCCGGTATGACGAGGTGAAGAGGACAGGCGACGATGAACGCGCCGCCGGTGGACGACCGGGAACCCGGCACGCACACCGACGGGACGCCCGCCGCCGCGCTGTGTGCCGCGTCAGGCCGACGGAGCCTGAGGCACGTTCATCGCGACATCCGGAACATCGGCAATCATGGCAACCGGTTGGGAGATCACATCACGGTGGCGGTAAACGACACGTCCGCAGGCACCCCTCACTGGCGTGTGCCGACCGCGGTTCTGGCCCTCGGCGCGTTCGTGGTCGGAACCGACGGATTCATCATCGTCGGCCTCTTGCCCGAAATCCGTTCGACATTGCACGTCAGCACCGGTGCTGCCGGTCAGTTGGTGAGTCTGTTCTCCCTCGCGTACGCGATCCTGGGACCCGTCCTCGCCGCGTTCACGGGCACGTGGTCACGGCGCCGGGTCCTCGTGACCGGAGTCGCCCTGCTCGCGGTGGGCAACGCGGTGACCGCGTCGGCGCACCAGTACGGGCTGGTCCTGGTGTCACGCGTGCTGGCGGGGGCCGGCGCGGCACTGTTCATGGCGAGCGCCGTGGCCACGGCCGCGTACCTCGCCGGTGAGGAACGGCGGGGCAGGGCCATCGCCATGGTGACCGCCGGGGCCACGCTGGCCCTGGTGCTGGGCGCCCCGCTGGGCACCCTCATCGGCGGGGCATGGGGCTGGCAGGCCGCGATCTGGTTCGTGGCCGCGGTCGCCGCCGCGGTGGCGACCGTCGTCGCCGTCCTGCTGCCGCCCGTCCGGCTCGACCAGGGCGCGACGCTGCGGCAGCGCATCGCGCCGCTGACCAACCGGCGGATCCTGCGGATTCTGGTGGTCACCCTGCTGGCCTTCACCGGCATCTTCCTGCCCTTCACCTACATGAGCGCGGTCTTCGCGCCGGCCGTCGGCGGTGAGCAGGCCCGGCTCGCGCTGCTGCTGCTGGTGTTCGGCGTCGCCGCGACCGGCGGGAACCTGGCGGCCGGCACGCTGGCCGACCGGTACGACCCGCGGCGGGTCGTCCTCGGGGCCACGGTGGGTGTCACCGCGGTGTTCCTGATCATGCTTCCGATCCGGGAGACCTTCGTGCTCGTGGCGATCGCCACGGCGCTCAGCGGTGTGGTGTCGTACTCGGTCATCGGGCCGCAGCAGCACCGGATCATCACCTACGCCCCACCCGGCGGCGCCTCGGTCGTGACCTCGCTGAACACATCCGCCGCGTACCTCGGGAACTTCCTCTCCAGTGCCCTCGGAGCGATCATCCTCACCCGCTCCGCGGCTCTGGTGCTGCCCGTCGCGGCGGGCTTCGCGGCCTGCGCGGCCCTCCTCACGTGGTTGCTGCGGGAAGGCGGGGAGGCCGTCGACGAGACGGGCGAGCTGACCGCCACCGCGAAGTGACCTGCCCGGCACCGCACCTGCGGGAGAGGGCCAGGGCCGGAAACCGTCCCCCTCCACCGCGGGACGACCATCATCGCCCCGGGCCAGCGCTCCCTGGATCGGTTACGGAGAGGGAGACTCCGCATACTCCTCCACCTCCACCCGTACGCCCGCCCGCACCCCCCAGCCCGCCATCGCCCCGGCCGCCGCCTCCAGCACGTGCCGGGCGCGGGGGCGCGGCAGGCCCAGGCGGCCCGGGGGCATCGTGCGCACGGCGATGACGGTCAGACGGCGGTCCAGATAGGCCACGTCGATCGGGATCCGCATCCCGAACGTGTGCACCCCGCTCGCCGGTGACAGCAGCAGTGCCCCGTCCACCGCGTCCCGGCCCAGCAGGCCCTTCGTCCGGGCCCGGTAGGAGGCCGCGATCTCCAGGGGGACGGAGAGGGCCGGTCCCTCCCCGGCATCCGTCCGCACGGACAGCCGACCCCGTCCGTCCCGCCAGCGCCCCATGCCCCGCCCTCCCCTTCCGTGGCCGGCGACCGCCCACGCCCGTAAATGCGTTGTCCTTCCCCGTCCTCCCCACTAGGAAGGACGCTATGACAGGACTCGGTGCAGTGTTCCGCCCCCAGCTCCCTCCCGAGCGACTCCGGGCCGTCGCCCGCGTCGCGGACGAGACGGGGCTCGACGAGCTGTGGCTGTGGGAGGACTGCTTCCTGGAGGGCGGCGTGTCGACGGCCGCCGCCGCGCTCGCGTGGACGGAACGGGTACGGGTCGGCATCGGGCTGCTGCCCGTGCCGCTGCGGAACGTGGCCGTCACCGCGATGGAGGCCGCCTCGCTGGAGCGCATGTTCCCCGGCCGGGCCGTCCTGACCGTGGGGCACGGCGTACAGGACTGGATGGGCCAGGTCGGCGCCCGGGCCGCCTCGCCGCTCGGCCTCCTCGGCGAACACCTCGATGCCCTGCGCGCCCTGCTGCGCGGGGAGCGGCTCAGCGTGCGCGGGCGGTACGTCCGGCTGGACGACGTCGCCCTCGACTGGCCGCCGACGGGCCCGGTCGCCGTCCTCGCGGGTGCCACCGGGCCCCGCACGCTCCGGCTCACCGGCGAGAAGGCCGACGGCACCCTCCTCACCATCGCCACGTCCCCGGACGGCGTACGGCGGGCCCGGGAACTGATCGAGGAGGGGCGGCGGGCGGCCGGACGCACCGGCCCGCACCGGATCGTCGTCTACCTCCTCACCGCGACGGGCCCGGGCGCCGAGTCCCGGCTGCGCGCCGAACTCGCGGCCGAGGGCCTGGCGTCGGTGCCGGGCCTGGGAGTCGCCGGGGACGCGGACGCGGTGGCCGGGGCGGTACGGCGCCTGGCCGAGGCCGGCGCGGACACCGTCGTCCTCCAGCCGACGGCCGACGAACCCGATCCGGAGGGCTTCGTACGCTTCGCGGCGCAGCAGGTCGGACCCCTCGTCCGATGACCGGGCCGGAGCCGTCGCCGCGGGCTGGGGCCGTTGTCGTCGGGGTGTGCCGCTGTGATCCGCGTCCCTGATGACGTGAGCGGGTGTTTCCCGGCTGGCGGTCTTGTGCCGGTGTGGGCAGGTGGTGAGCGGGCCGGAGCCGTCGGCGCGGGTCTGGCCGCCGCCCGTCGGCGCGTGCCACCGTGGGCCGTATGACCGATGACACGAGCGGGGGCGTCCCGGGGCATGGTCCCGCGCCGATGACGGCGGCCGCCGGTGGAGCGGGCGCCGTGCTCCCCGAGCCCTGGCGGCTGCCCTTCGAGCTGGCCTGGCAGTCCCTGCGTGCGGACAGCCGGCCCGTGGGGGCGGCGCTGCTCGACCCGGAGGGGACCGTCGTCGCCGCGGGGCGCAACCGGAGCCGGGAGGCCACCGCGCCGGCCGGGCAACTGGCCGGCACGGATCTCGCGCACGCCGAGATCAACGCCCTCGCCCGGCTCCCGGCCGGCCGCCGCCACCCGGGCCACCGCCTGTACACCACCCTCGAACCCTGCCTGCTGTGCAGCGGCGCGCTGATCCACGCCCATGTCCCGCACGTGGTGTACGCCGCCGCCGACGACCGGTGGCGCGGTGTGGAACGCGTCCCGGAGGCCGGGGGCGCGATCGCCGCCCGCTGGGCCCGCCGCGAGGGCCCGCTGACCGGCCCGCTGCGGCCCCTCGCCCGGTTCAGCCGGTTCCTGCTGGACGTGTGGGCGGTGCGGCACACGCCCGACCGGGTCCCGGACGGGCCCGCCGCCCGCGAGGCCCGGCGCCGCCTGGCCGCCGGCCTCCTCGACGCCCCGGACGCCGAGGCGGCCTGCAACCTGTTCCTCGCCCCTTCCTGATCACCGGGCCGCCCGGCGCGGAAAACCGCGGGCTCCCGCGCCGCCCCGCTGGGATCATGGCCGCATGAGTGCCGACCGTTCTTTCGAAGACCTCGTGGCCGAGGGCGTCGCCGTGCCCACCGAGGGGTGGGACTTCTCGTGGTTCGAGGGGCGGGCCAGCGAGGCGCGGCCGTCGTGGGGGTACGCCCGCGCGGCGGGGGAGCGGCTGGCCCGGGCCGAGGCCGCGCTCGACATCCAGACCGGCGGCGGGGAGGTGCTGGACTTCGCGCTGGGGCAGGCGGAACCGGCCCGGCCGGCACTGGTGGCCGCGACCGAGGGCTGGCCGCCGAACGTGGCCGGGGCCACCGCGCTGCTGCGGTCCCGCGGGGTCGTCGTGGTCGCCGCCCCGGACGACGCGCCGCTGCCCTTCGCCGACGCGGCGTTCGACCTGGTGCTCAGCCGGCACCCGGTGCGCCCCCACTGGGCGGAGATCGCCCGGGTGCTGCGGCCCGGCGGGACGTACTTCGCCCAGCACGTGGGGCCCGCGAGCGTCTTCGAACTCGTCGAGTACTTCCTCGGGCCCCAGCCGGAGCGGGTGCGCCGCGCCCGCGACCCCGAGCGGGAGCGGGCCGACGCCGAGGCGGCGGGGCTGGAGGTGGCCGGCCTGCGGGCCGAGCGGCTGCGGATGGAGTTCCACGACATCGCCGCCGTCGTCCACTTCCTGCGCAAGGTCGTCTGGATGGTCCCGGGCTTCACGGTCGAGGCCCATGAACCACGGCTGCGCGCGCTGCACGAGCGGATCCGGAAGGAGGGGCCGTTCGTCGCGCACAGCGCCCGGCACCTGTTCGACGTGTACAAGCCGGAACGGTGAGCCGGGTTTCCATCTTGTTGTACCCCTGGGTTCACATGAGCCCCACCGGTCACGTAAGTTCAGACCAACGTTATTCGCGTCGGCAAAGCCGCGCGGTCGGCGGCGCGCGGTGGAGGGGGCCGCGCGGTGCCGTAGCGGAACGGTCAAGTCCGCCGTTCAGCGGTGGGGTCGCCCGTCGGGGGGACGTGGGGCGGCGTCCCGGCGTTTCCCTCACAATGGCCTAATCCTTACGCTTTCCTTCGCGCGTGACCGGATCTTCCTGGGATTCCACTGTGAATCGCCCCGGAAACACCCCTGAATGCGGCATGCCACGGTTGCCCAGGCGTCGCCGCTCGATTCCGGAGAGTAGTTGTGGGGCGCCGATGCACCCACCATCCCTTACGAAGGGTTATGGTGGAAACCCCCCCTCGGGCCGGTCCGTCTCCCCCCCACGGACCGGCCCGTTTTTTTGGGCGGAGCACGACGGGGTCCCGGAACCGTCCGGCCCCGGCCCGGCGTCCCCCCCTGAAGGGACGCGGCCCTTGGCGGGCGCACACGGCCGCCGCGCGGCCAAACCCCGGGCCGGACCGAGCCCGCGGCAGCGGTAGGCTCAACGGCTCCGGCACCCCCAAGGCTCCGGCACCCCCTACCCCGCGCCCAACCCCCGGAGGGTCACGTGAACCTGCGCGACAAGCTGCGCGGTCTGCTCGTCAGGCTCTACGCACGCCGGGTGGAAGGTCACCTGGATCACGCTCAGGTGCCCAAGCACATCGGCGTCATCATGGACGGCAACCGCCGCTGGGCGAAGGCGTCCGGCTCCAGCACCGTCCACGGGCACCGGGCCGGTGCCGAGAAGATCGAGGAATTCCTCGGCTGGTGCTCCGAGACCGACGTCGAAGTGGTCACGCTGTGGCTGCTGTCCACCGACAATTTCGACCGCCCGCAGGAGGAACTGGTCCCCCTGCTCGGCATCATCGAGGACGTCGTACGCACCCTCGCCGCCGACGGCCGCTGGCGGGTGCACCACGTCGGCACGATGGACCTGCTGCCCGCCGGCATGCAGCGCACCCTGAAAGAGGCCGAGGAGACCACCGCCCACACCGACGGCATACTCGTCAACGTGGCCATCGGCTACGGCGGCCGGCAGGAGATCGCCGACGCCGTGCGCTCCATGCTGCACGAGGCGCACGACCGGGGCGTGCCGCTGGAGGACCTCGCCGAGTCCGTGGACGTCGACATGATCGGCCGTCACCTCTACACCGGCGACCAGCCCGACCCGGACCTGGTCATCCGCACCAGCGGCGAACAGCGGCTGTCCGGATTCATGCTCTGGCAGACCGCACACTCCGAGTACTACTTCTGCGAGGTCTTCTGGCCGGCCTTCCGGAAGGTCGACTTCCTGCGCGCCCTGCGCGACTACGCCGCACGTCACCGCCGCTACGGCGGCTGACCCCCCGCGCTCCGCCCCGTCGCCGCCCGGCGGCGGGGCGTCGTCGTGCGCCCCGATTGGCACGGACGTCACAAGGAGTTCACCGGCGCGCCGATGGCCGCATTTGCATGGCGGCGCGTGTTCGAGGGCATAAACCCAACAGGTCGACACCCGAACCACGGGCGTCGTATCTCAGCGGACGGCTCGGGGCCGTCCGCCCGGGAGGCCCTTTGCACCAGCCCGACCGTGCGGACACGGCACGGCATCAGCCGCGGAGGGCCGGTTCACGGCCCGCCGTGCGCGGGGGCCGGACACCGGTCCAGCAACTCCTCGTCGCTCCCCGACCACATCCGAGGGGGTACGTCCTTCCGTGGTGACCAGCACAAAGCGCCACAAGCCCGACCGGCGCACGTATGTTCTCGACACCAGCGTCCTGCTGGCCGACCCGAACGCCCTGACCCGCTTCGACGAGCACGAGGTCGTGCTCCCCGTCGTGGTGGTCACGGAGTTGGAGGCCAAGCGGCACCATCCCGAACTCGGCTACTTCGCCCGGCAGGCGCTGCGCCTGCTGGACGACTACCGAGTCCGGCACGGCCGCCTCGACGCCCCCATCCCGACCGGGGACCTCGGCGGAACGCTCCGGGTCGAGCTCAACCACTCGGACCCCAGCGTGCTGCCCACGGGCTACCGACTGGGCGACAACGACTCCCGCATCCTCGCGGTGGCCCGCAACCTCCAGGCGGAGGGATACGACGTCACCGTCGTGTCCAAGGACCTGCCGCTGCGGATCAAGGCGTCCTCCGTGGGTCTCCTCGCCGAGGAGTACCGGGCCGAACTCGCCATCACGGAGCACGCCGGCTGGACCGGGATGTCGGAACTCACCCTGCCCGGCGAACAGGTGGACATCCTCTTCGAGGAAGGACACGTGTACGTCCCCCAGGCGGCGGACCTCCCCGTGCACACGGGCCTGACCATCCAGTCCGAGCGCGGCAAGGCGCTCGGCCGGGTCACCGCCGAGGGCAACGTCCGCCTGGTGCGCGGCGACCGGGAGGCGTTCGGCATCAAGGGCCGCAGCGCCGAACAGCGCATCGCGCTCGACCTGTTGCTCGACCCGGACATCGGGATCGTCTCGATGGGCGGCCGGGCCGGCACCGGCAAGTCGGCCCTGGCGCTGTGCGCGGGCCTGGAGGCGGTCCTCGAGCGCCGCCAGCACCAGAAGGTGATGGTCTTCCGGCCGCTGTACGCCGTCGGCGGGCAGGACCTGGGCTATCTGCCGGGCACCGAGGCGGAGAAGATGAGCCCGTGGGCGCAGGCCGTCTTCGACACCCTCTCGGCGGTCACCAGTCGCGAGGTCATCGAGGAGGTCACCGCGCGCGGGATGCTGGAGGTGCTCCCGCTGACCCATATCCGCGGCCGCTCGCTGCACGACGCGTTCGTGATCGTGGACGAGGCGCAGTCGCTGGAGAAGAACGTCCTGCTGACCGTGCTCTCCCGGATCGGCGCGGGCTCACGGGTGGTCCTCACCCATGACGTGGCCCAGCGGGACAACCTGCGCGTGGGCCGCTACGACGGGGTGGTCGCCGTGGTCGAGAAGCTGAAGGGGCACCCGCTCTTCGCCCATGTCACGCTGACCCGGTCCGAAAGGTCCCAGATCGCCGCACTGGTGACCGAGATGCTGGAGGACGGCCACATCTGACCCGGCCCGGCCACCACTTGGGCGCCGTCCGGCAAAGGCTCACGAGCCTAGCCGGGCGGCGCCGTCATGTGTGGGACTTTCCTGAAATCCCCTGGGCCAAACGGGATGTGAGCTTTCACACGCAACACAGAATTGCCACGCGGCGTCCGGTTACGGCAGAGTCTCGTTCCTGTCAGGCCCCCGCATACGACACAGCCGTACCCCCAGCGGTACGGCACCCCGCAGGCATCACCAACTCCATACAGTTCGTCGTATGCCGCCCGCGCACCACGCGGCGCTCCCTGTCGGGGAGTTGCCCACCGGGCCCGTGCCTCCCGTGACCCCGCAGTTGGGAGGCCAGCGCCAGGGGCACGATCGCGTCCGCCAGGGTCACCGAAGCGGGCGATGCTGGAAGGAAACCGTGTGAGCCGGATTTCGGTCCGGGGACTCGCAGTGGCCTCGGCCACCGCGGTCACCGCTGTCGGAAGCGTCGTCGGCGTTGCCTCGGGCAGCACCGCGCAGACCAACGACGCCGCCGAGGCGACGGCAGCCGACACCACGCTCCTGGCGGACATACCCGCGGGTCAGCAGGCGCAGGTGCAGACCGCGTCCCTGACGCAGCAGGCCGACGCGCAGGCCATCGCCGCGGACACGAGCGCCAAGAAGGACGCCGAGGAGGCGGCCCGCAAGGCAGCGGCCGAGACCGCGATCGCGAAGAAGGAGGCCGCCGAGAAGAAGGCGGCCGAGGCCGAGAAGGCAGCCAAGGCCGCCAAGGAGGCCAAGGAGCGGCTCGAGGCCAAGGCCGAGGCCAGCCGCGGCGGGACCGACGTCCGCGACTCCTCCAGCTTCCCGGTCCAGGGCAGCTACAGCGTGGCGCAGATCCAGGCGATGGCACGCCAGATGGTGGCCGGCGGCCAGTTCCAGTGCTTCAGCAACATCGTGAACCACGAGTCCAGCTGGAACTACCAGGCGGTCAACGCCTCCTCCGGTGCCTACGGTCTCTTCCAGGCCCTGCCCGCCGGCAAGTACGCCTCGGCCGGCGCCGACTGGCGGACCAACCCGGCGACCCAGATCAAGTGGGGCCTCAACTACATGAACGAGCGGTACGGCAGCCCCTGCCAGGCCTGGACGTTCTGGCAGGCCAACCACTGGTACTAGGCCGCCGGCCGGCCCGCCCGGCCCCGGACCGACCCCGCGCAGCCCTTCCCCGTCCTCAGGGGAGGGGCTTTCGCACTGTACGGTCATATGCGGACGACTCCACGGGGGAGTGGCGGCGAGCACCCGGGGACGCGGGGGAAGAGGACGGAGCATGGCGCGAGTGCCACGGTGGCTGGGCCGGATCGGACGTGGTCTGGCCGAGATGAGCGAGCGGCTGGACGAGCGCCGCGCGGAGGTGGAGAAGGAGCGGGACGAGCCCGGGCCCGAGACGGCGGCCGAGGTGCCCGCCGCCGGTGCGGCGGCCCCGTCCGCCCGCCGGGCCGGCCCGCCGGACCGCCGGACCGGGCCCGGGTCCGGTCGCCGGCCGGACCCGGCCGAGGCCGTGCCCTGGGGTGTCCGGGTCGCCGCCGAGGCGGGCTGGCGGCTGCTGGTGCTGGCCGGCACCCTGTGGGTGCTGATGCGGGTGATCAGCGCGGTCCAGCTGGTGGTGTTCGCCTTCGTCATCGCCCTGCTGGTCACCGCCCTGCTCCAGCCGACGGTCGCCCGGCTCACCCGCCGCGGGGTGCCGCGCGGACCGGCCACCGCGCTCACCGCCATCAGCGGCTTCGTCGTCATCGGCCTCATGGGCTGGTTCGTGACCTGGCAGGTCATGGAGAACATCGACACGCTCTCCAACCAGATCCAGTCCGGCATCGACGACCTGCGCAACTGGCTGCTGAAGAGTCCCTTCCACGTCACCGACAAGCAGATCAACCAGATCGCCAAGAACCTCCGCGAGGCGATCGGCGCCAACGCCGACCAGATAACGTCCGCGGGCCTTGAGGGCGTCCAGGTCATCGTGGAGGCCCTCACCGGCATACTGCTGGTGTTCTTCTCGACGCTGTTCCTGCTCTACGACGGCAAGCGCATCTGGGAGTGGTTCCTGAAGCTGGTGCCCGCCGCCGCCCGCCCGGGCGTGGCCGGGGCCGGCCCGCGAGCCTGGCGCACCCTGACCGCCTATGTGCGCGGCACGGTGCTGGTCGCCCTCATCGACGCGATCTTCATCGGCATCGGCATCTACTTCCTGGACGTGCCGATGGCCGTCCCGCTGGCCGTGTTCATCTTCCTGTTCTCCTTCATCCCGCTGGTCGGCGCGGTCGCCTCCGGCGCGCTCGCGGTGATCGTCGCACTGGTCACCCAGGGCGTTTTCACGGCCGTGATGACGCTGGTGGTGGTGCTCGCCGTCCAGCAGATCGAGGGGCATGTGCTCCAGCCGTTCATCCTCGGCCGTGCGGTCCGGGTGCACCCGCTGGCCGTGGTGCTGACCGTGGCCGCCGGCGGCATGGTGGCCGGCATCGGCGGCGCCGTGGTGGCCGTACCGCTGGTAGCGGTGACGAACACGGTGGTGGGGTACCTGCGGACGTACGCGCAGCAGCAGGCGGACACGGGGCCGGCGGACGGGGACGCCGAGGAGACGGAGGGCACCGCGCCCCCGGGCGGGGGCACCGCGTCCCCGGGCGGGGACGCCGGGACGGCCGAGGGCGTTCCGGGCAAGGGCGCCCAGGACGACGAAGACCCCGCCCACAAGGAGTGAGCGGGGTCTTCGGGAGGGGTCCTACTCGGCCAGGACGGCCTCGGCGTCCACGGTGACGGCGATCGCCTGCACCACGGAGGCGATCTTGAACGCCTCCTGGACGGTCTCGCGCTCCACGCCGGCCTTGCGCAGCACCTGCTCGTGCGAGTCCAGGCACATGCCGCAGCCGTTGATCGCGGAGACCGCGAACGACCACAGCTCGAAGTCGACCTTCTCCACGCCCGGGTTGCCGATGACGTTCATCCGCAGGCCCGCGCGCAGGGTGCCGTACTCGTGGTCGGACAGCAGGTGCCGGGTGCGGTAGAAGACGTTGTTCATCGCCATGATGGCGGCGGCCGACTTGGCGGCCTGGTACGCCTCCGGCGACAGGTTCGCCTTCGCCTCCGGCTCCAGCTCACGCAGCACGATCGGGGAGCGGGAGGCGATCGCGGTCGCCAGCACCGTGCCCCACAGCTGCTGCGCCGGCAGCTCCGAGTTGCCGATGACCGAGCCCAGGTTGAGCTTCAGGTCCTTGGCGTAGTCCGGGATCCGGGACTTCAGGGAGTCGAGCGACATGGGTCACTCACCAGCCAGCAGCGCGACCGGGTCGAGGGTCTCCTCGCCCTTGGACCAGTTGCAGGGGCACAGCTCGTCGGTCTGCAGGGCGTCCAGCACCCGCAGGACCTCCTTGGGGTTACGGCCCACGGAACCGGCGGTGACCATCGTGAACTGGATCTCGTGGTTCGGGTCGACGACGAAGACGGCGCGCTGGGCGTAGCCGTCCTCACCCTCGATGCCGAGGTCGCGCATCAGCTCGTGCTTGGGGTCCGCCATCATCGGGAACGGCAGGTCGGTCAGGTCCGGGTGGTCCTTGCGCCAGGCGTGGTGCACGAACTCGGAGTCACCGGAGAAGCCGAGGATCTGGGCGTCGCGGTCGGCGAACTCGTCGTTCAGCTTCCCGAACGCGGCGATCTCGGTCGGGCACACGAACGTGAAGTCCTTGGGCCAGGCGAAGACCACGAGCCACTTGCCCTCGTAGGACTTGTGGTTGATCTGCTCGAACTCCTTGCCCTTCTCGAGCGAGACGCAGGCGGTCAGATCGAACTCGGGGAACTTGTCACCGACAGTGAGCACAGGCTCTCCTTGCAGCGAAGAAACTTCCCTTTTGGGGCGTTTCCCATGGGGTTGGACTCTGCTGATGGTGGCACAGGGTGCATTGATTAGGGAAATAGCTACACTCGGTCGTGTTGATTGGAGGTGCTTATCAGTGACGACGATGGGCAATGGGAAACGACGGCAGCCGACCCTGTCGCAACTGCGGGCGTTCGTCGCCGTCGCCGAGCATCTGCACTTCCGGGACGCGGCGGCGGCCATCGGGATGAGCCAGCCCGCGCTGTCCGGCGCCGTCTCCGCGCTGGAGGAGACCCTCGGGGTGACCCTCCTCGAGCGTACGACGCGCAAGGTGCTGCTCTCGTCCGCGGGGGAGCGGCTGGCCGTGCGGGCCAGGGCGGTGCTGGACGAGATCGGCGCGCTGCTGGAGGAGGCCGAGGCGGTCCGGGCGCCGTTCACGGGCGCCCTGCGCCTCGGCGTGATCCCGACCGTCGCGCCGTATCTGCTGCCGGCCGTGCTCCGGCTGGTCCACGAACGCTACCCGCAGCTCGACCTCCAGGTGCACGAGGAGCAGACCGCCAGCCTGCTCGACGGCCTGCTCTCCGGCCGGCTCGACCTGCTGCTGCTCGCGGTGCCGCTCGGCGTCCCCGGCGTGGTCGAACTCCCCCTCTTCGACGAAGACTTCGTGCTCGTCACTCCGCTCGACCACTGGCTCGGCGGCCGGGAGGGCATACCCCGCGAGGCGCTGAAGGAACTGCATCTGCTGCTCCTGGACGAGGGCCACTGCCTGCGCGACCAGGCCCTCGACATCTGCCGGGAGGCGGGCCGGGAGGACGCGCCGGTCACCACCACGGCCGCCGGACTGTCCACGCTGGTCCAGCTCGTGGCGGGCGGCCTCGGCTGCACGCTGCTGCCGCGCACCGCCCTGAAGCTGGAGACCTCCCGCAGCAGCCAGCTGCTCACCGGCTCCTTCGCCGACCCCGCCCCGAGCCGCCGGGTCGCCTTCGCCATGCGCGCGGGCGCGGCCCGCGCCGCGGAGTACGAGGAACTGGCCGCGGCACTGCGGGACGCGCTGCGGGCTCTGCCGGTACGGGTGCTGGACGGCGCCGACTAGCGCTCCGGAGGGCGGCCCGGCCTTCGGGCGGACGGCGGGAATCCGACGACAGGACCTGGCGCTCCGGAGGGCGGCCCGGCCGTGCGGGCACGGCCCGCCACGGGGCCGCACCCGGACGGCGGCGGACTCACTCCGTCCGCAGTCCCTCCGGCCGCATCATGCGGAGCAGCGGCGGCAGGCTCAGCAAGGTGACCACCAGGACCACGCCCGCCCCCGCGCCCGCCATCGACAGCACGCTCGCCCAGTCGACGGTCACCGCCGTGGCCGTCATCTTCAGCAGCACCGAGCCGAGGGTGAGGCCCACCGCCGAGGCCAGCAGCAGGCCGAGTGCGATCGGCACCGCCGTCTGCCACAGCACCGACAGCCCCAGCGTGCGGCGCCGGGTGCCGAAGGCGACCAGCGACGACAGCAGCTTGCGCCGGTCGCGCAACTGCTCCAGCTGGGAGACCAGCAGACTCGCCCCGATCAGCAGCAGTACACAGAGCGCGCCGAGGAACAGGCCGGTGCGCAGGGAGGTGTACTTCCGGGACTGGGTGGTCGCCGTCCAGTGCCAGACGGCCGAGAGCCGGTCCACCCGGGCCGCCGTGTTCCGCACGTACTGGTCCGCTTCCGGCACCGACAGGTCCAGGCGGAGGTAGACGCGGTGGTTCAGCGTCGGCGCGGCCGCGGCGGGCAGCGCGGACGGGGTGAGCAGCAGGCCGTTGACGTACGACTGGAGGGCGTCCTCGCGCGCGGTGACCCGGCGCAGTCCGGCCGGTACCGTCCAAGGGATCTCACGTCCGCGGACGCCGTCCGAGTAGGTGGCGTCGATGAAGCCGTGCCGGCCCGGCCGGGTGAAGGCCCGGACCTCGGGCCCGTCGCGCGGGTCGGGGACGACGAACGCGTCCCCGTCCCGGCAGGACGGCAGCTGGGCCAGTTCGCGCAGCGCGGCGCAGGTGCCGACGGTGATGCCCGCCGTGGTGCCGGGGTCGCGGCGCCGGTCGCCCACCGAGCCGGAGGAGAGCGCCACCGACGCCCGTACGCCCTTGGTGCGGGGGAACTCGCGGGCCGCCGCCGGCAGCGCGGACCCGTTCGAGAGGTCGATCTCCACCGACGCCCGGTCCACGTCCTGGCCGGTGTCCCGGGTGTACTGCCCCTCCACCCCCGCGAACAGCATCTGCAGCGCGATCGCCCCGGCCACCGCCACGGCGATGCCGTTGACCATGCGGGCCGCCGTGCCGCTGCTCAACTGGAGCCTGCGGACGGCCAGTTGCCAGGAGACCGGGCCCGAGCCGAGCCGGGCCACGACCGCCTCGACCAGCCAGGGCAGCAGGGCGCTGACACCGATCAGGAGCAGCAGGACGCCGCCGATGACCAGGTACTGGTTGAAGTCGCCGTTGGCCCGGCCGTTGCCGATCATCGGGTACAGCAGCGCGACACCGCCCAGGGGCAGCAGCAGCCGCCACCACAGGCGCCGCCGGGACTGCTTGGCCGTGCGCACCACACCGAGCGGTTCGACGGCGACCCCGCGCATCGCGAACAGCGTCACCCCCACCGCGGCGGCCGGAACCGCCACCGCGACCAGGGCGACCAGCGCGGGGGAGGGGTTCAGATAGCTGGGGAAGAAGCTCTCGCCCAGCACCTCCACCGAGCCCGCCGCCTGCCGGCCGATCAGGAAGAACACCGCACCGACGAGCAGGCCGAGCAGCGCTCCGGCCAGCGCCTCGCCCGCCGCGATCCGGCGGGTCATCCGGCGGTCCGAGCCGACCAGCCGCAGCGCGGCCAGCCGGCGGTCGCGCCGTTCGCCGCCGAACCGCACGGCCGCGGCGATGAACACGGCGACCGGGGTGAGCAGGGCGACGAACACCACCAGCGTCATCATGATGAGCACCGGGTCGGTCCGCTCGGGCGTCGGGTGCCGGTCCCCGAACGCGGTCAGCCGCGCCACCCGCGAGCTGTCCTCCTCGGCCACCAGGTGGTCGGAGCCCGCGTAGAAGGCCAGTTCGTGCGAGCCGATCAGGCCCGGCTCGCCGATGGTGCCGGTGATCCGGTCCGGCAGCCGCTCCCGCAGCAGCCTGCCCTCGTCGGAGGAGAGCAGCTCCTTCAGCGCGGGCGAGACGACCATCTCGCCCGGCGCGGGGAAGCGGTCCACGCCCGGCGGCAGCGGCGCCCGCGCGCCCTCGGGCTTCAGGAACCGGCCCCGGACGTCCTTGTCGTGCCACTTGGTGTCGGCCATCCCGACCAGCACGGTGTTCTCGCCCTTGGGCGGCACGTCCGCGCTGTAGGTGAGGTCGGTGCGGGCCTGTTCGCGCTGATGCCGTGCCGTCAGCACGCTCGGCAGCGCGGTCGTCAGCAGCAGCAACGCCACGCCGAGGCCCACACCGACCGCGGTCAGCACCATCCGGACCCAGCCCTCGCGCCCGCCGGTGACGGCGAACCGGAAGCCCATGCCCAGGTCCCTGGACCACTGCCGGAGGCTCATATGGCGCGCTCCATGTTCCGGGACCTGCCGTCGCGTACGACGATCTCCCGGTCGGAGTAGGCGGCCACCCGGGCCTCGTGGGTGACCAGCACCACGGCCGCGTTGGCGGAGCGGGCCGCGTCGGTCAGCAGCTCCATCACCCGCTCGCCGTTGAGGGAGTCGAGCGCGCCCGTCGGCTCGTCGGCGAACACCACCCGGGGCCCGGTGACCAGGGCCCGCGCCACCGCGACCCGCTGGCCCTGGCCGCCGGAGACCTCGCCGGGCCGCTTGTCGCGCAGGTCGTCCACCTCCAGGCGCTCCATCCAGGTGAGCGCGGCCCGCTCGGCCTCCTTGCGGCGACGGCCGTTCAGCCGCAGCGGCAGGGCCACGTTCTCCACGCAGGTCAGCTCCGGCACCAGCTGGCCGAACTGGAAGACGAACCCGAAGTCGCTGCGCCGCAGCGCGCTGCGCTGGGTGTCGCCGAGGCCGGCGAGTTCGCGGCCGTCGTAGGTGATGGAGCCGGAGTCGGGCGGCACGATGCCGGCCAGGCAGTGCAGCAGGGTCGACTTGCCGGAGCCGGAGGGGCCCATCACGGCGACGACCTCGCCGGGGTGGATGGAGAAGTCGGCGCCGTCGAGCGCGACCGTGGGGCCGTAGGTCTTGCGCAGGTTCTCGGCGGCGAGCAGGGAGCCGGGGGGAGGGGTCACCGGGTCACCGCCGCGCGGAGCTTGTCGAGGCGGGCGGCGGTCAGTTCCAGCCAGCGCAGGTCGGCCTCCAGGTGGAACAGGGCGTGGTCGCAGATCAGCTGGTCGGCGAGGTCGCCCTTGCGCTTGCGGTCGGTGAGGATGCGCATGCTGCGCAGGTGCTCGGACCGCTGGGTGTCGAGGATGTCGGCGGCGTCGCGGTGGGTCAGGAGGGCGAGGACGACCTTGGTGTAGAGGGTCGACTGGAGGTACTCCTCCGGCTTCTCCGGGGTGGCGAGCCAGCGTTCGACGTCGGTGACACCGGCGTCGGTGATGGCGTACCGCTTGCGCTCGGGGCCGCCGCCGGCCTCGATCCCGTCGACTTCCACGAGACCGTTCTTCAGCAGCCGGGACATCGTGGAGTAGACCTGGCCGTAGTGCAGCGGCCGGTCGTGACCGAACTTCTCGTCGAAGGCCCGCTTGAGGTCGTAGCCGTGGCGCGGGCCGGACTCCAGGAGCCCGAGGAGGGTGTGACCGATGGACATGGGAGCACTCTACACAGCGTGTATACGCTCGATGTATACACGCAGTGCAGACCTGACCCCTGGGAGGGCGTCCGCGCAGGCCGGGAGCGTTTGTCAGGGTTCCGTAACAGCCGGATCCGCTGCCGCGGCAAGGGCCGGGCCCCCTCGGCGGGAGCCCGGCTCAGTCCTCCGGGGTACCGGGTGCGGAGTCGCCGGGCGGCCGGCCCCGGCGGGGCAGCGGGCCCGCGTCCCCGGGCAGCCGCCCGGCCTCCGCGAGGGCGCGCCGCAGCAGGAACTCGATCTGCGCGTTCGCCGACCGCAGTTCGTCCCCGGCCCAGCGGGCCAGCGCCTCGTACACCGACGGGTCCAGCCGCAGCAGCACCTGCTTGCGCTGCCGCGGCCGGCCCTTCGGCGGCTGCGACGGGTCGGTCACTGGTAGAGGGTCCCGGTGTTCAGGACCGGCTGCGGAGCCCGGTCACCGCACAGCACCACCATCAGGTTCGACACCATCGCCGCCTTCCGCTCCTCGTCCAGCTCCACGATGTCCGCCTCCGCTATCCGGGCCAGCGCCGCCTCCACCATGCCCACGGCGCCGTCCACGATCTGCCGCCGGGCCGCGACGACCGCGCCCGCCTGCTGTCGCTGGAGCATCGCCGAGGCGATCTCGGGAGCGTACGCGAGATGCGTGAACCGTGACTCGACGATCTCCACACCGGCCGTCTCCACCCGTGCCTGGAGTTCGCCGGCCAGCTTCTCGGTGATCTCCTCGGCGTTGCCGCGCAGCGAGAGGCCGTCCTCCTCGTGGGCGTCGTAGGGGTACTCGATGGCGATGTGCCGCACGGCCGTCTCGGTCTGCGTGGCGACGAACTCGGCGAAGTCGTCCACCTCGAAGGTGGCCTGGGCGGTGTCCCGGACCTTCCACACCACGACCGCGGCCAGCTCGATCGGGTTGCCGTAGGCGTCGTTGACCTTCAGCACTGCGGTCTCGTGGTTGCGCACCCGGGTGGAGATCCGGGTCCGGGAGGTGAAGGGGTTCACCCAGCGCAGGCCGTCCTGCCGGATCGTGCCCCGGTAGCGCCCGAACAGCTGGACGACCCGGGCCTCGCCCGGCGCGACCGTGTTCAGGCCGCGCATCGCGATGAGGGCGGCGAGGAGCACGACGACACCGGCGGCGATGAGCCCGCCCCGCCCGCCGGGCGAGGAGACGGCCCCGGCGGTCGCGAACAGCGCGGCGGCGGCGCCGAGCCCGAGCAGGCCGAGCAGCAGCGCTAGCCCGCCGCCGATGCTGTGGGCCTGGAACTCGCGGACACGCGGGGCGGGCATCTCGGGTATGTCGGACATCGGGGTTCCCCGTTCGTTGGAGTGTCTAGCGTAGGTCTAGCTAAGTGATATCACTTTCTCGGTCGCAGGCAACCCTGTACCACCCTCGAACGTCGGTTCCCTAGGGGCGGGTGCTGATTGTCACGTCCGGAAAAGACCGGATCGGGCGCACTTTGTCATATAGGCGGGTGTTAGCTTTCGGAGCTGACCCCGAGACGGAAGCGAGCGTAGGGACTCATGGGACGAGCGGAAGAGAGACGAGCGCGACAGCGTGGCGGTCACCGCGCGGCGTCCAAGCGCCGCCGCTCCGAACCCGCGGCGGCCGGCACCCCCGCGGCGGCCGGCACCCCCGCCAAGAGCCTCCTGCGCCGGATGTTCACCTGGAAGAAGATCCTCGGCACCGTCTTCGGAGTGTGCCTGCTCGGCATCCTCGGCTTCGTCGGCCTGTACCTGTACGTCGACATCCCCGAGGGCAACGCCGCCGCCCAGCAGCAGAGCAACGTCTACAAGTTCAGCGACGGCACGCTGCTGGCCCGCAACGGCAAGGTCAACCGCGAGATCGTCGACCTGTCCAAGGTGCCCCGCAAGGTCCAGCTGACCTTCGTCGCCGCCGAGAACAAGAGCTTCTACAGCGACTCCGGCGTCGACTTCAAGGGCACCGCCCGCGGCCTGCTCAACACCCTGCGCGGCCGGGGCAAGCAGGGCGGCTCCACGATCACCCAGCAGTACGTCAAGAACTACTACCTCAACCAGGACCAGACCGTCACGCGCAAGCTGAAGGAACTGGTCATCTCGCTGAAGGTGGACCGCGAGAAGTCCAAGGACGACATCCTCGCCGGCTACATCAACACCAGCTACTACGGCCGCAACGCCTACGGCATCCAGGCCGCCGCCCAGGCCTACTTCGGCGTCGACGCCGAGGACCTGTCGGTCGAGCAGGGCGCCTACCTCGCCGCGCTGCTCCAGGCGCCGAGCCAGTACGACTGGGCGGTGGCGACCGACACCGGCAAGCGGCTGGTCACCCAGCGCTGGAACTACGTCCTGGACAACATGGTCGAGGAGGGCTGGCTCACCAAGGACCGGCGCGCCGCCATGCGCTTCCCCAAGATCAAGGAGCCCAAGGGCGCCCCCGGTCTCGACGGGCAGAAGGGCTACCTGGTCGAGCTGGCCAACCAGCAGCTCGAACAGCAGCTCATGGCGCAGGAGGGCCTGACCCAGTCGCAGGCGGAGAACGCGGTCGTGGGCAAGGGCTGGACCATCACCCTCAACATCGACCGCAAGAAGCAGGCAGCGCTGGAGCGGGCCGTCCGCAGCGAGCTGACCGGCAAGCTCAACAAGTCCAAGCGCAAGGTCGACGGCGACATCCAGCCGGGCGCCGTCTCCGTGGACCCCGGGACCGGCAAGATCGTCGCGCTGTACGGCGGCCAGAACTACTACGAGCACTACTACAGCAACGCCACCCGCAGGGACTACCAGCCGGCCTCCACCTTCAAGCCGGTCATCCTCGCCGCCGCCCTGGAGCGCCAGGCCACCACGCAGGACGGCAAGCCCATCACCGCCGGCACCGTCTACGACGGCGACAGCCGGCGCCCGGTGCTGGACCACGGCCGCCCGGTCGGCTTCGCCCCGCCCAACGAGGACGAGCAGGACTACGGCAAGATCACCGTCCAGGAGGCGATGAACAAGTCCGTCAACTCCGTCTTCGCGCAGATGGGCGTCGACGTCGGCATGGACGACGTCATGAGCACCGCGAGCAGCCTCGGCATGGACACCAAGGGCATGCCGGCGGTGCCCGCCCAGACGCTCGGCTCGATGGGCGCGAGCCCCCTGGAGATGGCCGGGATCTACGCCACCTTCGCCAACCACGGCCACAAGGTGACCCCCACCATCGTCAAGTCGGCCGAGAACAAGGGCCGTACGGTCGACATGCCGGACCCCGTCGGCGGTACGGTGCTCAGCCGCACGGCCGCCGACACGGTCACCTCGGTGCTCACCGGCGTGGTGGACGACGGTACGGCCAAGACGTCCGTGGCCGCCAACCCGCTGCGCGACGGCCAGCAGGTGGCGGGCAAGACCGGGACCTCCGACGAGAACAAGTCCGCCTGGTTCACCGGCTACACGCCCGACCTGGTCACCTCCGTCGGCCTGTTCGGCGAGGACCCGAAGACCCACGGCCATGTGTCCATGGAGGGCGCGACCGGACTGCTTCCGGGGCGCGGCCGGATCAACGGCGGCGGCTACCCGGCGGAGATCTGGGCCGCCTACACCTTCGGCGTCACCGACCGGTCCACGTTCGAACTGGACACCACCCAGGGCGCAGCCGTCGAGCCGACCGAGCCGCCCACCAGTAGCGCGCCGCCGACCCCGACCACCCCGACCCGGACGCCGTCGCACACGCCGTCCGGGACGCCGAGCCGGACGCCGTCGCACACCCCCTCGCACACCCCGTCCGAGACGCCGAGCCAGACGCCGCCGTCGCACACCCCCTCGCAGACGCCGTCCCAGACGCCCACCACCGGGCTGCCGACGGAAACCGCCACCGAGGACCCGCTCGACCCGCCCGACGAGGAGGACTTCGCCCAATAGGGCCCGCACGCGCTGAAGGGGCGCCCGGAGACATCTCCGGGCGCCCCTTCGCGCACAGCGCCGGGCGGCTCAGCGGTTCAGCTCGAACCAGACCACCTTGCCCGTGCTCAGCCGGGTCGCGCCCCAGCGCCGGGCCAGCTTGTTGACCAGGTACAGGCCGCGCCCGCCCTCGTCGGTGGCCCGCGCCTGCCTCAGGCGCGGCAGCTGCGGCACATCGTCGCCGACCTCGCAGCGCAGCACGTCCGTGCGCAGCAGCCGCAGCGTCACCGGCCGCGACGCGTACCGCACCGCGTTCGTCACCACCTCGCTGACCAGCAGCTCCACCGAGTCCGACAGGTCCTCCAGGTCCCAGCGGGCGAGCGCCCGGCGGGCCAGCCGGCGGGCCTGCCCGGGGGCCGTGCGCTCCGGCTCCAGCGTCCAGTACGCGACATCGCTCGGCGCGATCCCGTCGAAGCGGGCCGCGAGCAGCGCGATGTCGTCGTCCCGGTCGCCCGGGCCGAGCATGTCCAGCACCTCGTCGCACAGCGCTTCCAGCGGCGGCGGATGGTCCGGCCCGGTCAGCTGCGCCGTCGCGGCCAGCCGCTCGCGCAGCTGCTCTATGCCGGTCCACACGTCCCGCAGCCGGGACTCCACCAGCCCGTCGGTGTACAGCAGCAGGGTCGCCCCGGCGGGCGCGTCCAGCTCCACCGCCTCGAAGTCCACCCCGCCGACGCCGATCGGCGCGCCCGGCGGCACCCGCAGCACCTCCGCCCGGCCGCCCAGGTGCAGCAGCACGGGCGGCGGATGGCCGGCGTTGGCGATCGTGATGCGGTGCGTCACCGGGTCGTACACCGCGTACAGGCAGGTCGCCATGCGGTCGGTGCCCAGGCGCTGGGCCTGCTCGTCCAGGTGGTGCAGCACCTCCTGCGGCGGCAGGTCGAGCCCGGCCAGCGTCTGCGCGGTGGTGCGCAACTGGCCCATGATCGCCGCCGAGGTCATCGAGTGGCCCATCACATCGCCGACGACCAGGGCGACCCGGCTGCCCGGCAGCGGGATCGCGTCGTACCAGTCGCCGCCGACCCGCGCGGTCTCCGCCGCCGGCAGGTACCGCGAGGCCAGTCGGACACCGGTGGGCCGGGGCAGGGTCTCGGGCAGCATGGTGCGCTGCAACTCGTCGGCGATGTACGCCTCCCGGCCGTACAGCACCGCCTTGTCGATGCCCAGCGCGCTGTGCGTGGCCAGCTGCGCGGCCACCAGCAGGTCGTCCGCCTCGAACGGCGGCTGGTCCGGACGGCGCAGGAACAGCGCCGCGCCGATCACCCGGCGCCGCCCGCGCAGCGGCGCGAGGATCGCGTGCTGTCCGCCCGGTACGACCGCCTCGCCGCTCGCGCCGAGCAGCTCGGGCAGCGCGGCCCGGGCGGCGGGCGCGTCGGCGAACACCGGGCGCACCCCGCGCAGCACCTCGTTCAGCGCGCCGCCCGGCCGCACCTCGCACAGCTCGGTGGTCAGCGCCGACAGGTCCGCCAGCACCGACGGCTCCGGCTCCGGCTCGAACGCCGACGGCAGCAGCACCCCGTCGGTGTCCCGCTCGTCCGGTATCCGGTCGGTGCGCCGCAGCCGCAGCACCACCGGGCCGGTGGGCCGCTCGTCGCCGACCGGCAGCGGGTCGCGGAGATAGACCAGGATCGCGTCCGAGAACGTCGGCACGGTGGCCCGGCACAGACCCATCACGATCTCGTCCAGGTCGAGCCCGCGGGCGATGCGCCGGGTGGCCGCGCCCACGAACCTGAGCCGGTCCCCGTCCCGCCGCATCGGCATCGGCCGCCCCGGCGGCACCGTACGCCCGGTACGGCGCTCGGCACCGCCCGGCGCGCGCTCCGGCTCGGCGCCGGGCTGCGCCGGGATGCCGTCCGGCGCGGGCCGCGGGCGCAGCGCGTCGGGTTCGGTGATGGCGGGCTGGGAGTGTTCGGGGCCGCCCACCGGGTGCTCCTTCCCCATGCCGTCCTTTCCCTTGCCACGGGGCATGGCCGTGCCCGGGCCGGCGGGCGTGGTCTCGGCACGGGCCTGCGCGGGTAAGGCCGGGTCGCCGAGGTGCCGCGCGGACCGCTCCGGGGTGCGCGGGAACGCCCCGCGGGTCTCCGCGGGGTCGGCGCCCGGCTGGGGGCGCTCGATGGAGGTGGGCTGCTCCGTCACGCGTGTCGCATCCGTCCGTCCGGGGCTGCGCGCCGGATGCGCCGGGCGCGCAGTTGGTCCCGCCGAAGTCCCGATACCCGCAATACGTGCCCAGGGAACGGAATTCCCGCGGGGCCGGCTTTCGTGGTGGTGCCCTGGTACCCCTCGCTCACGTCCTGCCGTCCCTCGGTGACGATCGGTCAGTCCCGGCGCATGCTCCGGTAGTTGCGTTCACGCGCCCTTGCGGAGGACGATCCTACGTTTCCCGTCCGGGGGCGCATCAAGGGTCTCATGAGGACACATGCGCGGGCGTGCGGTCCCAGTCCTCGGGTAGAGAAGGTACCGCCCAGGACGGATCCGGGCGCCAGTTCTGCCAGCCGTCCGGGAACGGCGGTCCCCAGGCGCGGATCACCTCCACCGCCTCCCGGCCCGCCGCCCGCACCCGTGCGGCGGTCCTCGGGTCCATCAGCCCGTCCCGCTGGGCCTGCGCGAACTCGTCCTCGTCCCGCCAGCGCCAGCTGCGGTCCGGGTCCACGGTGATGTCCAGGAAGTGGTCCTCGGAGTCCACCCCGCCCGCCCAACGCGCGAGCGGCTGCTCCAGGTTGACGTACCAGTTCTTGAACCGCCAGCCCGGCTCCCAGAACAGCCACACCGACCAGGGCCGGCCGGGCTGGGCCAGTTTCAGCACGCCGGTGCCGAACCAGCGGCCCCGCTGGACCGTGCGCGGCTTGGTGTAGCGGGACTCCAGCGGCTCCAGGTGCACGGGCGTGCCGTCGGCCAGGACCGGTTTCACGCACTCGGTGCCGGGGGCCAGCCACACCGCGAGCAGGTCGGCGTCGTCGCGCACGACGGTGACGGGCCGGGCGATGTGGAACTGCTCGCCCCCGTTCTCCCGGTAACGCCACAGGATGTGCGTTCCCGGGGTCCAGCGCGCCGCCGCTCCCGCCGTCACTCGTGCCATCGCTCCATGGTCCGTCATGGACAGATTTTAGGTGCCGCCGGCATACGACGCTGCGGCGCGCGTCACGGCCGCCCCCGGTGGCCGGAAACGTTCGCCCGCGGGTTACGGGCGCGTCATCCGCAGGACGTCCAGCGCCTCGTCGAGCTGCTCGAGCGTCAGGTCGCCGCGCTCCACGTACCCGCCGTCCAGGACGACTTCGCGGATCGTCCGGCGCTCGGCGAGGGACTTCTTGGCGACCTTCGCGGCCTCCTCGTAACCGATGTACTTGTTCAGCGGGGTGACCACGGACGGCGACGACTCGGCGTACTCGCGGGCGCGTTCGCGGTCGGCGGTGATGCCGTCGATCGTCCGGTCGGCCAGCAGCCGGGAGACGTTGGCGAGCAGCCGGATCGACTCCAGGACGTTCTTGGCGAGGACCGGGAGCATCACGTTCAGCTCGAAGTTGCCCGCCGCTCCGGCGGTGGTGATGGTGGTGTCGTTGCCGATGACCTGCGCGGCGACCATCAGCACGGCCTCGGGGACGACCGGGTTGACCTTGCCCGGCATGATCGAGGAGCCGGGCTGGAGGTCGGGCAGCCGGATTTCGGCCAGACCGGTGCGCGGGCCGGAGGACATCCAGCGCAGATCGTTGGCGATCTTCGTCAGACCGACCGCGATGGTCCGCAGCTGCCCGCTGGCCTCCACGATGCCGTCGCGGGCGCCCTGGGCCTCGAAGTGGTCGCGGGCCTCGGTGAGCGGCAGCCCGGTGACCCGGGCGACCTCCGCGATGACGGCGGCGGAGAACCCGGGCGGGGTGTTGATGCCGGTGCCCACCGCCGTACCGCCCAGGGGCAGTTCGGCCAGGCGGGGCAGGGAGGCCGTCAGCCGCTCGACCCCGTGCCGGACCTGGGCCGCGTACCCGCCGAACTCCTGGCCGAGGGTCACCGGGGTGGCGTCCATCAGGTGGGTCCGCCCCGACTTCACCACGTCGGCGAACTCGGCGGACTTGCGCTCCAGGGCCGCGGCCAGGTGCTCCAGGGCCGGGATCAGGTCGTGGGTGACGGCCGCGGTGGCCGCGATGTGGATCGAGGAGGGGAAGACGTCGTTGGACGACTGCGAGGCGTTGACGTGGTCGTTGGGGTGCACGTCACGGCCGAGCCGCTCGGTGGCCAGCGTCGCGAGGACCTCGTTGGTGTTCATGTTGGACGAGGTGCCGGAGCCGGTCTGGAACACGTCCACCGGGAAGTGCTCGTCCCACCGGCCGGCGGCGACCTCCTCGGCCGCCTCCTGGATCGCCCGCGCGATGTCCTGGTCCAGCACTCCCAGCTCGGCGTTCACCTTGGCCGCCGCGGCCTTGACGCGGGCCAGGGCCTCGATGTGGGCGCGCTCGAGGCGCTGCCCGGAGACGGGGAAGTTCTCGACGGCGCGCTGGGTCTGCGCGCGCCACTTGGCATGGGCCGGGACCCGGACCTCGCCCATCGAGTCGTGCTCGATCCGGTACTGCGGCTCTTGGGTCGTCATCGTCGTACCTCCGAAAACATGAGCACGTGTCGCGTCACGCGTATTCCCAAACTGACTACCCGCCAGTAAATACCGGGGGTAACACCTGCTTCGGGGAGGCGTCATGAAACGCGTCGGATCCGTCGGATCCAGGATCAGAGGTACGGCCGCCGCTGTCGCGACGGCCGCCACCGTGTTCGCGGGCCTCGCGGCCCCCTCCGCCCACGCGGCCCCCGCCGCCACGGCGGCCGCCCCGCTCCCGCCCGACCTGGAACGCGTCCGGGCCGCCGAGGCCACCGCCCTCTACGGCGACCCGGCCGAGAGGCCCCTCGCCGACCGCAAGACCTCGCTCATCTCCCTGGGTGACAGCGAGATATCCGGTGAGGGCGTCGGCACCTACGAACCCGGCACCAACGGCCCGGACAACTGGTGCCACCGCTCGCCCCAGGCCGCCATCCACCGCACCGGCATCCCGGCCGACGTCACCTACAACGTCGCCTGCTCGGGCGCCACCACCGGCAACATCCGCATCGGAGGCGGCAAGCAGTACGCCGACGAACCGGTCCAGAGCGACAGCCTCGCCGTCAAGGCGCGCACCACCCGCGTCAAGATGATCGTGCTCGTCGCCGGCGCCAACGACGACCTCGAGTTCGGTCCGGTGATGACCGACTGCGTCACCCGCTACCTCACCCTCCAGGGCACCTGCGAACCGAAGTACGCGCCCGGCTGGCAGGCCCGGGTGGACGCCCTCGTCCCCAAGGTGGAGGCCACCGTCGCCGACCTGAAGACGGTGATGCGCGACGCGGGCTACGCCGACGGCGACTACAAACTGGTCCTCATGGGCTATCCCAGCCCCATCGGCCCCGACATCCGCGACAACCCGGACTTCCCGGGCAAGCTCCCGGGTGGCTGCGCCGGCTACGACTCCGACAGCGCCTGGGGCCGCGACAGCGCCGTCCCGCTCTTCGAACGCGGCATGCGCGAGGCGGCCCGGCGCGGCGGCGCCTCCTACCTGGACGGCTCCCGCCTCTTCCACGGCCACGAGGTCTGCATGGAGGACACCTGGGCGCGCGGCCTGTACGTCGACCTCGCCAAGCCCTTCCCGCCGGACTCCAACTCGGTACGGCAGTCCTTCCACCCCAACGCCCGCGGCCACGCCGCCTTCGCCGCCTGTCTGACCCGGTTCTACGACTCCGGGCTGCGCGAGGCGGGCTGCGCCGACCCGGCGAGCACCGGCACGCCCGAGCTGTACCCCGGTGCCTGGGACGACGCGTTCCGCCCGCTGACCGGCCAGGCCGCCGGCGCCTGCCTCGACGCCTCGGGCGGAACGAGCGCCAACGGCACCGAGGTCATCGGCTGGGACTGCCACGGAGGCCGCAACCAGGGCTGGTGGCACGACACCCGGCTGGGCGCACTGCACCTGGAGCTGACCCACGACCGGTGCCTGGACGTACCGGACGGCTCCTACACCGCAGGTACGGGCCTGGTCCTGTGGAACTGCCACGGCGGCGCCAACCAGCGGTTCGTCCGCCAGTCCGGCACGCTCCGCCCGGCGGCGGCACCGGGCCTGTGCCTGACGCTGACGGCGGCGAAGGACCGGGTGCGGCTCCAGCCCTGCGACGGCTCGCCGGCCCAGCGCTTCAGCTGACGCCCCGCCGGGCCCCGCAGCCGGGCGGCCCGGTCGCGGTGCGCCGCGCCCGCACCGGGGCGGCCGCCGCGGCCGGGAGCGGGTGACTCCCGCGCCGGGCCACGCCACGGAGAACGGGACCAACGCGGCCCCCGCGAGCGCCGGCGGGGAGAACGGGTCGTACCAGGCCCCGCCCGCCACGCGGTCCCGGCGGCCGCCCCGCCGAGCAGGGCGGCGAGCGCCGGCACGACGGCGCGTGGCGGGGCGGGCGAGCCGGAGGGCAGGCCGGCGGAGCGGCGCAGGCCCGCCCCCGGGATCCCCTCGCTCCGCCTAGGCCAGCCCGGGGCCCCGTACCGGAATGGTGGTGAACGTCGGCTGGGGGGCCGGGTCCTGGAAGAAGTCGTTGCCCTTGTCGTCCACCACGATGAACGCCGGGAAGTCCTCGACCTCGATCTTCCAGACGGCCTCCATGCCCAGCTCCTCGTACTCCAGGACCTCCACCTTCTTGATGCAGTCCTGGGCCAGGCGGGCGGCCGGGCCGCCGATGGAGCCGAGGTAGAAGCCGCCGTGCGCCGCGCACGCGTCGGTGACCTGCTTGCTGCGGTTGCCCTTGGCGAGCATCACCTTCGAGCCGCCCGCCGCCTGGAACTGCTCCACGTAGGAGTCCATGCGGCCGGCCGTGGTCGGGCCGAAGGAACCGGAGGCGTACCCCTCGGGGGTCTTGGCCGGGCCGGCGTAGTACACCGGGTGGTCCTTCAGGTACTGCGGCATCTCCTCGCCCGCGTCCAGCCGCTCCTTGATCTTGGCGTGCGCGATGTCCCGGGCCACGACCAGCGGGCCGGTCAGCGACAGCCGGGTCTTGACCGGGTACTTGGTCAGCTCGGCGAGGATCGTGTCCATCGGCTGGTTCAGGTCGATCTCCACCACGTCGGACGACTCGTCCAGGTGCTCGTCCGTGGTGTCCGGCAGGAAGCGCGCCGGGTCGGTCTCCAGCTGCTCCAGGAAGACGCCCTCGGGCGTGATCTTCGCCAGCGCCTGGCGGTCGGCGGAGCAGGAGACGGCGATGGCGACCGGGCAGGACGCGCCGTGCCGGGGCAGCCGGACCACGCGCACGTCATGGCAGAAGTACTTGCCGCCGAACTGCGCGCCGATGCCGATCTTCTGCGTCAGCTCGAAGACCTTCTCCTCCAGCTCCTTGTCCCGGAAGCCGTGGCCGAGCGGCGAGCCCTCGGCCGGCATGTTGTCCAGGTAGTGCGCGGAGGCGTACTTCGCGGTCTTCAGCGCGAACTCGGCACTGGTGCCGCCGACGACGATCGCCAGGTGGTACGGCGGGCAGGCGGCCGTGCCGAGCGAACGGATCTTCTCCTCCAGGAACTTCATCATGGAGGACTCGTTCAGGACGGCCTTGGTCTCCTGGTACAGGAAGGACTTGTTGGCCGAGCCGCCGCCCTTGGCCATGAACAGGAACTTGTAGGCACCGCCGTCGGTCGCGTACAGCTCGATCTGGGCCGGCAGGTTGGAGCCGGTGTTCTTCTCCTCCCACATGGTGAGCGGAGCCATCTGCGAGTAGCGCAGGTTCAGCCTGGTGTAGGCGTCGAAGATCCCGTGCGAGAGGTGCTTCTCGTCCTCGCCCGCCGTCAGCACGTTCTGCCCGCGCTTGCCCATGACGATCGCCGTGCCGGTGTCCTGGCACATGGGCAGCACGCCGGCCGCCGCGATGTTCGCGTTCTTCAGCAGGTCGAGCGCCACGAACTTGTCGTTCGCCGACGCCTCGGGGTCGTCGATGATCCGGCGCAGCTGCGCCAGGTGGGCCGGGCGCAGATAGTGCTGGATGTCGTGGATGGCCTCCTCGGCCAGCTTGCGCAGCGCCTCCGGCTCCACCTTCAGGAACGTCCGCCCGTCCGGTCCCTCGACGGTGGACACGCCTTCGGAGGTCACCAGCCGGTACGGGGTGGTGTCCTCGCCCTGCGGGAGCAGATCGGTGTACGCGAACTCAGGCATCTCAGCCCATTCCTCACTCTGACGGACGGCCGCCCGCCGACGCTGGCGAGCCTGTCCAGCGTAGAACCTGCCGTCGGCGGCGAACCTGTGAGGTAAGGCTCAGTCGGCGGCGCCCCGGACGGCCGGAGCGGCGGGCGGCACGCCCACGAGGGACTGTCGCGATCTATCGTGTTTCGGTACGCTGCCGTCGTGGACCTTCACAAGCAGACCGCACCCACACCCGCGACCGAGCTGCGCGCCTCGGACGCCGACCGCGACCGGATCGCCGACATCCTCCGCGAGGCGCTGGCCGAGGGCCGGCTCACCGCCGACGAGCACGCCGAGCGCGTGGAAGGGGTGCTGCACGCCAAGACGGCGGGCGAGCTGGAGGCCTTCATCCGCGACCTGCCCGCAGCCTACGAGCGCACCGCCGCCCCTGCCTACACCCCCGTGCCGCCGCGCCCCGAGCCGGGCGCGATCCCGGCGGCGGCCGACGCCAGCCTGGTGGCGGTGTTCAGCAGCGCCATGCGCCGGGGCCGCTGGCGCGCCGGGCGCCGGCTGCACGCGTACGCGGTCTTCGGCAGCGTGGAGATCGACCTCAGCGAGGCGATCTTCGAGTATCAGCAGGTGGTCATCAAGGCCATCTCCGTCTTCGGCGACATCCAGATCCGGGTGCCGGAGAACATCTCGCTGCGCGGCACCGGGGGCGGGGTGCTCGGCAAGTTCGAGGTGAGCCCGCTGGACTCCGTCGACTCCGCGGCCCCGGTCGTCTACGTCGACGGCTGGGCGGTCCTCGGCAACGTGGAGGCACGGCCCCGGCGCGGCCGGACGGTCTCGGACATCCTGGAGCGGGTCCAGGACAAGGTCGACCGGAAGCTGCGCAGGCATCTGGGCCGGTGACGGCCGCGCGTTCCCGCCGGTGACCGGAACGATCCGGTCCGCCGCCGGCGCCGGTGCAGGGGCGCGAACGAGCCGCCGCGCGCTCACCGGTGCCAACGCTGTGCATAGGCGTACGCACAGCGGGTAGGCCTTGCTGCATCGTCTCTCGCTCGCGAAGCCGTCGTCAGGAGTAGACCGTGCTGCAACCGCCGCAGTCGTCCGTGCAGGTAGCTGGCGTTCCGGTCCAGCGGGTGCCGGCGCGAGACAGGGACCAGGACGCCCCCTGGCACACCGAGGCGGTGTGCCGGCGCGACGAGGCCGGGCTGTTCTTCGCCCCGTCGAAGGAGCCGACCGCCGCCCGGCTGTCCCGCGAGGAGGCGGCCAAGCGGGTCTGCGCCCGCTGTCCGGTCATGGTCGAGTGCCGCGAGCACGCCCTGCTCCAGCCCGAGCCCTACGGCGTCTGGGGCGGCCTGACGGCGGCCGAACGCCGGGTGGTCCTGGCGCGCCGCCGCCGCCGGGAAGTGGAACTGAAGAAGACGGCCCGGGCGGGGGCGAACCGCATGGCGGGCTGAGGCAGCGGCAGAAGGGGCACCACCTCCCTGCGGAGGGGGTGCCCCTTCTGCCGGGCTGCCGGGCCCTACTTGGCCCGGTCGAAGTCGATCGCGCTGTAGGCCCGCAGCTTCCTCAGCCGGTGCTCCGAGTCGATCCGGCGGACCGTCCCCGACTTCGACCGCATCACGATGGACTCGGTCAGCGCCGTCTCCGAGCGGTACCGCACCCCGCGCAGCAGCTCCCCGTCGGTGATGCCGGTCGCGACGAAGAAGACGTTCTCCCCGGAGACCAGGTCGTCCGTGGTGAGCACCCGGTCCAGATCGTGCCCGGCGTCGATCGCCCGCTGCCGCTCCTCGTCGTCCTTCGGCCACAGCTTGCCCTGGATGGTCCCGCCCAGGCACTTGACGGCACAGGCCGAGATGATGCCCTCGGGGGTGCCGCCGATGCCGAGCAGCAGGTCGACGCCGGTGCCCTCGCGCAGCGCGTACACCGAGCCGGCCACATCGCCGTCGGAGATCAGCTTGATGCGCGCGCCGGCCTCCCGGACCTCCCGGATCAGACCCTCGTGCCGGGGCCGGTCGAGGATGACGACGGTGACGTCCTCCGGCGTGGACCGCTTCGCCTTGGCGATCCGGCGGATGTTCACCTCGACGGGCGCGTTGATGTCGACGAAGTCCGCCGCCTCGGGGCCGGTGACCAGCTTGTCCATGTAGAACACGGCGGACGGGTCGAACATCGCGCCGCGCTCGGCGGCGGCGAGGACGGCGATCGCGTTCGGCATGCCCTTGGCGGTCAGCGTGGTGCCGTCGATCGGGTCGACGGCGATGTCCACCTCGGGGCCGGTGCCGTCGCCCACGTGCTCCCCGTTGAAGAGCATCGGGGCCTCGTCCTTCTCACCCTCGCCGATGACGACCACGCCGTTCATCGACACGGTGGAGACGAGGGTCCGCATGGCACGCACCGCGGCACCGTCGGCGCCGTTCTTGTCGCCGCGCCCCACCCAACGGCCCGCGGCCATCGCGGCGGCCTCGGTCACCCGGACCAGCTCCAGGGCGAGGTTGCGGTCGGGAGCCTCCGAGGGAACATCGAGCTCGGACGGCAGGTGATGGTGTTCGGTCATCGGAGCGCACCTTTCTGATACGACGACGGCCGGATGAGGGTCTTGGACCCGACTCTATCGTTAGGCATACAAAATGAGCAGGGGACCCCACGGATGAGCGCTCGGGACACCTGCGACGATAGGGGGCGTGGCAGGTACGAACCGCAAGCAGAAGACGGCCCGGGACATGGTCCTCTCCCTGGCCCTGATCGTCGTCGCGTCGCTCGTCGTGTACTTCTTCGCCATCCCGCACGATGACCACGCTCCCGAGATCCAGCGGGTCGACTACCGGGTCGAGCTGATCACGGCCCGCCGGGCGGCGAGCTATCCGGTGGCCGCGCCGGAGGGCCTGCCGAGTACCTGGAAACCGACCTCCGTACGCTCCCAGGGCAAGGACGCGGGCCGCTGGCACCTCGGCTTCCGGACGCCGGACGGCCAGTACGCGCAGGTCGAGCAGTCCACGGCCAAGCGTGCCGACGTCATCGACGGCGCGACCCAGGGCGCCGCGGCCACCCGGCGGACCGAACGCATCGACGGCCGCACCTGGACCCGCTACACCGGCGGCCGGTACGACGCCCTGGTGCTGGAGGACACCCCCGGCTCCACGACGGTGGTGGCCGGCACCGCCTCCTTCAAGGACCTGACGACCCTGGCGGCGGCGCTGAAGATGGAGTGACCCGCGTACACGCGGAGAGGCCCCCGGCACTGCCGGGGGCCTCTCCGTGTGCGTGCGGCCGTCAGACGGTGGTGACGACGTCCTCGAAGGCCAGGCGCGGGGAGCGCGGGAACCAGGCGTCCGGGCCCGGCTTGCCGATGTTGACGACCATCAGCGGGGTGTGGTCGTCGTCCAGGAACTCCTTGCGGACGCCCTCGAAGTCGAGGCCGGTCATCGGACCGGCGGCCAGGCCCGCGGCGCGGACGCCGATGATGAAGTACGCGGCCTGGAGGGTGGCGTTCATCGCGGCGGCGCTCTCCCGGGCCTGGCGCTCGCCGAAGAACACTTCCTTGGCCTGCGGGAAGTGCGGGAAGAGGGCCGGCAGCTCCTCGTGGAACTCGTTGTCCGCGGAGAGGATCGCGACCAGCGGGGCGGCGGCGGTCTTGGCCTGGTTGCCCTCGGCCATGAGCCCGACCAGGCGCTCGCGGGCCTCGGGGGAGCGGACCAGGGTGATGCGCAGCGGGCTCTGGTTGAAGGCCGTGGGGCCGTACTTGACCAGGTCGTAGATCGCCTGCACCTGCTCCTCGGTCACCGGCTCGTCGGTGAAGGTGTTGGCGGTACGGGCCTCGCGGAACAGCAGGTCCTGGGCGGCGGGGTCAAGAACGAGAGACATGCGTGTACTTCCTGGGGTGCGCGTCCGGTCCGACGGAACGCCGGACCGGCTGACGCACCCGACCCTACGCCAGTGAGGTTTAACGTTCAACTAAGACGGAGGGCGGGGTGATCCGCCTCACAGCCCTGCCGGCCCGTGGTGCCTACGCGTCGTCCTCCCCTGCGCCCTCCTCCTCGGCCAGGGCCGCGTCCAGCCGGGCCCGGGCCCCCTCCAGCCAGCGCCGGCACACCTTGGCCAGCTCCTCGCCGCGCTCCCACAGCGCCAGGGACTCCTCCAGCGACGTACCGCCCGCCTCCAGCCGCCGTACGACCTCGATCAGCTCGTCCCGGGCCTGCTCGTAGGAGAGCGCCTCGTCCACCTTGCTCGTCATCCGTCCACCTTCACTGTGAGTTCACCGTCGGCGACGCGGGCCCGCAGCGCCTCGCCCGCCGTCACCTCGGCCGGATCGCGCACCACGTGCCCGTCCGCCCGCTGCAGCACCGCGTAGCCCCGCCGCAGCGTCGCCGCGGGGGAGAGCGCCACCACGCGCGCGTGCGTGTGCGTCAGCTCCGAGTCCGCGCGGTCCAGCAGATGCCCCAGGGTCCGCCGGCCGCGCTCCAGCAGGGACAGCACATGGTCGGCGCGCTCGTCGAGCATCCGGTGCGGATCCTGTATCGCCGGCCGGGCCAGGGCGTGCGCCAGCCCGCGCTCCTCCCGCTCCACGAACGCCGCCGCGCAGCGCCGCGCCCGGTCCCGCAGCATCCGCACCCGCTCCAGCTCCTCGCCCACGTCGGGCACGACCTTCTTGGCCGCGTCCGTCGGCGTGGAGGCGCGCAGGTCCGCGACGTGGTCCAGCAGCGGGTTGTCCGGCTCGTGCCCGATCGCCGACACCACGGGCGTACGGCACCCGGCCACCGCCCGCACCAGCCGCTCGTCGGAGAAGGGCAGCAGATCCTCCACGCTGCCGCCGCCGCGCGCGACGATGATCACATCGACCTCGTCCATCGCGTCGAGCTCCTTGACCGCCTGCACGACCTGCGGCACCGCGTGCACCCCCTGCACGGGGACGTTGCGCACCTCGAAACGGACGGCGGGCCAGCGGTGCCGGGCGTTCTCCAGCACGTCCCGCTCCGCGGCGGAGGCCCGCCCGCACACCAGCCCGATCAGCTGCGGCAGGAACGGCAACGCCGTCTTCCGCTCGGGCGCGAAGAGTCCCTCCGCCGCGAGCGACTTCTTCAGCTGCTCCAGCCGGGCCAGCAGCTCACCGACCCCGACCGGCCTTATCTCGGCCGCGCGCAGGGACAACTGGCCCCGCGGCGCGTACCACTCCGGCTTCGCCAGTACGACGACCCGGGCGCCCTCGCCGACGACGTCCGCGACCGCGTCGAAAACCTGGCGGTAACAGGTCACGCTGACGGAGATGTCGTGCGACGGATCGCGCAGGGTGAGGAACACGACCCCCGCGCCGGGGCGGCGCGACAACTGCGTGATCTGCCCTTCCACCCACACCGCGCCGAGCCGGTCGATCCACCCCCCGATCAGCCGCGACACCTCGCCTACGGGCAGGGGGGACTCCGGGGACGTGTTCACAGCCATGCGGTCGAGAGTAACGGCCGGTACTGACAGCGGGGTGGCCGTGCGACTGTGCGCCCTGGAGGCGGGGTCGCACAGGGCCGGCTATGCGGGAACCCGTCCCCGCTGCCCCGCCAGCACCAGCAAACCGATCACCAGCCACACCGCCCCCACCGCCTGGGCCGCCCCGGACGCCGCCACGACGACCGCCACCGTGATCCCGGCCCCGACCACCGGCACCAGCACCCGCCACCACCGGACCGGCTCCCCCCGGCGCCGTACGAAATACCCCACCACGCTCGCGTGCAGCAGCGTGAACGCGGACAGCGCGCCGATGTCGACCACCGAGACCAGCTTGTCCAGCCCGTCGTCCCGGCGCGCCGCCCACCCCGCCGCGACCAGCGTGACCACCGCCGCGCACAGCAGCGCGACCCGCGGCACGCCCCCGTCCGTCCGGGCCAGCGCGCGCGGCAGCCGCCGGTCGCGGCCCATCGCGAACAGCAGCCGCCCGGCCGCCGCCTGCCCCGCCAGCGCCGCGAACGCCGCCCCGACCGCCTTGCTCGCGGCCACCAGATCGTGCAGCCACGTGCCGACCGAGGCGTCCACCGCGTCGTAGAAGGCCGGCCCCTGCCGCCCCGGATCGCGCGCGAGCCCCGCCGACGACACCGGCTCCAGCAGCGCCACCAGATACGTCTGCGCCACGAACAGCACCCCGGCCAGTGCCAGACAGAACAGCAGCGCCCGCACCACCCGCTCCGAGCCCCCGGTGACCTCCTCGGCGAAGGTCGCGATCGCGTCGAAGCCCAGATAGGACAGGACCGCCACGGACACCGCGCCGAGCACCGCGGCCGGCGCGAAGGAGCCCTGCGTACCGTCCCCCGTCAGCGGCGACAGCAGCCCCCGCGCCGCCCCCTCCCGCGCCAGCACCACGGCCGCCGAGACCACGAACACCAGCAGCACCGCGATCTCCAGGGCCAGCACGGCGAAGCCCACCCGCGCGGCGGCCCGTACGCCCCACAGGTTCAGCAGGGTCGTGAGCACCACGGCCAGCGCCGTCCACACCCACCGGGACACCTCCGGGACCAGCGCGTTCATCGCGATCCCGGAGAAGAGATAGGCCACCGCGGGGATCAGCACGTAGTCCAGCGCCGCCATCCAGCCGGCGACGAACCCGGCCCCCTCGCCGAGCCCCACGCGCGCGTAGGCGTACACCGACCCCGCCTGCGGGACGACCCGCACCATCTGCGCGTAGCTGAACGCCGTGAAGCCCATGGCGACCGTCGCCACCGCGTACACCAGCGCCACCGCGCCGTGCGACCTGGCGTCCAGCGCCCCGAACACGCCGACCGGCGCCATCGGGGCGATGAACAGCAGCCCGTAGACCACGAGGTCCCGCAGGCCCAGACTGCGTCGGAGGCGATGGTCCGCGGCGGCCCCGGAGGCCGTCGTTCCGGTGTGGGACATACACACAAGTCTTCCCCGCCGAGTGGGGGGAAGCGATCTCTGCGCTTCCGAACGCGGCCTTACGATGGGACGCATGACCGCTTCGTCTGGCCGCCGTGTCCTGCTCGCCGCCCCCCGGGGCTACTGCGCCGGCGTGGACCGCGCCGTGATCGCCGTCGAGAAAGCCCTGGAGCAGTACGGGGCCCCGATCTACGTCCGGCACGAGATCGTCCACAACAAGTACGTGGTGCAGACCCTGGAGAAGAAGGGCGCCATCTTCGTGGAGCGCACGGAGGAAGTGCCGCCCGGCAACATCGTCATGTTCTCGGCGCACGGCGTCGCGCCCGTGGTGCACGAGGAGGCCCGCCAGGGCCGGCTCGCCACCATCGACGCCACCTGCCCCCTGGTCACCAAGGTCCACAAGGAGGCCGTCCGGTACGCGAACGAGGACTACGACATCCTCCTGATCGGACACGAGGGCCACGAGGAGGTCATCGGCACCTCCGGCGAGGCACCCGACCACATCCAGCTGGTCGACGGCCCCGAGGATGTCGACAAGGTCGAGGTCCGCGACCCGTCCAAGGTCGTCTGGCTCTCCCAGACCACCCTCTCCGTCGACGAGACCATGGAGACCGTCGACGCCCTGAAGACCAAGTTCCCGGGCCTCGTCTCGCCGCCCAGCGACGACATCTGCTACGCCACCCAGAACCGCCAGCTCGCGGTGAAGCAGATGGGTGCCGAGGCCGAGCTGGTCATCGTCGTCGGCTCGCGCAACTCCTCCAACTCCAAGCGCCTGGTCGAGGTCGCCAAGCTGGCCGGCGCCCGCGACGCCCACCTGGTCGACTTCGCGAGCGAGATCGACGAGTCCTGGCTGGGGGGCGTGACGACCGTCGGCGTCACCTCCGGGGCCTCCGTGCCCGACGTCCTGGTGGAGGAAGTCCTCCAGTGGCTCGCCGAGCGCGGCTACGGCGACGTGGAGCTGGTCAGGGCGGCCGAGGAGTCCATCACCTTCTCGCTGCCCAAGGAGCTGCGCCGCGATCTGCGCGAGGAGGCGGCGGCGCTGGTGGCCGAGCGCGGCGGAAGCGGTACGCCCGTGGCGTGACGGTCAGTGGTCCGTCGTAACGTGGTGCCATGCAGATCTTCGGCGTGGACATCGGCGGATCCGGCATCAAGGGCGCCCCGGTAGATCTTGAGCGGGGCGATCTGGCGCAGGAGCGCCACAAGGTGCTCACCCCGCACCCGGCGACACCCGACGCCGTCGCCGACGGGGTCAAGCAGGTGGTGGACCACTTCGGGTGGACCGGGCCGGTCGGCCTGACCTTCCCCGGAGTGGTCACCGGCGGCGCCACGGTGCGTACGGCCGCGAACGTGGACCCGGCCTGGATCGACACGGACGCGCGCGCGTTGCTCAGCGGCCGCCTCGGCGGCCTGCCGGTGACCGTGGTGAACGACGCGGACGCGGCGGGCGTCGCCGAGATGGAGTTCGGCGCCGGCCGGGGCCGCCGGGGCACGGTCATCCTGCTCACCTTCGGCACCGGCATCGGCAGCGCGGTCTTCGTGGACGGCGTCCTGCTCCCCAACACCGAGCTGGGCCACCTGGAGCTGAACGGCCACGAGGCCGAGAAGCGCGCCTCCAGCAAGGCCAAGGAGGACCACGACCTCACCTGGGAGCGCTGGGCACGCCGCGTCCAGCGGTACCTCCAGCACGTGGAGATGCTGTTCTCACCGGAGCTGTTCATCATCGGCGGCGGGGTCAGCCGTAAGTCCGACAAGTTCCTGCACCTCATCGAGGACGTCAGGGCGGAGATCGTCCCGGCGCGGCTCCAGAACAACGCGGGAATCGTGGGAGCGGCGATGAGAGCGGCCCAGCCGGCCTGACCGCGTCTCCGCTTCCGCGCGCGTGCCGGGGCCAGGGCGGCCGGGGGCGGGGGGCGTCCAGCTCCGGCCGGACCCTGGCATTTCCCGGTTCCGGCGGGTGCCCTGGGCGCCCTGGGCCGATGGCGGCTGATGGGGGTTCATGGGGGCCGTCAGCCGCCGTGCCGACGCCGTCGCCCCCGTATCCACCGCACCCGGCGGACGAGCACGACCAGCCCGGCCAGGAGCGTGCCGAGGTACAGCCATCCGGCCTGGGTGGCGAGCCCGGTGACCAGCCCCATCAGCCGGCCGGGCATCCCCCCGCCGCCCTCCGCGACCGGCAGCAGCCCCACCGCGAACGCGATCGGCAGGACCACGGGAGCGCTCAGTACGTCGCCGCCGCGCACCCACAGCGCGGTCAGCAGGCACACGGGGAGGAACAGCACGCCGTAGACCGTCGGGGACGCCCCGAACAGCAACTGGTCCAGGCAGCCGAGCAGAAACATCGCCACGGCACAGAACAGACCGCTGCCGAGCCCCGTCAGCCGGGGGTTCGGCAGCCGGAAGCCCGGGGCCGCGGACGCCGCCGGAGCCCGCCGGGCGGAGCGGCCGGCCCCCGCCCGCTCCCCGCTGCCACCACCGCGCTCACGGGCGCCACCCGGGCGCCGTAGCCCCCGGGAGGGCATCGGGGCGGGCGAGGCCAGGGGAGCCTCGGAGGACCTGGGGTCCGACGACGGGACAGGTCTCCGCGACACCCCAGGCCCCTGCGAGGCCTTGGGTCGCGGCGCCGCCGTAGGGCTCTGCGACGGCGGGGGCTGCCGCGGTCCCTCATGGCGCCGGGACGGCATGCCGCGTCGCGGTCCGTCGTTCGGGGGTCGCTGCCTGTGTTGCTCCACAGGGACCAACCTAGGTCTGTTTATGTGCTGAATCAGCCCCCAGACACGCCGGGCGGGGGAGCTTGGCCGGGCGTCCGACGCTCTCGTGAGGGGGACGCGCCGGACGCCGTAAACTGGTGGATCGGCCAGTGTCGGTCTCTGGCCCCTGGCAGCCCCTGGCCCACTCAACTACGGGAAGTCGCAACGTGTCGCTCACGATCGGAATCGTCGGCCTGCCCAATGTCGGCAAGTCGACCCTGTTCAACGCCCTGACCAAGAACGACGTGCTGGCGGCCAACTACCCGTTCGCCACGATCGAGCCGAACGTGGGCGTGGTCGGCGTGCCCGACGGCCGCCTGGCGAAGCTGGCCTCGATCTTCAAGTCGGAGCGCATCCTTCCGGCCACGGTCGACTTCGTCGACATCGCCGGCATCGTGCGCGGTGCGTCCGAGGGCGAGGGCCTGGGCAACAAGTTCCTCGCGAACATCCGCGAGTCCGACGCGATCTGCCAGGTCATCCGTGCCTTCAAGGACGAGAACGTCGTCCACGTCGACGGCAAGGTCTCGCCGAAGGACGACATCGAGACGATCAACACCGAGCTGATCCTCGCCGACCTCCAGACCATCGAGAAGGTCCTGCCCCGCCTCCAGAAGGAATCGCGGATCAAGAAGGACATCGCGCCCAAGGTCAAGGCCGTCGAGGAGGCCAAGGAGATCCTGGAGAAGGGCGACACGCTGTTCTCCCAGGGCATCGTCCAGGGCACCGAGCGCGCGGAGCTGCTCCACGACCTGCACCTGCTGACCACCAAGCCCTTCCTCTACGTCTTCAACGTCGACGAGGACGAGCTGGTGGACGAGGATTTCAAGAACGAGCAGCGCGCCCTGGTGGCCCCCGCCGAGGCGATCTTCCTCAACGCCAAGCTGGAGGCGGACCTCGCCGAGCTGGACGAGGAGGAGGCCCTGGAACTCCTCCAGTCCGTCGGCCAGGACGAGCCGGGCCTCGCCACCCTGGCCCGCGTCGGCTTCGACACCCTCGGCCTGCAGACGTACCTGACGGCCGGCCCCAAGGAGTCCCGCGCCTGGACCATCAAGAAGGGCGCCACGGCCCCCGAGGCGGCCGGTGTCATCCACACCGACTTCCAGAAGGGCTTCATCAAGGCCGAGGTCATCTCCTTCGACGACCTGGTGGAAACCGGCTCCGTCACCGAGGCCCGAGCCAAGGGCAAGGCCCGCATGGAGGGCAAGGACTATGTGATGCAGGACGGGGACGTGGTGGAGTTCCGCTTCAACGTGTAGCGGCTGACCTGCCACTGCTTCACTGATCTGACAAAACATGCAGGTCAGAAGGGGCCCGACTCTTCGGAGAGTCGGGCCCCTGGCTTTTCCCGGCGCGGCTCAAGTGCCTCTGCCGTCCGTCAACTCGGCGCGGTGTGCCGACGGGCCGCAGCCCGGGCACGGGGGCGTGTCCGGGCTGCGTGACGGGCTCCATGACGGCCCTGCGGTCAGGCGGCGAGGGTCTTGTGGAGGGCGTCGAGGCCGTCGCGGTAGATCTGGGTGAAGAGGTCGACGGCCTCCTCCTCGGTGGCGCCGTCCGGGTCGAAGCGGCCGGACCACTGGACCTCGGCGGCGTTCTCCCGGCCGGGGACGGTGTGGACCCGGAGGGTGGAGAGGTAACCGCCGACCGGGAACGGTGCCTGGAGGATGGCGTAGCTGTAGTGGCGCTCGGTCTCGTTGAAGTCCACGAGGCGTTCGATGATGACCTCGCCCTCGGGGTTCTTCAGCCGGCGCACCCGGCCGCCTTCGAGCGCGGTGCTCTCGGTGATGTAGGGGAGCCAGTCGGGCAGGGCGTCGAAGCCGCCTATGAGGCTCCAGACCTTCTCGGGGGAGGCGGGGACTGTGCGGCTGACGGAAGTCGAGGCCATGGTCTTGCTCCTGGGTCTTGCTGTGTGGGGGGTGGGGGATGCTGGGGGGTGCCGGGTGGGTCAGGCGGCGTCGGGCAGCGGGGCGGCGGGGCTGACCAGGCCGGCGGCGCGCACGTCGTGCCAGAACGCGGCCGGGATCCGCTCGTCCAGGGCGGAGAGGTCCTCGGCGATCCGGCTCGGGCGGGTGGCGCCCGGGATGACCGCGGCGGTCACGGGGTGGGCGAGGGAGAACTGCAGGGCGGCGGCCTTGATGCTGATGCCGTGCTTCTCGGCGAGGGTCTTCAGGCGGGAGACCTTCTCGATGATCTCCGGCGGGGCCTGCTGGTACTCGAAGTGGCTGCCGCCGGCGAGGATGCCGGAGCTGTAGGGGCCGCCGACGACCATGTCGACGCCCTGCTCCTGGGCCATGGGCAGCAGCCGCTGCAGGGCGTGCTCGTGGTCGAGGAGGGTGTAGCGGCCGGCGAGGAGGAAGCCGTCGGGCTGCGGCTCGTCCAGGGCGAGGGTCAGCTCGATGGGCTCGGTCTTGTTGACGCCCAGGCCCCACGCCTTGATGACGCCCTCGTCGCGCAGGCGGGACAGGACGCGGAAGGCGCCGGTGCGGGCCTCTTCGAACTTCTGGATCCAGGCGTCGCCGTGGAAGTCCTGGGCGATGTCGTGCACCCAGACGATGTCGAGCCGGTCGACACCGAGGCGCTTGAGGCTGCCTTCGATGGAGCGCTCGGTGGCCTCGGCCGTCCACTCGTGGAGCACCTTGTTGGGGTTGCCGTGCTCGAAGAGCCCGCCCTTCTCGCCGAAGTCGGGGACGTCGGTCTCGATCTCGTCGAGGATGACGCGGCCGACCTTGGTCGACAGCACGTAGGAGTCGCGGGGCTGGGCGGCGAGGACCTGGCTGAGGCGTTCCTCGGCGAGGCCGGCGCCGTAGAAGGGGGCGGTGTCGTAGTAGCGGATGCCCTGGTCCCAGGCGGCCTCGACGGTGGCGCGGGCCTCGTCGTCGGGGATCGCGCGGAACATGTTGCCCAGCGGGGCGGTGCCGAAGCCGAGGCGGCCGGGAAGGAGGTGCTTCAGTGCCATGGTGGTGCCTTCGCGATCAGTCTGGTCAGTTGTCGATCAATTTCTCCGCGCCGGGGGGTTTCCGTGGCGCGGGCCGGGTGAGGCGTCGCCCTGGGGCAGGCGCCTCCCGGACTGCCGGCGCTGCCGGCGGGGCCGCGGCACTCGGCGCACGGCCGCGCGCTGCGACGCCGGACGCACGCCCCAGGTAATTGCAGACGCGGTTTGTTGTTGACGACGATAGTTGCAGACGCGGGGTAATGCAAGTGGTGCTCCCGTGTCGCCGAGGACGGCGGGCGGGACACGGTCACTGCCGACCCTGAGCCCTCTCCACGGCCGCTGATCCTCTCGGCCGCCGGTGGCCGTCCGGAGCCCGCGCCTGTGAGCCGAGTGGCGATCCCCTGCTCCGGACGGAGAGCCGGGCGCTGTCTACGCCGTCGAGTGCCCTTCGTCTTCGGCCTCGCACACCTTCCCCGGCCGCGTGGTCCCGTCGCCCCCGGCGGAACGTGCGGCCGCGCGGGCGACGTCGACCCTGGAGCTGACGCTCTTGGCTCAGCGGCCGGGATGGCCGGGGCGTACTTCCCTCCGCGCCCGCAGTACGGCACGCCGCCGAGTGCGTGGTTCGGGCAGGCGGAAAGGGCCGGGGCTCGGGACCCGGCCCTTTCCGCCTGTGTGGGGACGGACTTCACGAGGCCGGGAGGAGTGCGCGGTTGCGGGTCAGGGGGATGAGGGAGGCCATGAGGACCACGGCCGCCACGGGGATCAGGTCGAGGTTGAGCGTGATCAGCAGGAAGAACACCAGCGCCAGTACCGGGCTCCACACCGGGAGCTGCCTGGGCCGGGTGGTCACCAGCATGACCAGCAGCGTGAGCAGACCGAGTTCGAAAGCCAGGGGTCCGGCCATTTCGAGCGGGGCGGGGAGAGGGGCGCTGTCGGACAGGGCGGGGAAGAGGTCGCCCAGGATGACCCACACGAAGCAGGCCGCGCCTGCCAGCCCCGCGACCGTGGCGGCGCCTGCCGCGGTTCTCATCCGGGCGGTGGTCGCGGGGACCAGGCTGTGCAGCTTTCTGAGCAAGGCGCCCAGGAGGAGGAACGCGGCGAGGAAGCAGGCGTGGCCCAGGTTCCAGGCCAGCCCCGGGCCGTGGTCGCCGTCCATGCCGTCGATCAGGCGGAACACGCCGTACGCCAGCATGAGGAGGGGGATGAGGAAGCAGAGGAGCCGGGGGACGGAGGGCGTCGAAGTCATGTTCATACGGTCGCGGTTCGGGGGGCGGCCGGACTATCGGGACCATCCCCCAGCGGCCCCGGGCAGAGCCCTTAGGGGTTGGCGTGGCCCGGCCGCCGGTTTCCCAGGGGCCGGGCAGGCGGAGCGTCCCCTTCCGTCTGTCCCAGGGAGCGGAACGGGGCAGCTCGCAGCCACTCCGCCGGGGCGGCCGGCCGTGGTCCCCCGAACCCCGAAGCACCGGGTGCCGTCAGTCAGACGTCAGCGCACCGGCCCGCCGCCGAGCCGCAGCGAACCGGTTTCAGGCCGCCGGCCCCCGGCACCCGCGCCGACGCTCAGAACGTCGGCGCCACACCCGCTCCCCACCCCGCGGCCGGGTACGGTGCCGGGTCCGTGACCCAGCCCGCGGCCAGGACCAGGCGGGAGGCACGGTCGGCGGCGAGGAAGCCGAAGGGGCGGTCGAAGACGACCCGGACGACCGTCGTCTCGTAGCGGAAGTCCGGCAGCCCGGCCGCCGCCATCGGGATCGCCGTCACCGCCGCCGCCCGGAAGCCCAGCGCGCCGAACTGGGCCACCGCCGACTGCCGGGCCTCGCCGACGGCCAGCGGAAGCGCGCTCATCCCCGGGAAGTGCCCGACCCGGGTGTCCATCGCCGTGGTGAGCCCGAACAGGCCGGCCAGGGCGAGCAGGTCGTGGTCGGCCCGGACCTCGTACGCCACCGTCCGCACGTCCAGCGTCCTCGGCTCCGGGGTGACGGCCGGCTGCTGCTCCACGTGCAGGCCGGGGCCGACATGGCCGTGCGGCAGGGCGCCGCCCGCGGTCAGCGGCAGGCCGCGCTCCACGATGCCCACCCCGGCCGCCAGCACCTGGCCCGGTGTCATCCGCTCCTCGCCGAGGACGAGGTGGACGTCGACGCCGTTGTCCCCGGGGACCGTCAGCGCGGTGACGAAGCCGCCCGAGGTGTCCGTCACCCCCACCCGGTCCGGCCGCACACTGCGCCGGTGCAGACCGCGCAGGGCACGGTCCCGCCAGGGGCCGGACTCCGGCCGCAACGGCAGCTCGGTGAAGGGCTGGCGCCACCGGGTCCGCAGCGCCAGCGCACTGGCCAGCACCATGCGCGTCCGGCGGGTCAGCCTCACCGGCATCCGTTCGACCAGTCCGCCGGTCCGCTCGGCCGCCCACGCGTCCAGCCGTTCCCGTGCGGTGACCAGGTCGTCCCCGAACCGGCCGTGCGTGCCGGCGGGCAACCCGGCGCGCCATTCCTCACGCAGGTCCAGCTCCTGGTGCGTCCACAGGCCGAGTGCCGCGTCCAGACCGGACACCGACGCCAGCGCCGACAACAACTCCCGTGCCGCCCCGGCCGCCTGACCGGCCGGCACCCCGAGGGCACCGGACAGCTCCGCGCGCGCCGGACCCGCCGCGCCGTCGGCCAGGAAGGCCAGCAGGGGCCAGACACCCGGCGCCGAGAACACCGTGCCCTCGGTCAGGGCCTGCGCCCAGCGGGCCGTCATCCCGTTGACCCGCCGGACCGTCTCCTCGGTCACCCCGCTCACCCGTGCCCCTCCCGGCCTGTCCCGCTCGTTTCCCGTCCGGCCCCGTTCGTCCCGCCCCCGGACGGTGCCGTGTTCCGCCCCCGTCCGGGCCCGCTTACCATGCGGCCAGTCGTACGTCAGTCCAGTCGCCGGCCGCCGGCCCTGTGCTGCCGCCGCCCGACCCAGGAGCACGGTACCGGTGTCCATATCCCCGCCCTCCGGCCCCCACCAGCCAGAAGGGCCCGTTCCGCCGCCCCGGGAGCCCTGCGGTCCGCCCCCGTACCCCCAACCGCCGGGCGCCGCCCAGGGGCTGCCGGGTTATCAGCCGTGGACCCAGGGCTACCGCCCCTACAACGTCCCGGCGCCGGTCAACGGCCTCGCCATCGCCTCCCTGGTGCTCGGTGTGCTCTGCTTCCTGCCCGGTGCGGGGCTGGTGCTCGGGCTGACCGGGCTGCGGCAGATCCGCCGGCGGGGCGAGCGCGGCACCGGGCTGGCGATGGGCGGCGCGGTGCTGTCCGGGGTGGGACTCCTGATCTGGGCACTGCTGTTCGCCACGGGCGGCGCCTCGGCCGTGTGGCACGGGATCAAAGAGGGCGCACGCGACGGCGCCACCGTCTCGCTGACGGAGGGCGAGTGCTTCAACGCGCCGGGCGGTGCGCTGTCCGGTGTGACGTACGACGTGGACACCGTGCCGTGCAGCGGCGCGCACGACGGGGAGGCCTTCGCGTCCTTCCGGCTGCCCGGCGGCGGTCCGTACCCGGGGGACGACGCGGTCACCGACACCGCCGACGAGCGCTGCCGGCGCCTGCGGGACGGCTACGCGATGGACGGCTGGGCCCTCCCGGAGTACGTCGAGGTGTACTTCCTGACGCCGACCGAGGAGAGCTGGGCCGCCGGGGACCACGAGGTCACCTGCGTGTTCGGCAACTCCGACGAGGACGGCCGGCTGACCGGGTCGCTGCGCGAGGACGAGACCGTCCTGGACGCCGACCAGGTCGCCTATCTGAAGGCCGCGCACGTGCTCAACGCGGCGCTGGAGACCGCCCCGGACGAGCCGTACCCGGAGGACGACCTGCCGGGGCACAAGGCGTGGGCGGGCCGGGTGTCGGCCGCGCTCGGCGAGCAGGCCCGGATGCTGCGCGCGCACTCCTGGCCGGCCGGGACCGCCGGGCTGGTCAGCGCGCTCGGCGCCGACCTGGACAAGGCGCGCGCCGAGTGGGCGAAGGCGGCCGTGGCCGGGGACGCGGACGCCTTCTCCGCCCACTACGAGAACGGCCTCGACCTGATCGATCCGGTTCGCGCGGTCCCCCTGCGGGCGGTCCTGGAGCTGGCCACCACCCCGCCCATGGCGCGGGACGACGAGCGCGACGGGGGAAGCGGCACCGGCATGCAGGTGTGAGCCGGTGGGAGCCGGGGGCACCTATACGGGAGGAAAAGTGCCTGCGTAAAGGCCTGCCCACCGCCAAGTCATCACATCGAGTGATTCTCTGGCCTTTGCTTGCACCGCTCAACCCACGGTTGCCAGGCTGTTGCTGTCTGTACAACCTGAGGGGAGTGGCCAGTGGCTTTCGGTGAGCAGCCGGCGTATCTGCGTGTCGCGGGTGATCTCCGCAAGAAGATCGTCGACGGCTTGCTGCCGCCCCACACCCGGCTGCCCTCGCAAGCCCGCATCCGCGAGGAGTACGGCGTCTCGGACACGGTCGCGCTGGAGGCCCGCAAGGTGCTGATGGCCGAGGGGCTGGTGGAGGGCCGGTCCGGTTCGGGCACGTACGTGCGTGAACGGCCCGTCCCCCGGCGGGTGGCCCGCTCCGGATACCGCCCGGCCGGCGGCGCCACGCCGTTCCGGCAGGAGCAGGCCGACCCCTCCGTGCGCGGCACCTGGGAGTCCAGCACCGAGCAGACCGAGGCCGGCGCGGCCGTCGCCGAGCGGCTCGCGATCCAGGCCGGCGACCGGGTCATGCGCACCCGGTACGTCTTCCGGGAGGCCGGCGAGCCGATGATGCTCTCCACCTCCTGGGAGCCCCTCGCGGTCACCGGCCGCACGCCCGTGATGCTGCCCGAGGAGGGCCCGCTCGGCGGAATGGGCGTGGTCGAGCGGATGCGGGCCATCGACGTCATCGTGGACAACGTCACCGAGGAGGTCGGCGCCCGCCCCGGCCTCGCCGAGGAACTGCACCTGCTCGGCGGGGTCCCCGGCCATGTGGTGCTGGTCGTCCAGCGCACCTACTTCGCCTCCGGGCGCCCGGTCGAGACCGCCGACGTGGTCATCCCGGCCGACCGCTACCGGGTCGCCTACCACCTGCCCGTCAAATGACCCCGGCCGGTTGGGCCGCGGGGCCGGCCGCGGGGCCGGCCGGACGGAATTCGACGGTCCGCTTCGCGTGAGCTAGCGCACACCCCCGCGCCCCCTCCGCCCGGCCGATGGTGCTCAGCGGCCGTCGGGGACCGCCCCCGGCCCCTCGGTATTCGGCCGTCTTCCCAGGTGGGCTGTCGATGGTCCCGGCATGTCCGCCATCCGGGGCGATAACGTCTGTGAGGGCGCGTTCGGCCGGGTGCGCCCCCGACGTTCTGGCTGGTTGCGTACCTCTTTGTGAAAAGTCGTATGCGCAGCGTGAAGGTAGGGCGTACGCTCGGGCATATGCGGATTGCGGTTTCCTTGTCCGCGGAAGGCGGGTGGGACGGTGCGAGAAGGGGCACGGGCGGTGGGGGCGACGAGTGAGGGCACGGTCTCCCTGCCCTGGATCGTGATACGGCGGGACGACAACGGCAGTCGCTACCGGGTCGGTCAGTACGCGACCCGGGCGGAGGCGCAGAAGATCGCCGACAGCCTCGGCGGCCAGGGCCGCGAACAGCTGTACTGGGTCGAGCGCATCGGCCAGAACGGGGACGGCGCGCGCAACTGACCGGGCGCGCGCTCCCGTAGGCTCCCCTCCATGACGCGCACGACTGCCGAGGCGGAACCGATCGTGGTGGTGGGAGCCGCCCTGCTCGACGGCGGCCGGCTGCTCGCCGCGCGCCGGAGCGCGCCCGCCGAGCTGGCCGGGCGCTGGGAGCTGCCCGGTGGCAAGGTCGAGCCCGGAGAGCGGCCCGAGGACGCCCTGCTGCGCGAACTGCGCGAGGAACTGGGCGTCGACGCCGAAGCGGTCGAACGGGTGCCGGGGCAGTGGCCGCTGCGCACGCCGTACGTCCTGATGGTGTGGACCGTCCGCCTGCGCCCCGGCTCGCCCGCTCCCCGGCCGCTCCAGGACCACGACGAGCTGCGCTGGCTCACCCCGGACCGCGTCTGGGAGGTTGACTGGCTCGACCAGGACGTCCCGGCGGTGCGTGAGGTGACCGCCCGCTGGAGCGCGGGCCGCGCCCGGACCTGACGCAGCCCCCCGGCCGCACGCCGATCCGGGCTCCCGGCCGTCGGCGGGCCCGGGGCCTGTTCCCCCGCGGGTCGGCAGGTCCGCGTGGCCTGGTTCCCTGCGGGTCGGCAGGTCCGCGTGGCCTGGTTCCCCGGGTGCCGGCGGCCCTGCGCGCCCTGGGCCCCCGGGCGCCGGCGCCCTGCGGACTCTGGCTCTCGGGCGTCCGAGGTCCTCGGCGGCCTGGGTCTCGGGTGTCCGCGGACCCGCCGCGGCCTGCTCCACTGGGGTCGGCGACCCCCCGTGGAGCAGCCCGTACGCCGTTCGTGCCACAGTGCGCCGTCCTGCGCGGTACCGCCCGCCGAATATCGGGTATGTCCCCATTAACCCCACGAAACCGGACATGGTGGGCTCCGCTGGCCTGGGAAGTGATCGGCGTGATCGACACCGATGGCGGCTGCGCCGAGTGGACCTTTCCCGCGGAGCCGGGCGCCGTGCGCTCCGCCCGCGCGGTGGTCCGGGGGCAGTTGCACGGCTGGGACCTGGACTGCCTGGCCGACCTCGCCGCGCTGCTCGTCAGCGAGCTGGTCACCAACTCGCTGCGGCACGCCACTGGCCCCATCGGCGTACGGCTGCTGCGCCCCGCCGGACTCGGCGACACCCTGCGGGTGGAGGTCTCCGACCCGCTCCCCGACCCCCCGCGGGAACGCGCCGCGCACCCCGAGGACGAGAGCGGACGCGGCCTCCAGCTGGTCGCCGGCTCCTCCCGCCGCTGGGGCACCCGGCCCGGGGCGAACGGCAAGACCGTCTGGTTCGAGCTGGCGGTGCCCGGCTGAGCCGGGGGCACCCACGGGGCACGGGGGTGTACGGCCGTCGACGTGCCGTCCGGCGTGCGCGCCGGGGGCGCACACGGTTCTACGGCGGGTGGTTCGGCGGTGTGTTCCCTGGTTAGAAGAGTGGGAGTGTTGTCACGGACCGGTCCGAAAAACATCTGGACCGACCTGTGATCGTGAACACCGTGTCCTGTGGCGCCGTAGTGCTGGATACTGCGGGCAGCCGCCCCCGGTGACCGGTGCCGGACGCGGTGAGCTGGAGGGGACGGTTCGCGTGAGCGAGATACCAGCGAAGGCCACGGAGTCCGAGGACCCGTCGGACGGCGCGAGGAGTCAGGCCGCACAGGCAGAGGCGGCACCCAACGACGCCATGTGGCAGAGCAGTCCGCCCGGTTCCATCTACGACTACATCCGGGTCGCGTCCTTCTCCATCAGCCCCGGCGGCCTCATCGACCAGTGGAGTCTGCGCGCCGAGCAGCTGTTCGGCATCCCCGCCGGCCGTGCCGTCGGCACGGATCCCATAGAGGCCTTCGTCGATCCCGACCTGCGCGAGCACGGCCAGCGCAAGATGGCCGAAATCCTCGACGGACGCGAGTGGACCGGAGTGGTGCCGTTCCGGATGCCGGACCGGCCCGACGGCACCCGCGGCGAGGAGGGCCTGGCCGAGGTGTACGTCATGCCGACGCGCACCGCCGAGGGCGAGAAGGCCGCCGTCTGCATCGTCGTGGACGTACGCACCCTGCGCAGCATCGAGACCGACCTCGCCGCCTCGCAGGCGATTTTCGGCCAGTCGCCCTTCGGCTTCCTGCTGATCGACACCGACCTGCGGGTCCGCCGCGCCAACGAGCGCTTCGCCTCCATCTTCGGCGGCACCCCCGACGACCACCGCGGCAAGGGCGTGCACGACTACCTGCCGCGCCCCGAGGCCGAGCGGGTCTCGGCCACCCTGCGGCGGGTGCTGGAGACCGGCGAGTCCATCACCGACATGCACGTCACCGGGTACCTCCCCGGCTCCGAGGAACGCCGGCACTGGTCCATCAACCTCTACCGCGTGCACAGCGGCAGCGGCCGGCCCATCGGGGTCGCCTGGCTCGGCACGGACATCACCGCCCGCCGGGCCGCCGCCCGGGAGGCCGCCGCCGCCCGCCGCAACCTCGCGCTGCTCAACGAGGCGGGCGCCCGCATCGGCAACTCCCTCGACCTGGAGACCACCGCCCGCGAACTCCTCGACGTGGTCGTCCCCGGCTTCTGCGACCTGGCCACCGTCGACCTCTACCAGGGCCTGCTGGCCGGCGACGAGACCCCGCCCGGCCACGCCGATGGCAGCGCCGAACTGCGCCGCGTCGCCTTCGCCAGCGCGGTCTCCGGCGCCCCCTTCAGCAGCGCGGGACGGCCCGTCGACGTCGGCGCGGTCCATCACTTCCCGTTCCACTCACCCTGTGCGGAGGCCCTGCGCACCGCCCGCCCGCAGCGCGTGCCCGCCGAGGAGGGCGGCCTCGTGCAGTCCACGCTGGCCGTGCCGATGGTCGCCCACGACACGGTGGTGGGACTCGCCCAGTTCGCCCGCACCAAGGGCAGCGAGCCCTTCGGCGAACGGGACCGGGACCTCGCCGTCGAACTGGCCGCGCGCGCCGCCGTCTGCATCGACAACGCGCGCCTGTACCGCCGGGAACACGAACGGGCGCTGATACTGCAACGATCCCTGCTCCCGCCCGGCGACCCCGAGGCGTCCGGCCTGGACATCGCCTGCCGCTATCTGCCCGGCAACGCGGCGACCGAGGTGGGCGGCGACTGGTTCGACGTCATCGAACTGCCCGGCCACCGCACGGCACTCGTCGTCGGCGACGTGATGGGCCGGGGCCTGCGCGCGGCCGTCGCGATGGGCGAACTGCGCACCGCCGTACGGACCCTGGCGCTGCTGGACCTGGAACCGGCGGAAGTGCTGTCCGCGCTGGACGAGATCGCGCGCGGCCTCGGCACGCCCGGCGGGGTCCAGCAGGCCACCCGTACGGCCCGTCAGCCCAGGGACGCCGACCTGTCCGAGGTGTATCTCGCGACCTGCGTCTACGCCGTCTACGACTCCGTCACCAGACGATGTACGTTCGCCAACGCGGGCCACCTGCCGCCGGTACTGGTCGAGCCGGGAGAGCCCGCGCTGATGCTGGACGTGCCGCCGGGCATGCCGCTCGGGGTGGGCGGCGAGCCGTTCGAGGAGGTCGAGGTCGAGCTGCCGGAGGGCGCGCTGCTCGCGCTGTACACCGACGGCTTGGTCGAGTCCCGTGACCATCCGCTGGACGAGGGCCTCCAGGCGTTCATCGGGGCGCTGACGGATCCCTGCCGGCCGCTGGAGGACGTCTGCGACCACGTCCTCAGCACCCTCGACACCCACCACGGCGAGGACGACATCGCCCTGCTGATGGCCCGGGTGCAGGGCCTGTCCGCGGACTCCGTCGGGGACTGGACGCTGCCCCGGGAGCCGCGCAGCGTGGGCCGGGCCCGCGAGTACGCCCGGAACCGGTTGCAGTCCTGGGGCCTCGAGCCGTTGATCGACACCACGGAGCTGCTGGTCAGCGAGCTGGTGACGAACGCGCTGCGGTACGGCGAGGGGGAGATCCGGCTGCGGCTGCTGCTGGACCGCACGCTGGTCTGCGAGGTCTGGGACTCCGGACTGGTCCAGCCCCGCCGGCGGCGCGCCCGGGACACCGACGAGGGCGGACGGGGCTTGCAACTGGTCGGGCTGCTCAGCGCGGCGTGGGGGTCGCGGCGGACGCCCCGCGGCAAGACGGTGTGGTTCGAGCTGCCGCTGCCCGGCGAGGAGGGCGGCCTGACGGACCCGGCGGAGGCCCTGCTGAGCCTCTTCTGACGGTTCCTCCGCCCGGCCGCTCAGCCGGCCGGACGGCGGGCGGGCCGCCGAGGGCGGGGACAGCGACACGCCGCCGGCGTCGGCCGGGTCGGGGTCGGACGGACGCGTCCGGACGGTTCCCGGGGTCGTCCGGGTGCGCAGCCGCCGGGCGCGTCGCAGCCGGCCGTACCCGGCCAGGGCCACGGCCGCGACCCCGGTGACGAGCGGCGGCACGAGGTCGGCGGTCGGCGTTCCCTCCGCCCGTGGTGCGGCGGAGCGTGCCGCCGCACCGCCGCGGGCCGTGGGCACCGTGGGAACCGCCTCACGGGCTTCGGACGTCATCAGCGGCAACAGCAGCCACACGGTTCCCGTCAGGACGCCCAGCAGGGCATGCGCCACCCGGGCCCGTATGTGCGCCGTGGCACGCCGGGGCCGGCCCCGGATCAGGAAGGACGTCACGTTTCGGAGCGTAGGGGCGGGTGGACGGCTCCGCGAGCGGGGCGGATACGGCTGGGGGACCAGCCACACGAGGGGGCGGAATGGGCGGTGACCGGATGGACGGGACACGGAACGACGACGGCCACGCGGACCACGGCGGCGCGGACATACCGGACCGGACCCCCGAGCCCGCCAAGGACCCGGACCCCGCATCCGCCCCGGACCCAGTCCCCGGCCCCAGGCCCGCCACCCCCTCCCGCCCCCGCAGGCGACGGGTGCTCCGGATCGCCGCCGCCCTGCTCGCCCTTCTCCTGCTCCCGCTGCTCACCGCCGAGACCGCGCTGCGGATCAACTACACCGGCGACCCGGCCCCCGGCACCCGCACCCGGCACCGGGACGCCCTCTGGCTGGGGCATGCCTGGGTGGACGGGCGGAAGACCGACCGGGACGTGAAGGCCCTCGCCGGGCGGCTGCGCGACACCGGCATCCGGGATCTGTACGTCCACGCGGGCCCCCTGGAGCACGACGGCACCCTGCCCGCGCCGGCGTACGCGAAGGCCCGCTGGTTCATCGGGGCCGTGCACCGGGAACTCCCCGGCGTCCGGGTACAGGCCTGGCTCGGTGACGTGCTGGCCACCGAGACCCCCGACGGGCTGCGCCTGGAACGGGCGGCCACCCGGACCGCGATCCTCGGCTCCACCCGCGCGGTCCTCGCCGCCGGCTTCCAGGGCGCGCACTTCGACCTGGAACCCCTGCACTCCGGCGACGAGCACTACCTCGCCCTCCTCGACGGCCTGCGCGAGCTCACCCACGCCCGGGGCGCGGTGCTGTCCGTCGCCGCCCACCAGATCGACCCGCTGCCCGGCTTCCACTCCTTCTGGGGCACGACGACCGGCCACCCCAAGTGGTGGTCGCAGGCGTACTTCGGGCAGGTGGCGCGCCGGGTGGACCAGATCGCCGTCATGTCGTACGACACCATGCAGCCGTCGCAGGGCCTGTACGGCGGCTACGTCGCCCAGCAGACCAGCCTCGCCCTGGAGGTCACCCCGCCGGGCACCGACCTGCTGATGGGCCTGCCCTTCTACCACGAGAACCGGTTCGGCCACTGGGCGCACGCCGAGACCGTCCCGGCCGCCGTGCGCGGGGTCCGGCTCGGCCTGAGCCGCACCGACGCCGGCCGCGCCCGCTTCGGCGTCGCCCTGTACGTCGACTTCGCGGCCACCGAGGCGGACTGGCGGGCGTACCGGGACGGCTGGGCCGCTACGCCCCCGGACGCCTCCTGATCTTCGAACCCAGCCACACCAGCGGGTCGTACTTGCGGTCCACGGCCCGTTCCTTCAGCGGGATCAGGGCGTTGTCCGTGATCTTGATGCCCTCGGGGCACACCTCCGTGCAGCACTTGGTGATGTTGCAGTAGCCCAGACCGTGGTCGTCCTGCGCGGCGCGCGAGCGGTCCAGGCCGGTCGCGGCGGCCGAGTCCAGCGGGTGCATGTCGAGTTCGGCGACGCGCATCAGGAACCGCGGACCGGCGAACGCCCGCTTGTTCTCCTCGTGGTCGCGCACCACGTGGCAGGTGTCCTGGCAGAGGAAGCACTCGATGCACTTGCGGAACTCCTGCGAGCGGTCCACGTCCTCCTGGAACATGCGGTACTCGCCCGGCCCCAGTCCGGCCGGCGGCACGAAGGCCGGGACCTCCCGCGCCTTGGCGTAGTTGAAGCCGACATCCGTCACCAGGTCGCGGATCACCGGGAAGGCGCGCAGCGGGGTGACCGTGATCGTCTCGGCCCGGTCGAAGACCGACATCCGGGTCATGCACATCAGCCGCGGGCGGCCGTTGATCTCGGCCGAGCAGGAACCGCACTTGCCCGCCTTGCAGTTCCAGCGCACGGCCAGGTCGGGCGCCTGGGTGGCCTGGAGGCGGTGGACGATGTCCAGCACCACCTCGCCGTCGTTCACCTCGACGGTGAAGTCCTCCAGACCGCCGCCCCCCTGGTCGCCCCGCCACACCTTGAAGCGGGCCTCGTAGCTGCTCACTCGTACAGCTCCTCTTCGGCGAGGTACTTGACCAGCTCCTCCTTCTCGAAGAGGGCGAGCAGGTCCGGGCGGATGGGGTCGGTTCTCTCGCGGGTGAGCCGGATCCGGTCCTGGGACGGGTCGGCCGCCGCGAGGTTGCCGGCGGGGTCGGCGAGGGCGCACAGCAGGTTCACATTGCGCCAGGCGCGGTCCATCGCCGGGTGGTCCTCGCGGGTGTGGCCGCCGCGCGACTCGGTCCGCTCCAGCGCGGCCCGGGCCACGCACTCGCTGACCAGCAGCATGTTCCTGAGGTCGAGCGCGAGGTGCCAGCCGGGGTTGAACTGGCGGTGGCCCTCCACCCCGGCCCGCCGGGCCCGTACCCGCAGCTCGGCCAGCTTGCGCAGGGCCTGCTCCATCTCGCCCGCCCGGCGGATGATGCCGACCAGGTCGTTCATGGTCTGCTGGAGCTCCTGGTGCAGGGTGTACGGATTCTCCGGCGGCCCCGCCTCCCCCTGGGCCCCGGCGGACTCCCCGGCCCCGGCGGCGGAGGCGCCCGCGGCCTCGGCGGAGAACGGCCGCAGGGCCTCCGCCGCCGCCGCGTTCACCTGGGCCTCGTCCAGCGGCGGGCGCCCGTCCGGCAGCCCGCGCGCGTACTCGGCCGCGTGCCACCCCGCGCGGCGGCCGAACACCAGCAGGTCGGACAGCGAGTTGCCGCCGAGCCGGTTGGAGCCGTGCATGCCGCCCGCCACCTCACCGGCGGCGTACAGCCCCGGCACCCCGCGCGCCGCCGCCGTGTCGGAGTCGACCGCGACCCCGCCCATCACATAGTGGCAGGTCGGCCCGACCTCCATCGGCTCCGCGGTGATGTCGACGTCCGCCAGCTCCTTGAACTGGTGGTACATCGACGGCAGCCGGCGCCGCACCACCTCGGCGGGCATCCGGGTGGACACGTCGAGGAACACCCCGCCGTGCGGGGAGCCCCGGCCCGCCTTGACCTCGGCGTTGATCGCGCGGGCCACCTCGTCGCGGGGGAGCAGTTCCGGCGGGCGGCGGTGGTGGTCCGGGTCCTCGTACCACCGGTCGGCCTCCTCCTCCGACTCGGCGTACTTGTCCTTGAAGACGTCCGGGACGTAGTCGAACATGAACCGCTCGCCGTCGGAGTTGCGCAGCACCCCGCCGTCCCCGCGCACCGACTCGGTGACCAGGATGCCCTTCACCGACGGCGGCCAGACCATGCCCGTCGGGTGAAACTGCACGAACTCCATGTTGACCAGGGGGGCGCCCGCCAGCAGCGCCAGCGCGTGGCCGTCGCCGGTGTACTCCCAGGAGTTCGACGTGACCTTGAAGGACTTGCCGATGCCGCCGGTCGCGAGGACCACGGCCGGGGCCTGAAGCACCAGGAAGCGGCCCGACTCGCGCTCGTAGCCGAAGACCCCCGAGACGCGTTCGCCGTCCTTGAGCACCCTCGTGACCGTGCACTCCTGGAAGACCTTCAGCCGGGACTCGTAGTCGCCGGTCTCCCGGTGGTCCTCCTGCTGGAGCGCGACGATCTTCTGCTGGAGAGTGCGGATCAGCTCCAGCCCGGTGCGGTCGCCGACGTGCGCGAGCCGCGGGTACTCGTGGCCGCCGAAGTTGCGCTGGGAGATCCGGCCGTCCTTCGTCCGGTCGAACAGCGCCCCCCAGGTCTCCAGCTCCCACACCCGGTCCGGGGCCTCCCGGGCGTGCAGCTCGGCCATCCGCCACTGGTTCAGGAACTTGCCGCCGCGCAGGGTGTCGCGGAAGTGGACCTGCCAGGAATCGTTCTCGTTGGCGTTGGCCATCGCCGCCGCGATGCCGCCCTCGGCCATCACCGTGTGCGCCTTGCCGAACAGCGACTTGCAGATCACGGCCGTACGGGCGCCCCGCTCGCGGGCCTCGATCGCGGCCCGCAGCCCGGCGCCGCCGGCCCCGACGACCACGACGTCCCACTGCTGCCGTTCCACCGCTGTCATCAGAAGAACCTCGGATCGTCGAAGACGCCGGACGCGACCAGGTACACGTAGAAGTCGGCGAACGCCACGCTCAGCAGCGAGGCCCAGGCCAGCTGCATGTGACGGGCGTTGAGCCGGCCGACGAACTGCCAGGCCCGGTAGCGCACCGGGTGTTTCGAGAAGTGCTTGAGCTTGCCGCCGACGATGTGCCGGCAGGAGTGGCAGGAGAGGGTGTACGCCCAGATCAGCACGATGTTGGCCAGGAACACCAGGGTGCCCAGGCCCATGTGCCCCCACCGGTAGTGCGCGTCCCGGAAGGCCAGCACGGTGTCGTAGCTGAGCACCCCGGCCACCAGCAGGGCGGCGTAGAAGAAGTACCGGTGGACGTTCTGCAGGATCAGCGGGAAGCGGCTCTCGCCGGTGTAGGAGCGGTGCGGCTCGGCCACCGCGCAGGCCGGCGGCGACGCCCAGAAGGCGCGGTAGTACGCCTTGCGGTAGTAGTAGCAGGTCAGGCGGAAGCCGAGCGGGAAGATCAGGATGATGATCGCGGGCGAGATGCCCCACCAGCCGCCGAACAGCTCGGCGTTGGGCCCGGCGCGCATGGTCCGGCAGTTCTCCGCCAGGCACGGCGAGTAGAACGGCGAGACGTACGGCGCCGCGTAGTAGTGGGCGTTCGCGAAGGCCCGCCACGTCGAGTAGACGACGAAGGCGAGCAGACCGGCCGCGGTGCAGGCGGGCGCCAGCCACCAGCGGTCGGTCCGCAGGTGCGGGGCAAGGATCGCGGCGCGCGTACCGGTGCGCACGCCACCGCGCTGCTGGGGGGATTCCGTACCAGTGGCCAAGTCGGGACTCCGGTCGGTAGCGGGTTCAGGGGGCGCGGCGGTCGCGGGCGCCCAGGCCCTCGTCGTCCGAGTCCGTCCACAGGCTGATGTCGTAGGGCGTGTCGGAGATGGTGACGAGGTCGGGCCGGTGGGACGCGGCCGGGGCGGTGGCGGTCTCCCGCAGCAGGGCCACGCTCTCGCGCAGGTGCTCGGCGTCCAGCCGGACCCGCCGTATCTCCAGTCCGCCGCGGCCCAGCTGGTGCTCCAGGCGGCTCAGCGACCGGTTGAGGTCGTCCAGACAGCGCTGGACGGCGGTGATGTCGTCGTGCACGGACATGACTTGCCCTCGCTTCCACGGGACCTGCGGGCCATGGGCGGCAACGTTCATGCGCCTTGGAGTGTCGCGCCTCGGCCTGCCGGTGTGAAGGGATGTGCGGCGATTGGCCGGGGCGTACGGGTGCATCGTCCGGGCGGTGTGCGCCGCATGGGTGGGCTTACCGGCTGTCGCCGCCGTGTCGCCCGCCGTTGCCGGATCCTTTCCTCTTCAGTGGCGGCGTAGATCTGATCAGCTCCATATACCGCCAAATGCGAGCATAAGGCCCGTGGCTCCCCGGAGGTAGCAGAGATGTCCTACGACGGCGACGCCCCCCACGCGGTCGCGGCGGGGCAGCGCCCCACAGGCGCGCGGCCGGCCACGACCCGCCCGCACCGCACCGCGCCCCGGCCCGCGCGGCACAGCGCCCTGCGGTCGGCCGTCCTCCTCGCCGCCGGCGCCCTCGCCGTGCCGCTGCTCGCCGGCTGCGGTGAGGACGAGAAGCCCCCCGCCCCGCTGGCCGGGCAGGACATCGCCCCGGCCGGCCGGGACCTGGTCGCCGACGGTTCCACCCTGAAGTGGGCCGTGGACGCCCTGCCGGAGACGCTGAACACCTTCCAGGCCGACGCCGACGCCGGTACCACCCGGGTCGCCCAGGCCGTGCTGCCCTCGATGTTCCGGCTCGACGAGAACGGCCGCCCGGTGGCCAACCCGGCCTATCTGGAGTCGGCCGAGGTCATCGAGACCGAACCGCGCCAGGTGGTGCTGTACAAGCTGAACCAGCAGGCCGTGTGGAGCGACGGCCGGGAGATCGGCGCCGCCGACTTCGTCGCCCAGTGGCGCGCGCTGTCCGGCCGCGACAGCGCGTACTGGACCGCCCGCAACGCCGGCTACGAGCGCATCGCCAAGATCGAGCGCGGCGACAGCGACCTCCAGGTCCGGGTCACCTTCGCCCGCCCCTACGCCGACTGGAAGTCCCTGTTCTCCCCGCTGTACCCGAAGGACGTCATGGGCACCCCGGACGCCTTCAACGACGGCGCCCGGCGCAAGCTGAAGATCACCGCGGGCCCCTTCAGGGTGGAGAAGGTCGACACCGCGAACAAGGACGTGGTGCTCACCCGCAACCCCCGCTGGTGGGGCAGACCGGCCAAGCTGAACCAGATCGTGCTGCACGCCGTCCCCCGCGACCAGCGGGCCGCCGCGCTCGCCGACGGCAGCGTGGACCTGGCCGAGATCGACTCCGCCGACGCCCGGCGGATCGGGCTCGCGCACCGGGCGAAGGGCACCGGCACCCCGCTCCAGGGCGGCGGCCGGACCTCCGTGAAGAAGCTGCGCGACTGGGCCCTCGCCCACGGTCTCGACACCGGCGAGGACACCGGGCGCAAGCAGCTCGGCAAGGCCATCGGCCGCTACCTGGAGCAGCAGCAGGCGCTGGGGGACGTGGAGGTCCGCAAGTCGCTGGAGCCCGTGTACACCCAGCTCGCGCTCAACGGCGCCGACGGCCCCCTCGCCGACGAACGGGTCCGCCGGGCCGTCGCCCGCGCCCTGGACCGCCGGGAGCTGGCCCGGCTGGTGCTCACCCCGCTGGGGCTGCCCGCCGTACCCGTCGGCAGCCACCTCGCCCTGTCCGGGCAGGCCGCCTACGCCGACAGCAGCGGCGCGCTCGGCGCCCAGGACGCCAAGGAGGCCCAGGCGCTGCTCGCCGACGCCGGCTGGGTGCGCGGCGGCCCGCTCAAGGAGCAGTACAAGGCCCCGAAGGCGGCGGGCCCCGGGCGCCACGGCGAGGACGTGTCGGAGGGCGGCGAGGACGGCGCGTACGTCGTCGGCGAGGACGACAAGGGCAACCACCACGAGACCGTCGGCGGACAGCGCGGACACGGCGACCCGCACCTCGCCCAGGAGGGCCGGCGCGGCGGCGCGCCCGGCGCCTACGCCCCCAAGGGCACGGCCGCCCCGGCCGCCGCGCCGGCCGGGCCGCTCGCCAAGGACGGCAAGCCGCTCGCACTGCGCTTCGTGCTGCCCTCCGGCCCGGGCTCGGACACCCTGAACGCCGTCGCCGAGCGGATCACCACGATGCTGGAGCAGATCGGCATCCGCGCGACGATCACCAAGGTCTCCGACGAGAGCTACTTCAAGGACCACATCGCCGCCGGCGACTACGACCTGGCCCTGTACTCCTGGCCCGCCTCCGCCTTCCCGGCGACCGACGCCCGGCCCGTCTACGCCAAGCCGCTGCCGGCGGCGGACGGCTCGGTGAACGTCGAGCAGAACTACACCCGGGTGGGCACCGACCAGGTCGACCAGCTTTTCGACCAGGCCGCCGCCACGCTGGACGAGGACGAGGCGCGCGACCTGATCAAGAAGGCCGACTCCCGGATCTGGGCGGCGGCGGGCTCCATCCCGCTCTACCAGCGCCCGGAACTGGTCGGCGTGCGCAAGAACCTCGTCAACGCGGGGGCCTTCGGGTTCCGGACGCCGGTCTACGAGGACATGGGCTTCCTCAAGAAGGGAGCGAAGGTCTCGCCCGGTCCGAGCAAGGGGTAGGACGGCCCGGGGAAGCCGCTTCGGCGGGGGCCACGTACCATGGGGTGAGGCCGTGGCGTGTCCAGCCCGGCAGGGCCCGCGCGGCACGGACGTACGCGCAGGGCAGTCCGCACACTCCGGGAGTACGCCACAATATGACTGCGTTTTCTACGCGTCACGACATCCGCAACGTCGCCATCGTCGCCCACGTCGACCACGGCAAGACCACCATCGTCGACGGCATGCTGAAGCAGGCCGGCGCCTTCGCCGCCCACCAGCTCGACCAGGTCGACGACCGGGTGATGGACTCGAACGACCTGGAGCGTGAGAAGGGCATCACGATCCTCGCCAAGAACACGGCGGTCAAGTACCACCCGAAGGATGGCGGGGACCCGATCACGATCAACATCATCGACACCCCCGGCCACGCCGACTTCGGCGGCGAGGTCGAGCGCGGTCTGTCGATGGTCGACGGCGTCGTCCTGCTCGTCGACGCCTCCGAGGGCCCGCTGCCGCAGACCCGCTTCGTGCTGCGCAAGGCGCTCCAGGCGCGGCTGCCCGTCATCCTGTGCATCAACAAGACGGACCGTCCGGACGCCCGGATCGACGAGGTCGTCAACGAGACCTACGACCTCTTCCTCGACCTGGACGCGGACGAGGAGCAGATCGAGTTCCCGATCGTCTACGCCTGCGGCCGTGACGGCATCGCCTCGCTGACCAAGCCGGACAACGGCACGGTCCCGGGCGACTCCACCAGCCTGGAGCCGTTCTTCTCCACGATCCTGGAGCACATCCCGGCCCCCACCTACGAGGAGGGCGCGCCGCTCCAGGCCCACGTCACCAACCTCGACGCCGACAACTTCCTCGGCCGCATCGCGCTGCTCCGGGTCGAGCAGGGCGAGCTGCGCAAGGGCCAGACCGTGGCCTGGATCAAGCGCGACGGCTCCGTGCAGAACGTGCGGATCTCCGAGCTGATGATGACCGAGGCGCTCACCCGCAAGCCCGCCGAGAAGGCCGGCCCGGGTGACATCTGCGCGGTCGCGGGCATCCCGGACATCATGATCGGCGAGACGCTGGCCGACCCGGAGAACCCGGTTCCGCTGCCGCTGATCACGGTGGACGAGCCGGCCATCTCCATGGTGATCGGTACGAACACCTCGCCGCTGGTCGGCCGCGGTGCCACCGGCAAGGGCGCCGACAACAAGGCGGCCGTCAAGGACCGCAAGGTCACCGCCCGCCAGGTCAAGGACCGCCTGGACCGCGAGCTGATCGGCAACGTCAGCCTCCGGGTCCTGGACACCGAGCGCCCGGACGCCTGGGAGGTGCAGGGCCGTGGTGAGCTGGCCCTCGCCATCCTGGTCGAGACCATGCGCCGGGAGGGTTACGAGCTGACCGTCGGCAAGCCGCAGGTCGTCACCAAGGAGGTCGACGGCAAGGTCTACGAGCCGGTCGAGCGCATGACGATCGACGTGCCCGAGGAGCACATGGGCGCGGTCACGCAGCTCATGGGTGTCCGCAAGGGCCGCATGGACAACATGTCCAACCACGGCTCCGGCTGGGTCCGCATGGAGTTCGTCGTGCCGTCCCGTGGCCTGATCGGCTTCCGCACCGAGTTCCTGACCCAGACCCGCGGCACCGGCATCGCCCACTCCATCCACGAGGGCCACGAGCCCTGGTTCGGCACGCTGCAGACCCGGAACAACGGCTCCCTGGTCGCCGACCGCTCCGGTGCCGTCACCGCGTTCGCGATGACGAATCTCCAGGAGCGCGGCGTGCTCTTCGTGGAGCCGGGCACCGAGGTGTACGAGGGCATGATCGTCGGTGAGAACTCCCGCTCCGACGACATGGACGTCAACATCACCAAGGAGAAGAAGCTCACCAACATGCGGTCCTCGACGGCCGATGTGACCGAGTCGATCGTGCCGCCGCGCAAGCTGTCGCTGGAGCAGTCGCTCGAGTTCTGCCGCGACGACGAGTGCGTCGAGGTGACCCCGGAGGCCGTTCGCATCCGCAAGGTCGTGCTCGACCAGCGTGAGCGGGCCCGCGCCGCCAGCCGCGCCAAGCACGGCTGAGCCTCCCGCACCTGAGCCCGGGTGTCCCCGTCATGGGGGCACCCGGGCTTTTCGCAACCCTTTTTCGGGATCCGGATGTCCGGCATGCGGTGCACCGCGCCCGATAGCCATGTAACACGTCCGTTTCGCGCCTTCTTCCGGCGAACAGTTTGTCCAGATTTTGGAAGGTCTACGCGCGAGCTGTGACTGAATTGAGATCTACGGGCGGTGGTCGGTAGTCGACCCATGGCAGATAGTTAGCGGCGTAACGCTCGGGTCAATGGGTCTCGCGCTGTGGGGACAGCGCCCGACTCACGAGCACCGGGGGGTGTCCTTCCTTTCGTCAGGGGTGTCGGAAGGAAGACGGAAACCCCCTCCTGTTGGTGGACACGTGAAGTCATGAGGAGGGAATCCCGTCACGCGCGTTTGACCGCGGTCGCGCGCGTCCTCGGAGTATCCGGGTATCTCTCTTCCTTATACCTGTGAAACGGACGAACCGTGACAAGTCCTACCGATACAGAGGGCGGCGGGGCGTCGGCCGTCGTCTCCGGCGTGTCAGCGCCGGAGCCAAGGGTCCAGGCCGTCGAACTCGCGGGCCGGTCGCCCGGCCGGCTGATGTGGCTGCGCTTCCGGCGCGACCGCACGGGCGTGGTCTGTGCCGTGGTGGTGCTCGGGTACTTCGCCGTCGCGCTGCTCGCGCCGCTGCTGGCGAAGCTGCCCGGCACCGATCCGTACACCCTCTACGGCCAGGATCCCACCTACGCCGACCGGCCCGTGCTCGACGAATTCGGGCTTCCGCTCGGCTACTTGGGCGGAGTGTCGGGCGAGCACTGGTTCGGCGTCGAGCCGCAGTACGGCCGTGATCTGTTCGCCATGCTGCTGTACGGCATGCGCACCTCCCTGTACATGGCGCTCGGCATCACCGTGCTCATCATGTTCACCGGGGTCGTGATCGGCCTGATCGGCGGGTACTTCGGCGGCCGTACGGACTACTGGATCGGCCGCGGCACCGATTTCTTCCTCTCTTTTCCCCAGCAGTTGTTCTTCATCGCGTTCATGCCCGTCGTGACGTCGTTCTTCGTGGACCCGCGCGAGGAGACGCCGACCTACTTCCGCGCCGTGGCCATGCTGATCGTGCTGTGGCTGCTGGGCTGGATGGGCATGGCCCGGCTGGTGCGCTCCACCGTACTCTCCCTGCGCGAGCGGGAGTTCGTGGAGGCGGCCCGGGTCTCGGGCGCCTCGCCCTGGCGGATCGTGCGCAAGGAGATCCTGCCCAACGTCGTCACCCCGATCCTGGTGCAGTTCACGTACCAGCTGCCCAGCACCATCCTCAGCATCGCCTTCCTGTCCTTCGCCGGGGTCGGGTTCGTGGAGCCGACGCCCGACTGGGGACGCCTCTTCGCCGCCGGCGCCCGGTACGCCGAGCAGGACCCGGCGTTCATGTTCTTCCCCGGGGTGGCGCTGGTGATCTTCGTCCTGTGCTTCAACCTCCTCGGGGACTCCGTACGGGACGCGTTCGACCCCAAGTCCGGGCGTTAGCACGTCCGTTGGGTGGGGGGTGGCTGCCGCCCCGGCCGGCCCGAAGGGTCGGCGCCCGGCAGATCTCACGGACAACAGACCCGACAGGTAGGTGGATGGCCCCATGATGTCCCAGCGTGCCCGCGCAGCGCGTGCCGTCGTGATCGCCCTCGCGGCCGGCTCGTTAGCCCTCACGGCCTGCTCGAAGAACGAGGGCGGTAAATCCGGCACGGACTCCGAGAAGGACCAGAAGGAGGCGGCGGTCCAGTCCCAGCCGGTCGTGTACGCCGACGCCGCGGCCTCCACCGGCCCCGCCAAGGACCTGCCCGGCGCCAGGTCCGGCGGCACGATCACCGTCTACCAGGAGTCCGGCCTGTCCCACCTGGACCCCGGCCAGATCTACGTCTCCGACTCCCGCCAGGTCGCCTATCTGCTCTTCCGCCGCCTGACCCAGTTCCAGGAGGACGACCGGGGCAACGTCTCGGTGGTCGGCGACCTCGCCACCGACTCCGGCAAGTCCTCCGACGGCGGCAGGACCTGGACCTTCACCCTGAAGGACGGCCTCAAGGACGAGTGCGGCAACCGGCTCACCTCGGCCGACATCCGGCACACCATCGAGCGGCAGTACGCGAAGTTCATCTTCGACGGCCCGACCTACGTGCAGACCTGGCTGAGCGGCGCCGACTACCGCAAGGCGCTGCCCGGCGGCGGCTTCGACGGCAAGCACCTGCCGGCCTCGGTGCTGGACACCCCCGACGACAAGACGGTGGTCTTCCACTTCGACCAGCCGCGCCCGGATCTGCCGCAGACGCTCGCCATGGCCGGCTACGCCGTCGTCCCCGCCAAGGGCGACACCAAGGAGCGGTACGAGAAGAAGCCGGTGGCCACCGGACCGTACAAGATCGCCGAGAACAAGGTCGGCAAGACCCTGAAGCTGGTGCGCAACACCCACTGGGACCCGAAGACCGACTCCGTGCGCCACCAGTACGCCGACGGTTTCACCTTCCAGTTCGGCGTCACCGAGTCCACCCAGACCAAGCGGCTGATCGCCGACGAGGGCGACAACAAGAACGCCATCCAGCTCACCGGCGGCGTCGACGCCACCCAGATCCAGGACGTCATCAAGAACCCGGACGCCAACAAGCGCACGGTCAAGGGCTACCAGCCGTACGTCATGTCGCTGACCTTCAACCTCGACCGGGTCAAGAACAAGAAGGTCCGCGAGGCCGCCGCCTACGCGGTCAACTCCAAGTCCCTCATCGCCGGCGAGGGCGGCGCCTACGGGGGTGACGTCGCGCCCAACCTGTTCGCGCCGACGCTGCCCGGCTACGAGCCCGCCTACGACCCCTACGGCCGGCTGAAGACCCCGCAGGGCAACGTCGCCAAGGCCAAGGAGATCCTCAAGGACGTCCCGGCCGCCGAGAAGAAGCTCGTCTTCGCCTACGCCAACAGCGAGCAGGGCCAGCGGCGCAAGGTCGCCATCGAGGACGCGCTGACCAAGGCCGGCTTCGACGTCGTCGCCAAGGAGATCGACTCGGCCAGCTACTACGAGCAGATCGGCAAGCTCGACAACCCCTACGACATGTACATCTCCGGGTGGGGCCAGGACTGGCCGTCCCCGGGCACGGTCGTCACCCCGATCTACGACGGCTCGCAGGTCTTCGACGGCTCCGCGAACTACTCGCACGTGAAGGACCCGAAGGTCGACGCCCTCATCGAGAAGGCGCTCACCCAGGCGCCCGCCGAGGCGGCCAAGACCTGGAAGGAAGCCCACCACTACCTGCTGGAGAACGTCCTCCCGGCGGCCCCGCTGTGGTACACGAAGCAGTTCCAGCTCGCCGGTTCGAACGTGGGCGGCGTCCGCTACAGCACGGAGTCCAGCCTCATCGACATCACCCGGCTGTACCTGAAGTCGTGATCCACGGCCGGTGACGGGGGCGCGCGGCGAAACGGGCGCCCCCGCGTCCCCGGCCGCCCCGGCCCATCCACCGTCTCCGCAGGAGCAGCCAGCCCGCCATGGTCCAGTTCATCATCCGGCGCACGGTCGGCGCCTTCGTCACGCTCGTCCTCATCGGGGCGGCGACGTTCTTCCTCTTCGTGGCCGCCCCCTCCGACTACGCCTCCCTGGCCTGCGGCAAGGACTGCTCGCCCCAGCGGCTGGCGGACATCAGGGAGGCCCTCGGCCTCGATCTGCCCCTGGCCCGGCAGTTCTGGGAGTTCATGTCCGGCATCGTGACGGGCCGGGACTTCCCGACCGGTCACTGCCCGGCCCCCTGCCTCGGGGTGTCGTTCTACTCCGGGGACATGGTCTGGAGCACCATCATGGACCGGTTCCCGCTGACCCTCACCCTGGCCGCCGGCGCCTCCGTGGTCTTCCTCCTCGTCGGGATCGGCGCCGGCATGATCGCCGCGTACCGGCGCGGCACCCTGGTCGACAAGGTCGCCACCGGCACCTCCATGGTGCTCAGTTCCTTCCAGATCTACTTCCTCGGCCCGGTCGTGCTGACCGTCCTCGTCTACAGCACCGGCTGGCTGGAGGACCCCAAGTACGTGCCCCTCACCCGGGACCCGGTCGGCTGGTTCGCCGGCATGGTGATCCCGGTCTGTGTGCTGGCCACGATCTTCACCGCGCAGTACACCCGTATGGCGCGCTCGTCGATGATCGAGCAGCTCGCCGAGGACCATGTGCGCACCGCCCGCGCCAAGGGCATGCCCCGCGGGTACGTCTTCCTGCGCTACGCCTGGCGCGGCTCGCTCATCCCCATCGTCACCATCCTCGCCATCGACGTCAGCACCATGCTGGGCGGTGCCGTCGTCACCGAACTGACCTTCTCCCTCCAGGGCATCGGCCGGCTCGCCGTGGACGGCGCGGTCAACAAGGACCTGCCGCTGACGATGGGAGTGATGCTGTTCGGCGCCTTCTTCATCCTGCTCATCAACATCCTCACCGACATCACGTACGCGTGGATCGACCCCCGCATCCGGCTCTCCTAGGAAGACCAGCCATCGTGACCACAGTGACCAAGGCCGAGGGAGCCCCGGCCCCGGCCGGGCCGGGCGGATTCCTCTCGGTGCGCGATCTCCAGGTGACGTTCTCCACCGAGGACGGCCCGGTGAAGGCCGTCGACGGGCTCTCCTTCGACGTCGACCGCGGCAGGACCCTCGGCATCGTGGGCGAGTCCGGCTCGGGTAAGTCGGTCACCAACCTGACCGTCCTCGGGCTGCACGACCCCCTGTTCACGACGGTCGACGGGGAGATCCTCCTGGACGGCAAGGAGCTGATCACCGCCACCGAGAAGGAACTGGAGAAGCTGCGCGGCAACCGGGTGGCGATGATCTTCCAGGACCCGCTCACCGCGCTGTCGCCCTTCTACACCATCGGCCGGCAGATCGCCGAGCCCTTCATGAAGCACACCGGCGCCTCGAAGAAGGCCGCCTGGGCGCGCGCCGTGGAGATGCTCGGCAAGGTCGGCATCCCGAACCCGAAGGAGCGCGCCCGGGACTATCCGCACCAGTTCTCCGGCGGTATGCGCCAGCGCGCGATGATCGCCATGGCGCTGGTGTGCGACCCGGACCTCCTGATCGCGGACGAGCCGACCACGGCCCTCGACGTGACCGTGCAGGCCCAGATCCTGGACCTGCTCAAGGACCTCCAGCGGGAGTTCGGCACCGCGATCGTCTTCATCACCCACGACCTCGGGGTCATCGCCGACATCGCCGACGACATCATGGTCATGTACGCGGGCCGGGCGGTGGAGCGCGGCACCGTCGACGAGGTGCTCCGCTCGCCCCGGCACCCGTACACCTGGGGCCTGCTGAACTCCATGCCCCGGCTGGACTCCGACCTGGCCGCCGAGCTGTCGCCCATTCCCGGGACGCCGCCGAGCCTGCTCACCCCGCCGTCCGGCTGCCGTTTCCACCCCCGCTGCGCCTTCCTGGACCGGGTCGGCGGGGACCGCTGCGTCACCGAGCGCCCCGCACTGGCTCCGGGCCGTTCGTCGGCGTGCCACCTGAGCGCCGAGCAGAAACACACCATCTTCGCGGAAGAAATCAGGCCCCGACTGGGCTAGGAGGACAACCGACATGAAAGAGGACCTGGTCCTCCCCGCCGCCCGCGAGGCCGGCGCCGACGCGCCGCCGGAGCCCCTGCTGGAGGTCTCGGGGCTGGTCAAGCACTTCCCGGTCAGGGGCGGCTTCCCTATCAAGCGGACCGTCGGCGCCGTCCAGGCCGTCGACGGGCTGGACCTGACCGTGCACGCGGGGGAGAGCTTCGGACTGGTCGGCGAGTCCGGCTGCGGCAAGTCGACCACCGGCCGGCTGATCACCCGGCTGCTGGAGCCCACCCGCGGCACGATCACCTACCGCGGCCGGGACATCAGCCACGCCACGCGCAAGCAGCTCGCCCCCGTCCGTTCCGAGATCCAGATGATCTTCCAGGACCCGTATTCGTCGCTGAACCCGCGGCAGACGGTCGGGAAGATCATCTCCGGGCCGATGGAGATCAACGGCATCAACCCCGAGGGCGGCCGGGAGAAGCGGGTCCGGGAACTCCTGGAGATCGTCGGCCTGAACCCGGAGCACTACAACCGGTTCCCGCACGAGTTCTCCGGCGGCCA